>JBOGWY010000322.1:0-1951 GCA_050694015.1 Actinomycetota bacterium | reverse complement strand
GCCGACAAAGGGATCCCGCGCGACGAGGTCGACCGGTTCCGTCGAGCGCTTGACGATTCCGGAGTCGAGAACGAGATCGTGATCTACGAAGGCGCGCCGCACTCTTTCTTCGACCGCAGCTTCGATGCACATCGCGACGCGTGCGAGGACGCGTGGAAACGGATGCTCGGTTTCGTCGGACGTTGAACGACCGAAACGACGGATGTCTACCGCTAGGACTTCTTCCCTTACGACAGAGCGGACGTGCAGAAGGCACACCGCGTCGCGTCGCGAGGGATGCTGCTGAGACAGTGAGGGCAGTCCTTGGTGGTGCTCTCAACATCGGGTTCGGTTTTGCGGCGCGCGGCCAGGGCATTTACCGGCCTGACGATGAAGAAGTAGACCGCTATCCCGATGAGAAGGAAAGCGATCACGTCGTTCAGGAACTGACCGTAAAGGATCCGACTACCGCTGATGTCGATCGAGAGCGATGAGAAGTCCACCGTTCCGGGGATGGCGATGATCGGGGTCAGGACGTTCGTAACGAGTGACGTCACGACGGCCCCAAATGCCGCCCCGATGACGACGGCGACGGCGAGGTCGACGACGTTGCCGCGCAGGATGAAGGTTCGGAAATCCTTCAGCACGATTCCCTCCTTACCTAGGTTGGAGCCCTTGTCGCCCAGCCGCGCAGAGCATAGAACTCGGGGTCATGCAGCAACGACGCTTCGTGGCGCTCGGTTAGGCCTTCTTCTTAGCGTCGGCCTTCGGCGGGAGGCTCCCGACGTACTCGAGCCCTCGCCGGACCCACTTACGCAGGTCCTTTTCTTTGGCGGTTCCCTTCGGAGCGACGTAGAGGAAGTTCTTCATCGGACGTCCGGTGAAGTCCATCGGCCGCACGTTGGGATCGCGCAGCGCTTCGTCGGCTCCGTCGCCACCAAGGCGCAGCACGAGATCGTCCTTGATCACGCCGACGCACATGTGGCCTTTAACCATGAACGCGACCCCACCGAACATCTTGCGCTCCACGGGCTCGGCACTCTCCTGCACGATCTCGCGCACGCGATCGGCGAGCGTCTCGTTGTAGGGCATCGCTAGACGCCCTGCCACGCGGCACGGGTGGGCGGCATCCCGCTGCCGCCGTCGCGGTCCGGAAGGACGCCCAGAACCTGATGGACACTGATCCGGCCCGCTTCGAACGCGTCCGCCGACGCCGCGATGTACAAGCGCCACACTCGCGCTCGAGCTGCTCCCGCGAGTTCCGAGGCCCGCTCCCAGCGCGCCTCGAGGTTCGCGACCCAGGTTCTGAGCGTGTGCGCGTAGTGCTCTCGAAGCGACTGGACGTCGCGTACTTCCAAACCGAGCTTCTGCATGATCGTCACGACGGCCCCGACCTCGTGGAGCTCGCCGTCGGGGAACACGTAGCGCGCGATGAAAGAATCGGGGTCGAAGCTCGCCTTAGACGGATGCGGCCGCGAGATCGCATGGTTCAGCAGACGACCGCGTGGACGCAACAGTTCACGTAACCGAGTGAAGTAGCGCTCGAACTGCGCCAGGCCCACGTGTTCGAACATCCCGATGCTGGAGATCGCATCGAACGGCCCGTCGTGGATGTCGCGGTAATCCTGGAGTCGGATCTGTACTCGGTCGGCCAGTCCGGCTTCGGCCACGCGCTTCTCGGCCAGCTCCGCCTGGTTGCGCGAGATCGTTATGCCGACTGCGGACACCTCATGGACCCGTGCCGCGTGCATCACCAACCCACCCCACCCGCACCCGACGTCGAGCAGTCGCATCCCGGGCTCGAGGCCTAGCTTGCGGCACACGAGTTCGTATTTGGCCTTCTGCGCCTCGTCGAGGGCGACCGAGTCCGACGTGAAGTACGCGCACGAATACGTCATCGAGGAGCCGAGGAACAGCGCGTAGAAGTCGTTCGAGACGTCGTAGTGATGGCGGATCGCGTCGGCGTCGCGGG
>JBOGWY010000321.1:0-2229 GCA_050694015.1 Actinomycetota bacterium | reverse complement strand
AGACCGAGGGGATCCCGCAGCTCGATCAGGCCTCGGCATCGCTGGGTGAGCTCCCCGGGTTCGACCGCGAGGTATCCGCTTTGGAAGCACGCGGCGTGACGCGTAACGGCGTGCTCGCCGGTGCCGTGGTTATCGCCGGACTCGATCCGTCCGAGACCACCGACGAAAACCTCGCGAGGGAGATCCGACGCCACGTTCCGAGTGCGCACGTCGTGCCCTTGGGACGGCCGGGCAAGAACGTCACGGGATACGAGTTCCTGATCGGAAGCGTGGTCGAAGTGGCATTCGTGGACGAGGATGGGTTCCTGATCCTCGTCGCCGGGTCGAGCCGCGCCGCCGTGCACCAGATCGCCTCGGGGATCGGCATAGGGAACCTCTAAGCCTCTCGCTTGTGTCCGGTAACGAGGACACGGCCGTACCCTTCACGACGATGTCGTCTCGCTCTCGCATGCGCGATCTACCTCTTCTTACCGCCGCGGCAGGGGCGGCGTGCATCGCGACATCCGGTGTCCTCGTGCGGCTCGCCGAGACGTCGTCGGTCACGGTCGCGTTCTACCGGTGCCTGTATGCCCTGCCACTCCTCGCGCTGATCACGCTGTCGGAGCGACGCCGGTACGGGGCGCTCCCGGTTCGGACGCGCAACCTGGCATGGATCGCGGGGGTCTTCTTCGCGACCGACCTCGTCCTATGGCACCACGCCATCGCCGCGGTCGGCGCGGGCCTGGCTACGGTGCTGGGCAACCTGCAGGTTCTGCTCGTGGGATTCGCGGCGTGGGCGGTGCTCAAGGAGAAGCCACAGGCGACGCTGTTCGCCGCGATCCCGATTGTGCTGATCGGCGTGGTCCTCATCTCGGGAGTCGTGGGTAGCGACGTCTACGGCGAGGACCCGGCTCTCGGCGTGGTCTTCGGGATAGGTACGTCGATCGCGTACGCCGTGTTCATCCTCGTGCTCCGCGAGGGATCGCGCGATCTGCGTCGCGTCGCGGGACCGTTGTTCCACGCGACGTTCGTATCGGCGGTCGTCGCGATGCTCTATGGGATCGCGACCGCCGAACTCGATTGGAACCCCGGACTCGAGAGCCACGGATGGTTGGTCGCGCTCGCGTTGACGGCGCAGGTCGCCGGATGGCTCCTGATCTCGCGCTCGCTCCCGCGCTTGCCGGCCGCGATCACATCGGTTGTGTTGCTGTTGCAGCCGGTCGGTGCGATGGCCCTGGCGGCCGTCGCTCTCGGCGAGGAGCCCGGTCCGGCACAACTCGCGGGGGCCGGGCTGATCCTGGCCGGCGTGCTGGTGGCCACGTCGGGGACGCGCAAGCGTGATCCCGTGCGGGATCTGGCCGCCGTGGCGCCGGGCTCGCCGCCCCGTGCGGCCGACGTCGCCGAATCCCCATAGGTTTCCGCCCGACCTAGACTCGGGTAACCCAAACCGGAGAGACCCTTATGCCTGCGCGAGAAGACCTCAGGAACGTCGCGATCGTCGCTCACGTCGATCACGGCAAGACGACACTCGTCGACGCCATGCTGTGGCAGTCCGGCGCGTTCCGCTCCAACCAAGAGGTCGCCGATCGCGTCATGGACTCGATGGACCTCGAGCGCGAGAAGGGCATCACGATCCTCGCCAAGAACACGGCGGTCCGTTACGGCGACGTGAAGATCAACATCATCGACACCCCCGGTCACGCCGATTTCGGAGGTGAGGTCGAACGCGGGCTGACGATGGTGGACGGCGTGTTACTCCTCGTCGATGCGAGCGAAGGCCCGCTGCCGCAGACGCGTTTCGTGCTGCGAAAGGCACTCGAAGCGCGGCTCCCGGTGATCCTCGTCGTGAACAAGGTCGATCGTCCGGACGCTCGCATCGCCGACGTCGTCAACGAGGTCTACGAGCTGTTCTTGGACCTTGACGCCGACGAGGATCAGATCGACTTCCCGATCGCGTACACCAACGCGAGGGCGGGATGGGCGTCGCTCGCCGACGACCAGGAGGGCAGCGACCTCAAACCGCTCTTCGAGCTGCTCCTCGAACACATCCCCGCACCCGGCTACGACGAGAACCATCCGATGCAGGCGCTCGTCACCAACCTAGACGCGTCGCCGTACGTGGGACGGCTCGCGCTGTGCCGCATGTTCCACGGCACGCTCAAGCGCGGCGAGCAGATCGCGTGGTGCCGCGCCGACGACACCGTGGAGAACGTTCGCATCACCGAGTTGTATGTCACCGAGGCTCTCGAT
>JBOGWY010000320.1:0-8960 GCA_050694015.1 Actinomycetota bacterium | reverse complement strand
CGCAGGCTGCGAACGAACACGGATGGCTGACGCATGTCACCTCCCTGTCGGCTACATCAACCATCGTGACCAAACGACCCGAGAATCGCGAGGGTTTCCGGCGGATTCTTCCGCGTCAGCCCACTAGATAACTCGCTGGAATGGTCATATCCACGACGACATCACTCCGTGCCCTGGCTACCTCGACGCGATCCAGCAGGCGTCCGAACATCTCCTCCGCGAAGCTCGAAGTAAAGGAACGTCGGCGCAGCCATTTCTTGACTAACTCGTCCCCGTGAATGACCTCGACTTCCTCAATGCGTTTTCCGATCTCGCGCGCGACACTGGTCTTACCGGAGCTCGGCACCCCTTCTATAAAGACGACATCACCCATTCAAACTCTCACTGGGCCTTCCGCCGGCTGCCACTAACGCACTACCGGTTCTTCCGTGTCTCGGCCACCCGTCGAAACGTCTCATCTAGCGCCGCAGCTACCCGATCCTGTTCGTTCGGCAACAGATGGCCATACATATCGAACGTGATCTGAATCGGCAGTGTGTGCCTGCAAAGCAGGGAATACTGAGACCTGCCCCCGACATCTCTCGGCCCGAACTAGGCTTTCTTGGTCTGTTGGCCTTTCCGGACCGAGGTTGTCAGGCTCTTGACATCGTTGGCGACAGTAGAAGCGTCCTTCGGAACAAATTGGCGCGTGCGATTGCCCTCGGCTGAATCCACTCGGTACGCAGCCGATGACTTCCTTTGATTCGACTTAGCTCTCTTCGCCATTGTCTTCATCCTCGTCCAAGGCTGTGACAGGAAAACGCGCCTGCCCGATTCGGCCGACGGGGCCGAAGCCCATAAAGGCCACTACACAGGAAAGAAAACAGATTCCTGCGATGGCAGCAAGCACTCTCCACGAGTTTAGGAGGGCTCCATCGCTTACTTGAGCGACCAGGAAGGCCGCTCCGGCCAAGGCCGACAAACCGGACAACCCAACCGCCAATCTGATTCCCGTCAGCAACGTTGTTGCGAGGCCGTGCTCACCAGGTCGCACTATGAAGCTGCTGACCAAGGCTGGGATCGTCAACAGGATCGCTACCGGCTGGTTCGATTCAATCTGAGTAATCCGCTTTTCGTCGAGAAAGAACACGATGAGAAGCAAGGTCACTCCTGTGACAACGAATGCAGCACGCAGCAGACCTGTCCTTGGAGCTCGCAGCCACACCGTGAGCCATCCCTCAGAGGTCGGGACTTCCTGCCCGATGTAGACGTGAGCTCGTGGTCCGGCGGTGTCACCTTGGTTGACGTATATCTCGTCCACGGTTTCGACCATCAGCTCGCTCGCTACTACCTCCAGCTCAGCGGGGGGCGCAAATTCGCAGTGGTAACTCGAGGCTTCTCCGATCGCGGGGACCGCGACATCGAACTCGGCCGGTATCCAGCCGAATTGTGATGCCACTCTTCGGAGGCGGGAGCGCAGATCCGTCGGTTCTTGCAGGGGTGTCACGTACGAGAACTTGAGCACACGTCGAGCGCCGGGTTCGTCATCGATGGCGAGGAACAAAAGGAACCTCGTCGCGAGATCGTACGCAAGCGACCGAAACGCCCAGCTCTTCATGAGCGCAACCGCCGCTTCCCCATGTACCGAAGCGCGCCTTTCGATGCGCTCTAGGGCTTGGAGCGCACGTGCCGGCCCACCCCCGACAATCATTCGAAGGTCCTGAAGTGTTTGCTCATCCAGATCGGCTAGCCCGCCGGGGAGGCTGTGTTCGGCTGCTCGTGCGAGAGCTGCCCACGCTATTCGGCTGTTCTCTTGTTTCGTTAATACAGGTACGGACGAACCTGCTTCGTCGCGGGCGTCAAAGTCGATGAGAACTCGCTTATCCAAGAACGCGACGGGAACAAAGGGCAATTTCTCTATGATGATCACATCGGACCCCGGGAGAGTCAGATCTACGCTGACGCGGCGCTTCAGACTGTGTTGGTCGACAAAAGTTACTTTTTCGACGCGGCGATGCATCCATTCATGGGGATCGAGGAGAAGGAGGAGAACAGCGCCTCCTTGAAGCAACTCTTCCTCACTGAGCGGCGTCTCAAGGTTGTCGTTAACGGCGAACCTCATTCCCTCGCAGTGTCCGTGTGAAGTGGTCTTCCTTTGCCTCCGCTGCGTCGTCCCGATCTTCGTCGAACAAATGGTGTAAGTATCGAGCGTCGTGCTATCGGCGAGCGGGCGCGGACCCTCGAAAAGTTGCATCCAACGCGTCGGCAACACGGTCTTGCTCGTCTGGCAGCAGATGGCCGTACGTATCGAACGTGATCTGGATCGACGAATGTCCCAGGTGCCTCTGGATCGCTTTCGCATGGGCCCCCTGTGCGATCAGCAACGTCGCGCACGAGTGACGCAGATCGTGGATGCGCACCTTCGGCAGACCCGCATCCCGTAGCGCCGGCTCCCATACCCGGCTGCGCCAGTTGTTGTTGCGCAGCGGCGCCCCGGCCTCCGTGGTGAACACCAAGGCGTCGCGCCCCTTGTCGACGAAGGTGGCGAGATGCTCGGCGAGCATGTCCTTGAGGAACGCCGGGATCGCGACCGACCGTGTCTGATACGTCTTGGTAGCTCCGTAGTGCAGACCCTTGGAGGTCTCCGCCACCGACTCCGATACCTCGATGCGCGACCGCATCACGTTGATCTTGCCTCGCCGCAGGGCCGCGGCCTCGCCCCACCGCAGACCGCCATATGCCAGTAGATAGATGAGTGCCCGGTAGCGCTCGGACACGTTGTCGGCGACGGCCCGGACCTGCTCCGCGGTGAGGACCTGCATCTCCCGACGTTGCTCGCGGGGGATCTTGACGCCGACCACCGGTGAGCTCGGGATCGCCCGGTTCTCGACCGCGGCGGTGAACAGCATCCCCAGCAGGTGGCGGGCCTGGCGCACCCGCGACGCGGAGTAGCCGGCGTCGACCATCTCGGAGATGAAGCGCCTGATGTCGATCGGCCGCACCGACGACAGACTCCGGTTCCCGAGCTTGGGGAGGATGTGCTTACGGATGATGCCCTCGTAGCCTTCCTGCGTCTTGGGCTTGAGGTGGCGGGTGGTGGCGAGCCACTCCTCGGCCCAATGCCCGAGCGTGACCTTGCCGGCGGAAGGATCGAGGTAGTCGCCGCGCGAGATGTCGGTCTCCACCGAGCGAGCGAACTCTTCGGCGTCGATCTTCTTATGGAAGGTGCGGGAGCGTTCTTTGCGGTCGGGATCGCGGTAGCGCACCTTGTACATCACGAGTGTCCCGTCGGTCTTGGAGCCGCGCCGGCGGTTGCCCTTGCGCTTGCGGGACACCTCGGTGATTGACGCCACGGGGGCAACTCTAGTGCAACCTGTGGCCTTTTTGTGTCCCATTTCTCGGGCGTCATCGATGTCGAAGGTCGAATAGGCCTCTGACCTGCACTTATGGTGCGCGCCCGGAGGGATTCGAACCCCCGACCCTCGGATTAGAAGTCCGACGCTCTATCCGGCTGAGCTACGGGCGCTTGTTCCGATGCCAGTTTAGGGGTGCGGGCGGTGGATATCGGCGCGCCTGGAACCACTCATTCGTTCGTAGCTGTGGTCGAAACGTTGCAGAGCCGTTACAGCGGGCGCGATGGATCGTGACTTACGTCGCGCAAGATCACCTTCTCGAGAATCCAGCACGAGGAGGTACGAGATGAGCACCACGATCGCGCAGCTCGACAGGAGCGTCGAGAAACCAACGGTGGTTCGCCCACGGCGCCGAACGGTCGCGACGCACCACAAGTTTCCGGACGCCCGAAGGACGGTTGACCGCCTGTCCGAGGCGGGGCTGCCCGTCGGCGATAGAGCGATCATCGCTAGAGATATCCGTCTGATCGAGCGCGGCTCGCGCCGCAAGATCGGATCGATGATGGTCGACGGAGGCGTGATCGGCGCTTTCGTCGCGGCCATCGTCGCATTGCTGCTCGGGAGCTTCACGATGGTTCGGCCGCTCGCGTCGACGGTGCTGATCGGCTTCTGGAGCCTCACCTTCGGCGCCGTCGTAGGTGCCGTCGTCGCCGTGGTTCGGAACGAGCTCTCGATCACTCGGCCGAGCCGCGGACGAGCGATCGTCGCGGAGAGCTTCGATGTCGTCGTCGACGTAGACATCGCCGATCGTGCAAGTGGCGTTCTCCGTCAGCGAGAGGCGATCGTCATCGGCCCGCCGAGGACCGAGTCGGCGACGGATCGCCCACTCGGCTCGCCCGCGCGTTAAGCGGTCACCCGCCTTTCTCTATTCGCTGTTATCGCCTCCCAAGACCGCATCGACGCGGACCTCGCAAGCAGAAGCGGCGCCACTAGGTTCGTGACGCCGCTTCTACCTCTTGGATCTATTTAACTAGCCGGTGGTTCCACCGCCGGTGTCGTTCCCATCGGTAGCGTCACCGTCGCCGGTGTTGTCGCCTCCAGCGGTGCCGTCGATCCCGTCGGTCGCGTCACCGTCGCCGGTGTTGTCGCCACCGTCCGTTCCGTCGTTCCCTTTCGTGTCGTCGCCGTCATCGTCGTCGTCCTCGTCGACCGCGACGAGATCGGTGCCGTCGTCATCGCGCCGGGCGTCGTCGTCATCGTTCACATCGACGGCGGAAACCGTCGAGCGATCCGAGTCGTCTGCAAGCGCAACCGCTCCACCGATACCGAGCAACCCGGCTACTGCGAGTATCGCGATCCTGCCTAATCCCATACCTCTCTCCTTTCCTCTAGCTCCGTGCTTACGGTTTTAGTTCTAGCCACCCGATGTGAAACGGTCGTTAGAACGGGATGAGAGCGTTCTCACGCGCGCGTCATGTGGCGCGTCACAGCCGCGGGCGCAACCGACTAAGAACCGGACGCCGTGGGAGCGCCGCCACAAGAGGTTCGAGCGACTGCGCGAGCTGACGCGCGGTCGGGCGTTCGTCCGGATCGCGTCGCAGCGAACGATCGATCAGCTCCACGACACCCGACGGGATGTCGTCATCCAGCGGCACAGGATCCATGTCGAGTTGCGGATGGCGCTCGCCCGGGCTCATCTTCGGGAACGGAAGACGTCCCGTGACCGCTTGGTAGAGAGTGACGCCGAGTCCCCACACATCCGCGGCTGGACCCACCGGCGTCGAAGGGTCCAACTCGCACTGTTCGGGGGCCATGTACGCGTCGGTCCCGACCGGTACCCGCAGGTTGGTCGCGTCCTCGAAGCTACGAGCGATGCTCAGGTCGATGAGTCGCGGCGGCGCGCCCATGATCACGTTCGAGGGCTTCACATCCAGGTGAACCATGCGCTTCGAGTGCATGTAGTGCAATGCCGACGACAGCTGCACCGCGAGCGGGATCGATTGCTCGAGCGGCAGCCGCCCGTACTTCCGGATCAGGGTCGATAGCCGGGGCCCGTCGAGGAACTCGAGCACGATGTGCGGCCGCCGACCGTTCAGGATGGCATCGAAGGCGCGCACGATCGACGGATGATCCAGGGCTCGCACCGCCGCGTATTCGTCGATGAGAGGTTGCAGCGTGCGCTCGTCGTCGACGCGGTCGGGGCGCAGGATCTTGACCACGACCATCGACAACAAGGTGTCGTCGTGCGCGAGATAGGCCTCGTACCGGGTCCCACCACCGAGGAGCTTGAGGGCATAGCGCCCCGGCGTGATGGCGTCGCCTTCTGCGAAGCGCCATCTGTTCGGCTCGTCTGCGTGGTCTGGTGGTGCCACCTCGGCACTCGCTCTCATCGTTCGCTCCTCCTCGATCCGTTCTGTCTCTAGACCCAGAGCTACCGGCCGAGGCTGAGGCCCCCATGAGCAGTCGATGAGAACGTTCTCATCTCGTGGAAGATGAGAAGATTCTCATGTTGGGCTCACCCTCCTTTTACAGCCGAGGGGTTCCATGGACGGATGAGCACCGCACGGTTCCTTCTGTTCGCCGCGCTGGCCTTCTTGATCGGTGCGGGCGGCACCGCCGTGTATCAGCTGTTGGAGTCACCGGCGCCGTCGCGCGTTCCGGAGATCCAGCTCGACGTGGACGCGGGGGAACCGGACGAGCGCAAGAAGCGGGGGGAGCGGCGCGAACGCGGGGGCGACAAACGCGATGGGACGCCGCGAGCCCCTGCACCTGCTCCGGCCCCGCCACCGTCCGAAGAGCCCGGGGCCGGCGTCGCACCGGCACCACCCGCGCCGGCGGGCGACGATGACGACGACGATGACGGAGCCGACGACGACGACGGAGCCGACGACGACACCGACGGCGGACGTGACGATGATTGAGACAGGAGGGGACGTTACGGAACGGGGACGACGCGCGTTGTCGAGCATCCGTTTGCGTCTACTGACGTGGTTCGTCGTTCTCCTCGCCCTGGCGAGTGCCGGTTCGGTTCTGGTCGTTCGCCAGATCCTGGTGAACCGCCTGGATGAGCGGATCGATCGCGATCTGGTTCAGGAGTCCAAAGAGTTGCGGAAGCTTGCCGGCGGCAACGATCCCGAAACGGGGGAGCCCTTCGCCGGGCGCGTGCGTGAGATCTTCGAGACGTTCCTGGAGCGCAACGTCCCCTCACGCAACGAGGCCATCATCACGTTCGTAGATGGGAGGCCGTTCCTGCGTAGCCGGACAGTCGTCCCGTACCGCTTGGACAAGGATCCCGAGTTGATAGAGCGCTGGGGATCGCTGACCCGTACCGAGCGCGGGGTGGTCGACAGCCCCGAAGGGGCGGTCGAGTTCCTGGCCGTGCCCATCAACGCTGCCCAGGAGACGCGGGGCGTCTTCGTCGTAGCGTTCTTCCGCGATCTCGAGGTCGGCCAGACGACCGCTGCCGTTGGGGGAGCCGCGGCCACCGGTCTCATCGTTCTCCTCGTCGGATCGCTGCTGGCGTGGCGGATGGCCGATCGGATCCTGGGTCCGGTGCGCAGCGTGAGACAGACCGCGCGGTCGATCTCGGAGACCGACTTGACCCGCCGCATCGAAGTCGAGGGTTATGACGAGGTCTCGCAGCTCGCGCGGACCTTCAACGACATGCTGGATCGTCTCGAGCGCGCCTTCCACACACAGAAGAGCTTCATCGACGATGCGAGTCACGAGTTACGAACGCCGATCACCATCATCCGAGGACACCTCGAGACGATCGAGTCGGATCCCGAGGAACGAGCGAAGACGATCAGGCTCGTGCTGGACGAACTCGAACGCATGTCCAGACTCGTCGAGGATCTTCTGCTGCTGGCGCGCTCGGAACGTCCGGATCTGCTCGACCTAGACCTCGTCGAGGTGTCGTCTCTGACGAGCGAGGTACACGCCAAGGCGTCGGCCCTCGGCCCCCGAGACTGGATGCTCGGTCCGGTCGGCAAGGGCAGGATCGTCGCCGACCGCCAACGCGTCACCCAAGCGATGATCCAGCTCGCCCAGAACGCGTACCAGAACACCACCGATGGGGACCGGATCGAACTCGGCTCCGCGATCGGTGATGGATATGCCCGGCTCTGGGTGCAGGACGGTGGCCGCGGGATCCGACCCGAGGACCGCGCTCGGATCTTCGAGCGCTTCGCTCGGGGACGGGATGGGACGCGGCGCTCCGAAGGGTCTGGGCTCGGCCTGGCGATCGTTCAGGCGATCGCGAACGCGCACCATGGGCGCGTCGAAGTGGATAGTTCTCCTGGGGTCGGCGCGATGTTCGCTCTCGTCCTACCGACCGATCAGCCGGACGGGGACGCCGATGGAGTGGAGGCGACGTGAAACGCATCCTGATCGTCGAGGACGAGACGCGGATCTCCTCGTTTCTCTCCAAAGGGCTCAAGTCGAACGGTTACGCGACATCCGTGGTCGGAACGGGCGAGGACGCGCTGTCGATGACACAGACGGGAGAGTTCGACCTCATGATCCTCGACATCGGATTGCCCGATATCGACGGGTTCGAGGTTCTGCAGCGGCTGCGTTCGCGCGACAAGGATCTACCGGTCGTCATCCTGACGGCGCGCGACGCGGTGAGGGACACGGTCTCGGGACTCGAGGGCGGCGCGGATGACTACGTGACCAAACCGTTCAGTTTCGACGAGTTGCTCGCACGGATCCGGGCGCGCCTCCGCGCGGAGCGGACCCCGGAAGAGACGGTCCTCACCGCGGGCGACGCGGCCCTCGACCTGCGTACCAGGCGACTCACCGTCGAGGGCCGGACGATGGAACTCAGTGCGCGGGAGTTCTCTATGGCCGAGTTGTTCTTCCGTCATCCACAGCAGGTGCTGTCACGCGAGCAGCTCCTCAGTAACGTGTGGGGCTACGACTACGACCCAGGATCCAACGTCGTCGACGTCTACGTGGGGTACCTACGCAAGAAGCTCGGCAAGGAGCGCATCAAGACGTTGCGGGGGATCGGCTACCGCCTCGATCCGGCCACTGCAGAGGGTCCTCCAGAGAAGTAAAACCGGACGCGTCGAGGGGGCGGGACCACCCCGCCCCCTCGAGTTGTCTAGGCGCTTATCGCGTGTCGTTGCGGGAGCGATCGTTCGTGTGGTGCCTACTCCAGTCGCGGGTGCGGTCACCGCCGTCGCGCGTCCGGTCCCTCGTGAGGTCACCGCGGCTGCGATCCCGGTCTCGGCTGACATCCGTGTAGCGACTGTTCGTCCCGTCGTTGCTGTCGACACCACTCGTCGCTGCGGTGCTGTCGTCGCCGTCGTCATCATCGTCGACCGCTACCACCTCGGCAGCGTCGTCGTCGCGCCTCAGGACCACCTTGGGGTCGTCGTCTCCCGCCGCGAGCGCCGTTCCTGCCGGTAGGCCCGCCATCAGGGCCAGCACCAACATCCACAACCCTGCTCTTCCGAACATCTCTGCCTCCTCCACTCGGCTCACTTGCTTACGGAGACAGAGATATCCGGCGAGCATTAGCGGTTCATGAGGCATCCATTAGAGACATCTCACCTTCGTGCCATACGCACCGCGAAGGCCCTTCCCTCATGCGTCGCGCCTCGGTAGCGTCCGGTACCTGAG
>JBOGWY010000319.1:0-8767 GCA_050694015.1 Actinomycetota bacterium | reverse complement strand
CGCAGGCTGCGAACGAACACGGATGGCTGACGCATGTCACCTCCCTGTCGGCTACATCAACCATCGTGACCAAACGACCCGAGAATCGCGAGGGTTTCCGGCGGATTCTTCCGCGTCAGCCCACTAGCCCCAGGAAAGCTCGCGAACGGAACTACTTTCACGACGGGTGTCGTTAGGGTGAAGCGTCCACAAAATGCTGGGGCCGGACACCCCACAAACAGGGAGGAGACGACCCATGCGGAGATTCCGCAACGGCGTCCTCGGGGCGGCCCTGCTCGCTCTCATCCTCGTGATGAGTGCGTGTGGCGGGCCGGGAGGGGACGAACCGGAAGGCGGCACCGATGCCGGTGCCGACGAGGAACCGAAGGCCGAGCTCACGGTTGGTTCCGACAGTTTCGCCGAGGCGCAGATCGTGGGCGAGATGTACGCGCTGGTGCTCGAGGACGCGGGCTACACGGTCAATCGCGAGCTCACGCTCGAATCGCGTGAGGTGCGGCTCCCGGCGATGGAAAGTGGTGAGATCGACATCGCTCCCGAATACCTCGCGAGCTTGCTCAGCGTCGTCGACCCCAACTCGACGCCGACCGGGGATCCCGAGGAGGTTGCCGCAGATCTCGAAGCACCTCTGGCCGAGATGGGCCTCGAGACCCTTCCGCATTCCGACGTGATCGACACGAACGCCTTCGTCGTCGCGCAGGAGACCGCCGACGAGTTCGGCTTGACCACGGTCAGCGACCTCGCGGACGTCGCCGGCGACATGGTCCTGGGTGGGCCGCCCGAATGTCCGGAGAGGCCGTTCTGTATCCCGGGCCTCAAGAAGACCTACGGCGTCACCTTCGGCGACTTCAAGCCACTCGAGTACGGGGCGACGATCACTGCCCTGTCGGGAGGTGAGATCGATGTCGGTCTGCTGTTCTCGACCGACGGTTCGATCGCTGAGAACGGTTTCGTGGTGCTCGAGGACGACAAGAACCTGCAAGCGGCCGACAACATCACGCCGCTCGTTCGCAGCGAGGTCCTCACCGACGAGATCGCCGAGCTCCTGAACTCGGTGAGCGAGTCTCTCGAGACCGACGCGATCACTGAGCTCAACAAGCGTGCCAACGTGGACGTCGAGGACCCTGCCGACCTCGCGCAGGAGTACCTCGAAGAGGTCGGACTTATCTAGGGAAACGTCTCGTTAGTGACCGGGGCCGGCGGGAACCTTCTCGCCGGCCCTGATCGCTTGTCGGAGCCGGTTCGCCGGCGGCGCGAGCGGGCACACCCAGCGCGGGTCGTGGGCGCACGATGGGTTGTAGGCAAAGTTGAAGTCGAGCACTATCTTGTCTCCGCTCGTGCCCAGATCGGCACCCTTGACGGTGTCCAAGAGGTAGCGACCGGCTCCGTAGGTTTCCTTGCCGCTCAACGCATCGCGGAACGGGAGGAACAATCCACCGCCGTACGCGTCGAGCCAGTACAGCTCGAGTTCTGACGGCTCTCCGTCGAATGCGAACTCGCATATGCCGATGCGCGTGAAACGCATCGTTCCGTCGTCACTGGTCGGGATCGCGTAGTGCTCCTCGGTCGCATCGCGCACCGTTCCCATCACACGGAAAGCGGCGTCATAGTCGAAGAGGTCGATGCCCGCGAACGTGTCGCGTCGGGCCTCCGGGACCGGGGACTGCGGATGCATCTTGAACATCTCGTCGCGCGTCGCCCGCCACAGTTCCCACGCGCGAAGGGGCTCGTCATGAGCGCGCACCCTCGCATAGAGATCGAAGATGCGCCGCTTCCAGTCGAGCAGATCGAACGTGTCGGAGACCGTCATGGCGTCCGCCGCGCGACGTGGAGGACGGCGAGCCAGTGGCGACGCACCCGTTTCTCGGGGCGGGCCTCGATGCGCTGCCGAATCTCGTCATAGAGGAACGCACGCGTTTTCGGTTCCATCGCGATGTGTCCCGAGAACGTATCGAGGAGCCGTAAGTACTCGTCGGCGTCGTAGACGAGCTCCCACACGTACCTACGAACCTGAACGTGGACGAAGAGCCCGCTGCCGGTGATCTCATCGCCTTCGTCGGGGATCTCTTCGGGTGGGAGAGGCGGCCACGTGTCGTAGCCGGGGATCCAGGCCTCTACGGCCCCGTATCCGATGGAGTTGTAGACCTCCTGCAGCTCGAGGAAGAACGGATCGACGTCGCGGGGGAAGGCGTGGCGTGCGTTGAAGAAAGCAAGGTGACCCCTGGGGCCCAGCAGGGACGCGGCTTTCGAATAACGCGTTTCGGGGTCGATCCAGTGCCACGAGGTCGCGGCGAAGATGAGATCGAACTTGGAGCCTTGTGCGTCCCACGTCTCGAATGGCTCGGGAGTCACGTGTACGTGTGGGAACTGGGCCAGCTTCCTCGTCGCCAGCGCCGCCAGGTTGGCGCCGGGTTCGAGGCAACGGATGTTGAAGCCGCGTTCGGCCAACGGCATCGTCGCTTTCCCCGTCCCGCATCCGATCTCGAGGATCGAGGACGACGGGTCGAGGTCGGCGAGGTCGGCGAGGTCATCGAAGAGAGCAGGTGGATAGTCCGGCCGCGCCGAGTCGTACATCTCCGCGACGCCGTCGAACGTTTGCTTGAGGACATCTCGATCGGGGGTGGTCACGACGCAATTCTCACAAAGAGTGAGTCTTGTGGGCCCAGATGGACTTGAACCATCGGCCTCGCCCTTATCAGGGGCGCGCTCTAACCGAGCTGAGCTATGGGCCCTCAGCCGTCGGATTCTAACGACGCACCCAGACAAGGCATTCCGAGGCCCGGATGTGTCATCGGTCGCTCACAAGAGTGGCAAAGCAAGCGGCGCCGGCGCCCTACCTGAAGCTCCAGATCTGGACCTGTGGATTGACCTCTCCGTCCGGGTTGAGCGGCCCCCGTCCGAAGAACCGAGTGGTCTTCGGGGAGGTCGTGCCCGTGAACTCGTAGGCTCCGACGCCGCCCATGTTGGTGAAGTCGTTCGTGTAGATCCGTCCGTTGTACCAGTACGACGACCACGTCTCGGGCGGTTCCCCTTCCGTGAAGTCGATGTAGTAGCCGAGCTCTTCCGGGTTGGCCGGGTCCGAGAAGTCGACCACCGCGATGCCCCCGAGGTAGTAGGAGACCGCGAGGAGGTACTTCTTCGGGTCCTTCATCGGGATCACGTTGAAGTTGTGGTTGGTCCACCGGGCCCGCTCGCCGACCACGACACTGGGAGTGATCGCGGGTGCGCGCGGATACGAGTGGTGTCCAAGCTCCGTCGGGTTCTCCGGATCGGATACGTCGTAGAACCACGCCGCCCCGGCGGTCGAATCCGAGCTGCCCCATCCGCCCCCGGCCACGGCGCCGGCGGTCTCGTCGCCCAGGATCAGGATCTTGCCGTCCCACGTCATGGCGGTCGAGTGATGGATCGAGATGTTGGGATTGGTGATGCGCGCCAGCTCTTCGGGCTGGGTCGGGTTCTTGATGCTCCACACGATCGATTGGGTGATGCAGGCACCGAACATCAGCTTGCGTTCGGGGAATGTCGTGATGTCGTGGCACCCCATGTTGGGCGACACGTCGATCGTCGCGTCGAGAAGCTTCGCCTTCTTCGGGTTGTCATTCGGTATCTCGACGATCTGCACCTTGCGATGGGCGGCGTAGTTGCAGTCGCTGCCCTGTCCGCTGAGCGGATAGCTCTCGATGTATGCGTACGTCTTCTTCTTACCCGGGAGCAGCGTGTTCGTGTGCGAACCGCACGGGATGTCGACCGACGTCACGTACTGCGGACGCGTCGGATCCGAGATGTCGATGATGCGGATCCCCTCCCACGCGCCGCCCGACGTCGTGGTGGCGGGATCTGCCGAGGCCGTGTCTTTCGGCGAGCACGTCGGTCCGGTCAGCGCGGAGTCGACCGACACGATGACGTAGTCGCCCATCACGGATACGTCGCCTTGGCCCCCTGCGCATGTCAGGAAGCTGATCTGCTTGATGTAGGGCGCCGTCTTGAGGATCTTGAAGATGCCCGTGCCCTGGAAGGTGCCGGCGATGACGAGGTCGTCCTTGAACGCAAGATCCGAGCCCTCGCCATAAACGTCCTTGGCCACCCGTATCTTCTGCACCGCGAGCTGTCGCATGGTCTTGCTGTGCTCGTCCTCGTCTTGCCTGGCCACCGCAGGCAGGGATCCGGATGCGACCGCCAGCAGCGCCACCGCTACCCCAACGCCCAGTGCTCTCGTGTGCCTCATGAGATACCCCCGATTGGTCCGCTTTTTGGTACTTATTGGACAAATTCGCTCCCGGCGGACGGGCTCCTGCCCCAGGGATGATCCACGGAAAACGCCCGGCTCGGGGGCCGGGCGTTAGCTGAAACTGATTATCGGAAAAAGAGTTAGGCGCTGAGACCGAGCCCCATCACGATGTCGTCCTTGGGACGAGCACCGACGACCTGTGCCTTCACGTCGCCGTCGATGAACAATCCGATCGTGGGGATGCTCATGATCCCGTACTTCGTGGCGATGCCGGGGTTGTCGTCGATGTTGAGCTTGACGACCTTGACCTTGTCCCCGTACTCGACCGCCAGCTTCTCGAGCTCGGGATGCACGAGACGGCAGGGGCCACACCATTCGGCCCAGAAGTCCACGACCACAGGGATGTCGGACCCCAGCACGACCTCGTTGAAGTCCTGCTCGCTCACTTCAAGCATGTTTGACACGACTGTCGCCTCCTGGGTCGTTTGTTATCTGCTTACGGAAACGCCTGTCCCGAGCCTATATTCCTCGACTCGGCGTCTCGCGGAGTACCGGCAGGGCTTGTATCGCTTCGCCTCACGTCGCAGGATTGAGACCTAGGCGGGCGGGGACCGGATGGTGATTCGTGTCGGAGGAGCGAACGGGGCGGCGAGCGATGTCGGGGGGAGCCGCGCCCGACGAGTCGTTGCAGACGCTCTATGACTCTTTCCCGCTGCCGACGTTCACGTGGAAGGCGCGCGGCGACGGCGAGCTCGAGCTGATCGACTTCAATGCGGCCGCGGTGCAGGCATCCCAGGGCGAGGCACCCGCGTTCATCGGAGCTCTCGCCACGGATGTCTATGTGGACCGGCCCGACATCCTCGGCGACCTGGGTGCCGCACTGGACTCGAAAAGCTCGTTCTCGCGCGAGATGAGCTATTCGCATCCGACCGTCGGAGGGCCGTTCGATCTGCGCGTCACGTACGTCTTCGTTCCCCCCGACATGGTGGTCGTCCATCTCGAGAAACTTGGCACCGCGCCGGGCCCCTAGATGTCCACGCGCGCGCCGATCCCCGTCGCGACTGCGCGTTCGTAGACAAGGCGCGCCGCCACTGCGTCCTCGACTGCGTGACCCATGGACTTGTAGACGGTGATCTGTGCGTCGTCGGTGCGGCCCGGGTGGGTCCCGTCCAGAACCTCACCGAGCTCGGCCGCAGCGGCGGGATCCATCCCCTGCAGCTCGAACGCGCCGGCCGGCGGCGGCTGGAAGGCCGCGCGCGACTCGACGACCAGGAGACCCGATCGGATGGTTGCGCCGTCGAGCTCGCCACCGCGGGGGTTCGCTCCCACCGAGGTGACATGGGTTCCCGGTGACAACCACGACGCGTCGACGACCGGCGTAGTGGAATCGGTACAGACACAGACGACTTCGGCGCCGCGCACGGCTTCTTCGAACGTGTCCACGACGATCGCGCGCTTCGGTCTCGCCAGAGCTCCTGCGTGGGCACGCTCGCGGCTCGCGATCCTGATCTCTTCGAAGGCGCGCACGCGGGGGACCATTTCGAGATGGGATGACCCCTGGACCCCGGCACCCAGGACGGCCAGCACCGTGACGTCATCGCGCGCGAGCGTGCGCGTCGCCAGCGCCGACGCGGCGGCCGTTCTCATCGCGGTGATGTGCGCGCCGTCCATCACCGCCAGCGGTGTACCCGTCTCGCCGTCGAACAGGCAGATCAATGCCTGGTGGGACGGGAGACCGCGCGAATGGTTGCCGTGGAAGACCGACACGAGTTTCGCCTCGAGGATCCCGTCGACGTATCCCGGCATCGCGCCGAGGAAGCCAGAATCGCCGGGCGCGAACGCCGCCACTCGTGGTGGCACCGATGCTCGGCCTGCGCTCAGCTCGATGAAGGCGGAAGCGAGCCCGTCGATCAAGGCGTTGACATCGAGGAGGGATTCGACCTCACTGCGGTTCAGGATCAGCACGCGGGGGAGTCTAGGGAACTCGAGAGGGCCCTTCCCTTCCGGTCGTGGTGCCGACATAATCGGGCGTGCGGGGGCGGAGGGGAGAGAGAGATGAGATCGTCCGTCGCCCGGGTTCTCTCGGCCGCTTGCGTGGCCGTCCTGGTCCTCGTCGTGAGCGCCGTACCGTCAGGCGCGCATCCGTTCGCCGCGCGCACGCAGGCGAAGATCCACGATGGCGGGCCGGACGGGGCGAACGGAAACGTCACGTCTCGTAACGATTCGTGCGTCGCGAACAGGACGGTGAGGCTGTTCCGGGTCCAGGACGGACCCGACCAACTCTTCGGGCGGGATCGCACGAGCATGCGGGGTCTGTGGGACATCGAAGCGCCTCTGGTTGCGGGCGAGTATTACGTGATCGTGATGCGTCGCCACATCGAGACGCGTGCCCACGATCACGACTGTCTTCGCGCTCGTTCGTTGCGGGTGCGGTTGTAGTTCTCGCTAGCGCGCGATCAGGGTTCCCCTCATCCCGTGATGGAGGGTGCAGAAGAACGTGTAGATCGTGCCGGGTTTGAGGTTCTTCAGGCCGAGGACCGTGGCGGACCCGTTGAGCCCGATCTGCTTCGACCAGAAGACCGGACACGCCGCTCCGTGATCGTGATGGTGCCCGTCGCCACCCGACTTCTCGCACCACAGCATCCGCTTCGGTCCTCCGAAGCCGTCGGTCTCGACGTCGTGCACGAGGTCGTGCCGGATGATGTCGAGGTTCGTGTAGGTGAGTGATCCGCCCTTCTCGACCACCAGCACTGGGGTCGCGTAGCCCCAGTACTGCGCGAAGGGGCCGGTCGCGGCCGCGGGGGTCGCGTCCACGTCTCGTGGCGAGGCAGGGGCCGCGATCGCGAAGCTCGCCACGACCGCCAGAGCGACTACAGCCACCTTCTCTCGCATACAGGTGAGGTTCGACCTTCCATGCGCCAACCCTGCGGGCTCGGACGACCACACGCGCCGGTCACGGCTCGTAAAGGCGTTGCTCCGTGACGAAACCTGCTCCACCTCTGTCTTCGAGGAAGCCTTTCCACCACCACGCGTGAACTCCCGCTCGCGCCCATTCGAGCGAATCGAAATCGCGCCAGTACTGGCGCTTGCCGAAGTGCGGTCTGCCTTCCGGGCCGGCACGGGCGCGCCGGCTCCGGGGGAGGGATGTCCCCCCTGGACAGCGAATCAACCAAGACCACCCCATCTCTCGGAGGAACGTCATGCCCCGGTTCTTGGTGTCCTTGCTCGTTGCCTTGTTTCTGCTTCCGGCCCCCGCCGCCCTGGCCCACAAGGAGCGACCGATCGAATCACCGCCCCGGCCGGGCTCGGTACCGGATCAGACCCGGGAGCCGACCCAGGTCCTCGATGTGTGCAAGACGGGTGAATGTGCCTACGAGCACATCCAGGCTGCGGTCAACGCCGCGACCGACGGCGCTCTGATCCGCATCTGGCCCGGGACCTATCACGAGGAGCCGAGCGTCGCGAGTCCCGATCTCCCCGCGGACAATCCCGATGGGACCTTTTCGTACGACTTCCACGTCGCCAACCCGAACGCGCAGAACCTGATCGCGATCGTCGGCCTGAAGAACATCACCTTGCGCGGGATGGGTGCGGAGGCACGCGATGTCGTGATCGACGGCGCGTTCAACAAACACGTCGTCATCCGCGGCGACCGGGCCGACGGTTTGATCATCGAGAACGTATCGGTGTGGCACGGGCTCGAGCACGGTATCTACATCCTCGACACCGACGGGTTCGTTATCGATCAAGTTCATTCGGGATACAGCCGGGACTATCCGTTCCTCACGTTCGCGAACGACCACGGCCTCATGAAGAACTGTGAGGCCTTCGGTGGCGGCGACGGTGGCATCTATCCGGGGGGTTCTGCGGAAACGCCGGGCCGGTTCTCGATGGAAGTCACGCGGTGCCGCTCGTATCACAACGTGCTCGGATACTCCGGAACACAGGGCAACCACGTCTGGGTGCACGACAACGAGTTCTTCGGGAACGCGGTGGGCCTCGTCTCCGACTCGGAGACCGATCATCCGAACTACCCGCAAGAGCATCTCGTGTTCGAGAGAAACAAGGTCTACAACAACAACTTCAACCCTTATCTCGAGACGTCCGATGTGGAGGCCACCGTGTTCGCGAACTTCGCCTTCATCCCGGTGGGGACCGGGGTGTCCTCCTCAGTGGTAACGAGAACACGGTCCAGTCGAACCAGTTCTGGGGCAACGACCGCTACGGTTTGTGGCTCGGTTCCGGTTACGGACTGATCCTCGGACCGACCGGTCCGTTCACGACGGGCGAGCCGGCGGTGCCCCCATGGATGAGCTCGGGTTTACGCATCTCGAACAACTTCTTCAACTCCCCCGAGGGCGACTCGCCGAACGGGATCGACATCGCGTGGGACGGTCTCGGCGAGGGAACCTGCTTCGAGGAGAACTACCGGGGGCCGGACGAACCCGCGACCACCGACGCGGCCTTCCTGCCGCCGTGCAAGATCCCCGTCTACAACCAACCGATGCCGGCGACCGTGGCGGTTCCCACTGCGTCGAACAT
>JBOGWY010000318.1:0-9933 GCA_050694015.1 Actinomycetota bacterium | reverse complement strand
GCTGGACCGACGTGCGCGAGGGCGAGATCTGCAAGATCCCCGGGGTGGGGCCGGTCGCACCGCAGGTCGCGCGTGCCATCGCTGATGACGCGTTCCTCAACGGCGTGTTCTTCGATGGGAAGGACCTGCGTCACTTCAAGCGCTGGACCCGGCACATACCCGTTGAAGTGGCCGTGGCCCTCGAGCTCGGATCGTCGCCGGACTTCGACGGCGTGCGATGCGTCGATTGCGGCAACCGCTTCCGAACCGAATTCGATCATGTGAAACCGCGCGCGGCGCGGGGTCCCACGTCCAATGGGAACCTGAAGCCGCGATGCTGGAGTTGTCACCAGGCCAAGACCGAGCGCGACCGGAAGAACGGGAAGTTCAAACCACCGGATCCCTAGCCGGCCGGGGGCTTCATGCCGACGTCGAGGAGGCGGCGCCCGGCCCCCTTGACGATCGTCGGGCGGCTGTTGCCGCCGTTGCCACCATCGCTGCTATCGCCGCCATCGCTGCCCGCCGCGCGGATCTCGGCGGCGACGCGTTCGGCCTCTTCGAGGAGCGCGGGGACCAGTTGGTCGTGGGGCACCCATCCGATCTGCTTGCCCTTCGAGAAGAGGAGACCGCGTCCGGGCCCCGCGGCGATGCCGATGTCGGCGTCACGTGCCTCGCCCGGCCCGTTGACCTCGCAACCCATCACCGCGATCTGCATCGGGGGCAGGTCCATCTTCTCGATCGCGGCCTCGACCTCTTCCGCGAGAGCGAACACGTCGAGCTCGGCGCGACCGCATGACGGGCACGCGACGAGATCGAACCCTTCCTGCCGGATGCCGAGCGCGTTGAGGATCTGCTTGCCGAGCTTCACCTCTTCGACGGGGTCGGCCGTCAGCGATACCCGGATCGTGTCGCCGATCCCTTCCGCGAGCAGCGTCCCGATCCCGATCGCCGACTTGATGTTGCCCTGTTTAGGTGTCCCGGCCTCCGTCACACCGAGATGGAACGGCACGTCGGTCTTAGTCGCGAGCAGACGGTAGGCCGCGATCATCTCGGCGACGTTCTGGTGCTTGACCGAAACCTTGATGTCGGTGAAGCCGTGCTGTTCGAGCAGCGATATCTCGTAGAGCGCACTCTCGACGAGCGCTTCCGCGGTCGGGCGTCCGTACTTCGCGACGAGTTTCTTGTCGAGCGATCCGGCGTTCACTCCGATCCGGATCGGGATCCCGCGCTCGGTCGCCGCTTCTGCGACCTGCTTGATGTGCTTCGGGTTGCGCATGTTCCCGGGATTGAGTCGTAGGCCGTGGACCCCGGCCTCCAGCGCCATCATCGCCAGGCGGACCGAGAAGTGGATGTCGGCGATGATCGGGACCCCGCCCTCGGCGACGATCGTGGGCAAGGCGAGAGCGTCCCCTTCGTGTGGGACGGCCACCCGAACGATGTCGGCCCCCTGGGTCGCGAGTTCGTGAACCTGGATGAGCGTCGCCTGGACGTCGTCGGTCTTCGTCGTCGTCATCGACTGGATGGAGATGGGCGCATCGCCCCCTAGGGCGACGTTCCCGACGTGGATCTGGCGTGTTTTGCGGCGTTCGAAGGTCACGCGTCCAGTCTATGGGGGTACGCGTTTAGAGTCGGCGGATGCCACTCGGATCTGTGCTGATCGTTGACGATTCCCTCGAGATCCGCGATCTCGTCACACGTTTGCTGACCAAGGACGGGTTCGAGGTGATCGGCGGAGCCGCCACGTCGCAAGAGGCACTGGGCCTCGCCCAGGAGCACCAGCCCACGTTCGTACTCCTCGACTTTCTGATGCCGCAGATGAACGGCGGTCAGCTCGCTCCCCTGCTCCGCGACGCGGCCCCCGGTACGCGCATCATCGCTTTCTCCGGCTTCCTCGCCGACAAGCCGAACTGGGCCGACGACTTCCTCGACAAGCGCCGGATGGCCGACGTCGGCACACTCCTGAAGGGATTCGTCGCGCCGCAGAGCTAGGCCGGTCGCAGAGTGGCCGAACGCAGAGCTAGGCCTCTAGAGCGGAACGCGCAGTGGTCGCGCGAGATCCAGATACAGCACCGCGATGAACAACAGCACCAGGAACGAGATGACCGCGGCCGCGACCGGGATCAGCTTGCGGACGTCGACGCGGCGTCGCGTGATCGCCTCGTAACCGACCACCGCCAGGTGCCCTCCGTCGAGCGGCGGGAGGGGCAGCAGGTTGATCAAACCGATGAAGATCGTCAGGCCCGCCACGAAATTGGCGAACGCGAAGTAACGCCCGAGCTGCACGGTCTCGCCGGCGACGCGCCCGGCACCCACGATCCCCACGGGTCCGCCGTCTTCTGCATCGCGCGGCCCCTCGCCCTGGAGCGCGGCCCACAGCTCGCCGTTGAACACCGTCGAGAACGGCTCGAACAACCCGGTCATCGACTGCCACGTGAAGAACGCGACGGTGCGCCCCGAGTCCACGATCGCGGTGCCGGGTGACGCCTTGTCGTAGCGCTCCGACGGTGAGACCCCGAGGAAACCGACCTCGATCTCGCCGGGCTCGGGCGCGCGTAGCTGCTCGCCGGGCGCCGCGTAGTCGACGAGGTTGTCGTCGGCGTCGAACAGCGCGCTGCCGACGGTCGTGGAGATCTGCATCGTCTCACCGTCACGGTCGATCGTGAACGTCGTCTGCTCCCCCGCGGCGTTGCGGATCGCTCGACGTGTGTCCGCCCACGAGTCGACCGGCTCGTCGTTGATCGCAACGATCGTGTCGTCGGGGAGGAATCCGGCCTCGGCGGCGGGGGTCGAGTCGCCTTCGATTCGCGTCTCGATCGCGCTGATCGTGTTGGTCGGTTCACCTGTAGGGAAACCGACCGTCATCGCGGTGATAACGAGGATCAGGAACGCGAGCGGCCAGTGGGTCGCGGGGCCGGCGGCGATCATGATCGCGCGCTGCCACTTCGGACGGTTCCCGTACGCGCGCGGTTGATCCGCGGCGGGGACCTCCTCATACGGGTTCATCCCGATGATCTTCACGAAACCACCGGCCGGGATCGCCTTGATGCCGTACTCGGTCTCGCCGCGCGTGATCGACCACAAGGTGGGCCCGAAGCCGACGAAGAACTTCGTTGCCTTGAAGCCGAGAAGCTTCGCCGCGATGAAGTGACCGGCCTCGTGGATCATGATCACGACGAGTAGTGCAACGATGAACAGGACGATGCCGAGACTCATGTCGCTTCCACTCCGGAGCTCATCGCGTGCCCCCCGACGCGTTGCGGCGAACGATCCATGATCTCGTCGGCGAGCCGGCGACCGGCGGCATCGGCCTGCAGGACGCTCTCGAGGTCGTCGACGTCGAACCCGTGGTGCATGCCGAGCGCGGCTTCAACGATCCGGGCGATGTCCGTGAATCCGATCGCTCCGCCGAGGAACGCCCGCACGGCTTCTTCGTTGACGGCGTTGAGGACGGCGGGGAACGACCGGCCCCTCCGTCCGGCCTCGTACGCGAGCTCCAGGCTCGGGAACCTGTCGGTGTCTACAGGCTCGAAGTCCAGATGTCCCTGGGCGGCGAGGTCCACCGGGGGGATCGACATCGGGAACCGTTCGGGGGCCGAGAGCGCGGCCTGGATCGGGATCCGCATGTCGGTCGGCGCCGCCTGCATCAACACGGTTCCGTCGACGAAGGTCACCATGCCGTGGACGACGGATTGCGGATGGACGATCACGTGGATGTCGTCGTAGGAGAACCCGAACAGGTGATGAGCTTCGATCACCTCGAGACCCTTGTTCATGAGCGTCGCGGAATCGATCGTGATCTTGGGACCCATCGACCACGTTGGGTGAGCAAGGGCTTCCTCGGGCGAGACTCCCTCGAGATCGCTCCGCGTACGGAACGGCCCTCCCGACGCGGTGATGACGATGCCGGCGATGTGGCTGCGATCCCTACCCTCGAGCGCCTGCGCGAGCGCGGCATGTTCCGAGTCGACGGGAACGATCGTCCCGCCGCCGAGCTCGGCGGCACGCGCGCAGGCCTCGCCGCCGGCCACCAGGCTCTCCTTGTTGGCCAGCGCGACGATCTTGCCGCGCTCCAGGGCCGCGATCGTGGCGCGGAGCCCTGCGGCTCCCACGATCGCGTTCAGCACGATGTCGGCGTCCTCGTGCGTCGCGATCTCCGCGGCATCCTCGGCCCCCAGCCCGGTCGTGGTCACACCGAAAGCGCCGGCCTGCTGCTCGAGCCCGTCCGCGTCGCTGCCGGCGACCAGCGCCACGACTTCGAAGCGTTCGGGATCGGCTTGGATCACGTCGAGGGCCTGGCGACCGATGGATCCGGTGGAGCCGAGGACGACGACGCGCCTCCGTTGAGAGGTGCTCACGTATCGATTGTCACATGGGGCGTCCGCTACGGAACCAGGCTAATAGACGACGAACCGTAGGTAAAGGAAGGCCGCCGGCGCGCAGAAAAGGATCGCGTCGAGGCGGTCGAACAGCCCTCCGTGGCCGGGCAGCAGCCGCCCCGAGTCCTTGATGCCGATCTCGCGCTTGGCCAGGGATTCCATGAGATCTCCGACCGGGGCCAGCACCGCGGCGATGGCGCCGATCGCGAGGCCGTGCACCGGACCGAGGTCGTCGAACAGCAGACCGAACACCGCGCCGGCGACGATCGCTCCGATCGCGCCTCCCACCGCGCCTTCCCACGACTTAGCGGGTGAGATCGAGGGCGCCATCTTGTGCCGTCCTAAGGAGCTGCCGGCGAAGTACGCGGTGATGTCGTCCACCGCCGTGATCAGTACGAACCCGATCAGCAGGAGCACCGGATCGCTCCCGAGGCGGAGCATCGCCACCGCAGCCGCGCCGCCTCCTCCCACCCACAGCAACGCGAGCATCGTCCACGCGACATCACTGGTCGACGAACGACCGCGCCCGGGACGGAGCGCGAGTAGGAACGCGAGGTACATCGACGCGACGACGATCACCGCGATCAGCACGGGACGCTCGAGGAACGCGACCAGCATCATCCCGAATCCACCGAGGACGCCGAGTACGACGTTCGGGTGGTGCCCGGTCTGCACGAGCGCGTCGAGGAGCTCGAACAACGCGGTCAGCACGACCGCCGCGGCGAGCACGAAGAAGGCGATCGGCCCGATCAGGTAGCAGCCGATCATCAGCAGGATCAGGATGACCGCAGTGATCACGGCCTGACGGAGCGATCGGCCCGCGCCGCTGGGCGCGTCGGCCACTGCTACCTGTGACGAGTCATCGTGCGCGGCCACGTCCGCCACTCAGACCTCCGAGAGCTCGGCTTCCTTGCGTTCGAGGTTCTCGTCAACCTCAGCCACGTACTTGTCGGTGAGCTTCTGAAGCCGACCTTCGGCGGCGCGTTCCTCGTCCTCCGTCAACGTCCCGTCCTTCTTCAAACGCTCGAGCTCCTGTTTGGCGTGACGACGCACGCCACGGATCGCGACGCGGCCCTCCTCGGCGCGGACGTGGGCGACCTTGATCATCTCCTTGCGGCGTTCCTCCGTGAGCTGCGGGAACGCCAGCCGGATCACGTTGCCGTCGTTGTTCGGCGTGATACCGATGTCGGACTGTTGCAGCGCCTTCTCGATCGCGCTGATCGCGTTCTTGTCGTAGGGGGAGATGACGAGGAGACGAGGCTCCGGCACCGCCATGTTCGCGATCGTGTTGAGCGGGACCTGAGAACCGTAATAGTCGACGGTGACGCGGTTGAGCAGCGTGGGCGAGGCGCGGCCGGACCGGATAGACGCGAGTTCCTCCTTGTTCACGGAGACGGCCTTCTGCATCTTGTCTTCCGCTTCCCTGAAGACCTGGTTACTGTCCTCGGCCAACTGCAACGCCTCCTATGCGGTCGCGCCGGCGTGAACCAGCGTCCCTACTTCCTCCCCGGACAGGACGTTCACCACGTTCCCGGCCTTGAGGTTGAACACGACTATCGGCAACTGATTGTCCATGCACAGGGAGATCGCGGTCGAATCCATGACCTTGAGGCCCCTGGAGAGGACCTCGAGGTAGTCGACCGACGAGAACATCTCGGCCGCCGGGTTCTCGAGCGGGTCGGAGTCGTAGACGCCGTCGACGCGCGTCCCCTTGAGGATCACGTCGGCGCCGATCTCGAGCGCTCTGAGCGCGGCGGTCGTATCGGTAGAGAAGTACGGGTTGCCGGTGCCACCGGCGAAGATCACGACCCGGCCTTTCTCGAGGTGACGCATCGCACGCCGGCGGATGTAGGGCTCCGCGACCGATTGCATCGAGATCGCCGTCTGCACGCGCGTCTGGACACCTTCCTTCTCGAGCGCGTCCTGCATCGCGAGCGCGTTGATAACGGTGCCGAGCATCCCCATGTAGTCCGCGGTCGTGCGATCCGTTCCCTGTGCCGAAGCCGAGAGGCCCCGGATGATGTTCCCCCCGCCGATGACGAGCGCGAGCTCGGTCCCGATCTCCTTGGCTTCCGCGATCTGCCTTGCTATCGACGCCACGATGCGGGGATCGATCCCGAAGCCGTGTTGTGGATCGGCGAACGCTTCCCCGGAGAGCTTGAGCAGTGCTCTCCTGTACTTCGTAGCCGGCGCGAGCTGGTCGCTCAAGGAGTTACCCCTGCGCGCTCTCGCCGACGCGGATCCGAGCGAAACGACCGATCGAGACGTTCTCGCCCATGCTCGCTCGTGCATCGTCGAGCAAGCCCGCGATCGTCTTGGACTTGTCCTGGATCCACTCCTGGTCGAGGAGAACGTTGTCCTTGTAGAAGCTCTCGAGCTTGCCGGCGACGATCTTCTCGATGACGTTCTCCGGCTTGCCCGAATCCTTCGCCTGCTTGGCGTAGATCGCCGATTCCTCGTCGAGGACGTTCTGTGGTACTTCCTCGCGTGTCGTCCACGAAGGGTCGGCGAAGCTGATGTGCATCGCGATGTCCTTCGCGAGGCGCTCGAACTTCTCGGTCTTCGCGACGAAGTCGGTCTCGCAGTTGAGCTCGATCAGAACGCCGAGCTTCGGCGGGTAGTCCGGCGTCGGGCGGTGCATGTACGCGTAGACGATGCCTTCGGTAGCGGCGCGTCCGGTCTTCTTGGCGGCGTCGGCGAGCCCCTTCTCGCGGAGCAGACGCTTCGCCGCCTCGAGGTCGCCGTTGGCCTCCTGCAGCGCCTTCTTGCAGTCCATCATCCCGGCGCCGGTCGACTCGCGCAGCGCCTTCACATCCTTCGCAGAGATCTCAGCCATGTCTACTGCCCTTCCTTCGGGGCGGGGTGGGACAGGTCGCCGGGCTCGTCGCCCTTCGCGTCCGCTTTGCCTTCGTCGGCTCTGGTCACTTTCTTCGGTGGAGCGCTTCGCTCGGCACTCGCAGCGGCCTCTTCGGCTTCGAGCTGCAGTTCCCACTCGGCCTTCGGCTCGGCCGCGGCCCCCGGAAGAACCTCGGCCGCCGGCGTTGCAGCCGCCGCTGCGTCGGGCGCTTCGCCGTTGCCGGTCTGCGGACGCATGCTCTTGCCCTCGATCACCGCGTCGGCGATCACCCGGGTGAGCAGCGCGCCCGAGCGGATCGCGTCATCGTTACCGGGGATCGCGTAGTCGACGTCGTCGGGATCGCAGTTGGTGTCGAGTACCGCGACGATCGGGATCCCGAGCTTGCGCGCCTCCTTGACCGCGATCTCTTCCTTCTTGGTATCGAGGATGTAGACCGCGTCGGGAGCCTTGTCGAGGTCGCGCAGCCCGCCGAGGTTGCGCGACAGCTTCTCGTACTCGCGGGTGAGGCGTAGAGCCTCCTTCTTGGGCAGCGCTTCGAGCGCCCCGGTCTGGACCATGTCTTCCAGCTCGCGCATGCGCTTGATCCGGTCGTGGATCGTGCGGAAGTTGGTGAGCATCCCGCCGAGCCAGCGGAAGTTCACGTACGGCATACCGCTGCGCTGCGCCTGCTCCTCGACGGCGTCCTGAACCTGGCGCTTGGTAGCTACGAACAGGACGGTTCCGCCCCGTGCGACCAGATCACGCACGAACGTGTAGGCGCGTTCGATCCCAGACATCGTCTGCTGGAGATCGAGGATGTAGATGCCGTTGCGCTCCGCGAAGATGAATCGTTTCATCTTCGGGTTCCAACGGCGCGTCTGGTGGCCGAAATGGACGCCGGCCTCCAGCAATTGCCTCATCGTGACGACGGGCATGGTTCAACCCCTCCTTCGGTTATTCCTCCGCCCGCTTACCCCAAATGAGGGGACCGAAAGCTCAGCGAGCGTGTGTGATTGAGAGCGAGTCTACTCGCCCCGCGGGACGGCTCGGCCGTCCCGCTATTCCCCGCGGGTGGCTTCGGAGATGCGGCCGCGGAGGCCGAGGACGGCCTTCGTGTGGATCTGGCACACGCGCGACTCGGTGACTCCTAGGACCTGGCCGATCTCAGCCAGCGTCAGTCCGGCGAAGTAGTAGAAGGTCACGACCTTCTTCTCGCGCTCGGGGAGACGGTTGATCGCGTCGACGAGGATCTCGCGCATCTCCTCGGACTCGAACGCCTCCATCGGGTTCGCGGTCTTGGTGTCCTCGAGCGTCTCGAGGAGCGACATCTTGTCGCCCTTGTCGCCGTCGGGCGATGTGATCTCGTCGAGCGCGATCAGAGAGACGGTAGAGAGTTGCGTGTAGACGTGATTCAGATCGTCGAGCGAGATCCCCATCTCTTCCGCGATCTCGGCGTCCGACGGGGGCCGTTTGAGCTTGTTCTCGAGAGCGCCGTACGCCTTCTCGACCTCGCGGGCCTTGAAGCGCACCGAGCGTGGAACCCAATCGATCGCGCGCAACTCGTCGATGATGGCGCCTCGGATGCGACTTATCGCGTAAGTCTCGAACTTGACGTTCTTGGTCTGGTCGTATTTGTCGATCGCGTCGATCAGGCCGAAGATCCCGTAGCTCATCAGGTCGGCCTGTTCGATGTTCGCAGGCAGACCGACGGCAACACGGCCCGCGACGTATTTCACGAGTGGGGAGTAATGGATGATCAGTTGGTCGCGGGCCTCGGTAGACCCCTTCGCCTTGTACTCGGTCCACGCCATAGAGACGGTGTCCTCCTGCGGAGGCGGACGCTCGTCTTCAGCCATGGGAGCCTCAGGCTCTGGGATGGCTCTGCTCATAAACCGTCCTCAGACGTTCGGTAGAGACGTGGGTGTAGATCTGTGTAGTTGCCAGATTCTCATGCCCCAGGAGTTCCTGCACCGCCCTTAGGTCGGCACCTCCATCCAGGAGATGGGTCGCGAACGAGTGGCGGAGCCCGTGAGGGGTAAGTGGAGTAAGGCCGTCGGCGATGCAGTACTTGGTCACGAGGGCACGAACGCTGCGAGGCCCCAGCCTTGTTCCCCGGTTGTTCAGGAACAAGGCGTTCGGCGTCTCGCCGCGCTCTTTGACGAGCGCAGAACGCGCATCATGGACATATGCGGCAATGGCAACGCGGGCGGCGTCGCTGATCGGGACGCGCCGATCCTTGCGCCCCTTCCCCGTGACCTGGACGGACTCCCGACGCAGATCGACGTCGGCGAGATCGAGCCCGCACAGCTCTGCGACCCGGAGGCCGGATCCATACAGGAGCTCGAGGATCGCGCGGTCCCGGACCCCGACGGGATCGTCGAGCGGCGGGAGCTCGCACAGTCGTGCCGCGTCGTCGGGCTTCACGATCTTCGGGAGAGGCCGATCGAGCTTGGGCGCGGCGACATCTTCGGCGGGGTTCATCGGGAGCAGGCCGCGGACCACGGCCCAATGGAGCATCGAGCGAAGCGCACTGGCCTTCCTAGCGATCGAGCGACGTGCGTAGCGATTCTCGGATAGGTACGAGACGAACCGTCGGATGAGCTTGCGATCTATATCGGCAAGGTTGTGCGCCCGGGCCCGGCCCGCCCACGTGGCGAACTGATCCAGGTCGGAGCGATACGCCGAGATCGTGTGGGGCGAGAGGTCGCGTTCGGCCGCGAGCGCACGAAGGAAGTCGTGGGC
>JBOGWY010000317.1:0-8075 GCA_050694015.1 Actinomycetota bacterium | reverse complement strand
GGATCGGACCCAGCCACATCCTCGTGCATGAAGTGGGTCATCACGTCGGTGTCGCGCACCCCCACGACGGCTTCGATCTCGAGGATGGGGTCACCTTCCAGCCGTACGGCGACTTCTTCTTCGCGTGGACGGGAGACGAATCGGCGACGGTCATGTCGTACATCCACTCCGAGAATGACTTCAGCCGGTTCGACATCGACAGCATGGGGCGCTGGATGACGGTGGGATACATGAACCAGGCGAATCAGATCCTCGCCAAGGTGTTCAAGAGTCGTTTCGCGCGACGGGAGGATGCAGCCGTCGTAGCGGCGGATCAAGCCGCGCTCCGAGCCGTCATCGCGTACTTTCAGACGGACTACACGGCGGCGGCAACCCACGCCCAGCACGCTTACGACCTACTCCTCGGAGCCGCGGCCCGTTTGCAGATCCCGATCGAGCCCCAAGCTGCCCAAGCCGACGTCCTCGCTCAGAGCCCGAATGGATTCTTCGTAGATCCCGTCGACCCGTTCGGCGCGAACGTCGCGCGCATGCGGCCCACGACCCCGGTCACGCTCCGTCTGCCCGCGCTACCCGCGGAGGCGACGGGCTGGACGTATCTCGAGCCGTAGCGTCACCGCAGCAGACAGGGCCGGCCTTTCGGCCGGCCCTGTAAGCACTCTTGTTCGCGACGGATCTAGTTCGGGATGTCCCCGGTGTACCGGAAGACGAACAGCCCGAAGTCGCGGTCACTGGCCAGCACTATGCGATCGCCGTTGGGATCCTCGGCCAGCGCGACGCCCCAGAAGTTGTTGCCCTGGGGATCGATGTAGCGACCTACTTCCGTGGGCGCGCTCGGATCGGTGATGTCCCACACTCGGAATCCACCCGCGTACCAGGAGAAGTAAGCGAGCTTGTCGTCGTCGGGAGCCGCGCCACCCTCGTTCGCGTCACCCCTGGGCACCTCGACCTCGTGAACGGTGAGGTCGCCGAAGCCGATCCCGAACGCAGGGTCGGCCGTCTCGGGGATCGCGATCTGGCTGAGCTCGTTCAGCGAGCCGTCGAGCACCCGCGTGTAGCCCCAGCCATCGAAGGTCGCGGTGATGTCGACGCGGTTGCCGACCTCCCCGATGTTCGGTTCCAGGTCCCCCGGATCGCCGACCGGGTACGGCACCGTGTAATCCGGAGTCCGATCGAACAGCTCATGCATCGCCGTGTGGTTGGTGCAGACGGCGACGATCTGCTCGTCGCTCGGGAACGCGCCGAACCCACAGTTCGGCGGGTCGTCGTCTTCGGCGCTCCCGAGATGGCGGCCCGTGAGGATCACCGCATCCCACCCCTGGTCCGTTGCGTTGTCGGCCTTCTCGCCCGGGAAGCACGCGGCTTCGGTGTTGTTCGGGTCATCAGCCGGTCCGCGTTGCAGAACGATGATCTGTTCCTCGCCGGGGGCGAGAGAACTCGGGGGGATGACGGTGTCCGCTGATGGGATCGGCGTCGACGCGCCGGGACAGCCGTAGCCACCGTAGGCCACGGGTCCGTTCAGACGTGTGTCGGACAGGATAGTGACCGGCGCTCCGCCGACGGCAACGGTCGGGTAGGTCTCGGGCGCGTCCGGACCCGTCACGCGCGTGAGCGGACTGGTTCTAAACGAATCGAAGTCCTCGTCGGTGCCGACGAACAGGCTTCCGTCGCTGTTCCACTCACCCTGGTGGGCATTGCCCTCGGGTGGACACGCGGTCGGAACGAGCTGATCGCATTCAGGATAGTCGTACTCACCGACGATCGTCGGATCCGACGGGTCGGTGACGTCGACGTCGACCCATCCGGCATCCCAGTCGGACACCATCAGGTGCCAAGTTCCGTCCGGGAACTGCAAGACGTCGAAGTCGTGCGAGGTCTTGAGCTCACCATGCCCGTCGGTGTTCGTTCCCGGCAGTGACGTCTCCGCGATCAGCTTGGGGTTCTCAGGGTCGGTGATGTCGAACAGATCGACGTCCTCTTCCTCCTCGTTGTCGATCGCCGCGGCATAGGCCGCGTTGCCGGCGTCCCACGCGATCACGCTGTGCGATTCGTTGGCGCGCGTTCCGTGCAGATCGAAGTCGCCGAACCCGTCGACCAGGACCTGCGGGTTCCGCGGGTCATCGATGTCCCAGATGCTGATCCCGCCTTGGTTCAGCTTCGGGTTCGACTTCTCCGCGCACCATTCGTTGCTGACGACGAGGACATCACCGCTGTGTGCCGCGGTGTCGATGGACAGAGCCTGCACGCCCTCCGTCTGGTACGCGGTGCCGCCGGCGTTGAGGAACCCGACCTTGGTGGGGTTGGCCGGATCGCTGACATCCGCGATGTGCACGCCTCCGGTGGAGCACTTCTCTCCCCAGTCGCCGAGATATGCGTACCACTTGCCGTCGGAGGACGCTTGTAGTGCCGAGACGTCGGAGATGTCACCGTCGAACTTCGTGACGCGGAGTTTCCCCACGAGTTCTACGTTCTGTACCGACCCGGGCAAGTGGCCGGTGCCCGGTCCGTGCTGGTCGCCGTGCGCGTGGTGATCGAAATAGAAATCGTCGGCGGCGAAATCCTCGTCCGAGTGACCTGCCGGCGGTCCCTCGGTGTGACCCAACGCCCCCGTGGGCAAGAGCCCGATGACGAGCACCATGCCCGACGCGAGGGCCAGCGATGCCCCCTTGATGTGCCGGCGGATCGCGGTGGTTCTGTCCATCCCAACCCCTTTCTCCTCCCGGTCGCTCGTCGTCGAACGACAAGGAAGTGTCTAGTCCACACGGACTAGCGATGCAAGGGGATGTATCGGAATAAGTCCGTCTAAAAGGCCCAAATGAATCCGACGGATCTCGGACACATTTTCGGATAACTAGTCTCGGGGGAACGACTAGCTCACGACCCGGTCCCCGACGATCTTCACGCCTTCCCGTCTGAGCAGGCGCGCCTGTTCCTTCTCCTTCGGAGACACGAGGCGTCCGTCGGCGCGCACGACGCGCCACCACGGCAGTCCGTCGCGGCGCGACAGCAACGTCCCGACCGCGCGCGCGGCGCGTGGGAAACCAGCCTCCTCGGCGATCTCTCCGTACGACGCGACCTCACCGGGCCGCAGCCGTCGGATCGTTCTGATCACCGCCTTCTCGAATGAGGTGTCCATGACTGCGATCCTCCCTCTAAGGTTGGCGACATGTCAGATACCTGGGCCGCGCCGCCGGTCGAGCGCACGGACCCGGGCCGCCAACTCGGCGAGCGCGCGGCGATGGAATCCTGGCTCGATTTCCACCGCGCCACGCTGTTGATGAAGTGCGCGGGGCTGTCCGCGGAGCAGCTGAGGGAGCGGGCGGTGCCGCCGTCCACGCTGTCGTTGCTCGGGCTCGTCCGCCATATGACCGAGGTCGAGCGCGGATGGTTTCGCATCCGCGGTGGCGGGCAGGCGATCGGCTACGTCTTCAGCTACGAAACCGATAACGACGCCGACTTCAACGACACCGACGACGCCGATGCGGCCGAGACGCTCGACGCGTTCCGGGCCGAGATCGAGGAGTGCAAAGCCGCGGTGCGCGGCAAGCATCTCGACGATGTCATCCCGTCGGGCGACAAGGATCCACGGCCCCCGATGAACCTCCGCTGGATCTATCTCCACATGATCGAGGAGTACGCGCGCCACAACGGCCACGCAGACTTCCTGCGCGAGCGCATCGACGGCTCCACGGGCGACTAGCCGCAAGGCCCGGCACCCGGGGCCTCAGGTATGCGAACATATGTTCGATGCCCGAACAGCCTGGGATCCTCCACGCCGACGTCGATTCGTTCTATGCCTCGGTCGAGCAACGGGACGACCCGTCGCTCCGCGGTCGCCCCCTCATCGTGGGGCCGGGCATCGTGCTCGCCGCCAGCTACGAAGCCAAGGCCTACGGCGTGCGGACGCCGATGCCGGTCGGCCGGGCGCGGCGGCTGTGCCCCGATGCGATCGTCGTCCCGGCCCGCATGTCGGCCTACTCCGAGGCCAGCAAGGCGCTCTTCGAGGTGTTCGACGACATCTCGGGTCTCGTCGAAGGTCTCTCGATCGACGAAGCGTTCCTCGACGTGCGCGGGTTGCGCCGGCTGTCGGGGGGCCCGCTGGAGATCGCGACGCGCCTTCGTCGGGAGGTACGCGAACGCGTCGGACTGCCGGTCTCGGTCGGCGTCGCGCGGACGAAGTTCCTCGCCAAGGTCGCCAGCGGTGTGTCAAAACCCGACGGCCTCCTGGTCGTCCCCCCCGACGACGAGCTGGGCTTCCTCCATCCTCTCCCGGTCGAAGCGCTGTGGGGAGTGGGGGCGGTGACAGGCAAGAAACTCCGCACCGCCGGGATCACTACCGTTGCGCAGGTCGCAGCCCTCGGTGAGCAGACGCTGGTACAGATGCTGGGGCGCGCGTCGGGCCGGCACATCCACGCGCTCGCGCACAACCGCGACCCTCGTCCCGTCCAGGTCGGCCGGCGGCGCCGTTCGATGGGATCGCAACGCGCGATCGGACGAGGGCCCAAATCGGCCGCGTCGCTGGACGTCGTTCTGGTGGGGATCGTCGATCGTCTCACGCGGCGGCTGCGCGCGGCGCGGCGCGTGTGCCGCACCGTCATCCTCCGTCTGCGGTTCGACGACCTCACCCGAGCCACGCGCTCGTACACCCTTCCCCAAGCGACGGCGCAAACCCAGACGATCCTCGCCACCGCTCGTGATCTCGTGAGGGAGGCGACGCCGCTGATCCGAACGCGCGGCATCACGCTCATCGGGCTGACGCTCACGAACCTCGACCATGATTCGGCCGTCCAGCTCGCGCTGCCCTTCGACCGCCGCTGGGTGCCCGGCGTCGACGCCGCGCTCGACGACCTGCGCGAGCGGTACGGCTCGTCGGTCGTCACGCGCGCCGTGCTCCTCGGACGCGATCCGGGGCTGTCGGTCCCCTTGCTCCCCGACTGAATCGTCGCGTCAACCCCATTGACTGCTCGCCTCGTTTACGGCTACATCGAGGCCGCCGCGCCGGCGGACCGAGAGAGAGGAGACCGCATGGGCGGGTACACCGACAAGCTTCGAGGCAAGGCCGGAGAGGTGATGGAACCTGGGGAACGTCTGCTGGCCGCGATCCGAACGATGCCTCGGGGCACCACGCTCGGGGTGGGCATCGGTGGCGCGGTCGGTGCGGTCGTTGCCGACCGCCAGGCCAAGAAGGGGGCCGCACAGCAAACCGAAGGCTCCGCGGCGGCGAGCTGGCCGGCCGTTAGGTCCGCGGTGGGACTCACCGATCGGCGGCTGTTGATCTACGACTACACGTTCACGGGCAAACCCAAGGACCTCATCGGCGAGTTCCTGCTCGATCAGGTCGCGTCGCTCGGCGTCGACAAGGGCCTGACGAACAAGGTGACGTTCGGGTTCAACGACGGCTCGGCGGTCCAGGTCGAGTGCGCCAAGCTCGAGAAGGTCGATGACTTCGTCTCCGCGTTCGCAGGGGTGAAGCCGGGATCCACCGCGTAGCGCCGCCCCCCGGATGGCTGGACAGATCCGATTCGGCGTCGTCAATGAGATGCCATCGTCCGGCCGCCTGTGGATCGATCACGTGCGACGGATCGAAGACGGCGGGATCGACGTGTTCCTCGTCCGCGATCATCTTTCTGCGTCTGCTCTCGGCCCCCAGTGGGCGCCGTTCAGTGCGCTGGCGACGGCCGCGGCATCGACCGATCGCCTGCGGGTCGGCACGATGGTCTTGGCGAACGACTTCCGCCATCCGGCGGTGGTCGCACAGGAAGCAGCGACGCTGGCCGATCTATCGGGCGGCCGTTTCGAACTCGGGATGGGAGCGGGATGGTTCGAGCCGGAGTTCCGCGCCGCGGGACTGGCCTTCGACCTCCCGCGCACCCGCATCGCACGCCTTCAGGAGTCGGTGCATGTCATCAAGTCGTTGCTCGCGGGCGAAACCGTGCGCTTCGAAGGCGAGCACTACTCCATCGCCGGTCTGTCGCTCGACCTGCGACCCGCGCAACCTCCCCCGCTGCTGATCGGAGGCGGCGGACCGAAGATGCTCGCCTTTGCGGCGCGCGTCGCCGACGTCATAGGAGTGTTGCCCGCACCGATACGCAGCCCCGACGACGCTGAGAGCGCGGCCGACCGCTTGCCCGAAGCGTTCGATCGCAAGGTCGAGGTCGTTCGTCGTGAGGCGGGACCGCAACGCTTCGCGGAGCTCGAGATCTGCGCGTTCGTGACGATACAGATCACCGATCGCAAGCGTGAGGCGACCGAACGCCTGATCCAGGAAAGAGGTTGGAGCGGTGTTACCGCGGAGGACGTCTGGACCATGCCGACGATCTTCATCGGCTCGCGCGACGAGATCCGCGACCTGCTCCGTGAGCGCAGGGAACGCTTCGCGCTGTCGTACCTCGTTACCGGCGACCGCGATCTAGAGACCGTCAGTAACGTAGCCAAAGGGCTGTGAGCGAACGGGCAGGCCGTTGGTCGAGATCCCACAGCGGGAACGGGTAGAGCGCGCGCGAGGGTGGTCGGAGCGATGGATCGGATTCGCAGGCGATCTCCGTTTCTGCATCGCAGGCGTCCGAGCCGTCTCCTCCGTCGGCGCCGTCGGGCCCGCGTTCGCCGATCAACACGTCATCGCCGGCGGCACCGATCAAGTTGTCGGCGCCCCCACCGCCCCAGATCACGTTCGGTCCACCGTCGCCGGTGATCGTGTCCCCGAATGACGATCCGGCGACGTTCTCGAAGTTCGCGAGAGTGTCCGTACCTCGCTCCTCGATGGCGGTGCCTTCGACGAGATCCACAGTGAGCTCGAACGAGTCCGGGAAGATGACGAGATCGGTCCCGGCGCCACCGTCGGTCACGTCGCTACCGCGTGACCCGTGGATGACGTTGTCGGCGGCGTCTCCGATCAGGGTGTCGTTCTCCTTCGAGCCGACCAGGTTGGTGATCCCGACGAGTGTGTCGACACCCTCCGCGGTGACCGCTTCCCCCATGGTGAGGTCGGCCGCAACCGGAAACCACCCGAGGAAGTAGTTCGCGGTGTCGACTCCCCCGCCGCCGTCGAGGAGGTCGTCGCCGCCGTTGCCGCTCCGGAGCCGGTCGTTCCCACCGCGCCCGTGCAGCTCGTCGCTTCCGGGACCGCCCGCGAGCGTGTTCGCATCGTCGTCGCCGTAGAGCACGTCGTCGAAGATCGACCCGTACACAGTCTCGATCGCAGCGAAGTCATCGCTTCCATGACCGGTCGCGGTGCCGGCGAGGAGATCCGCGTTGATGCCACGAGGCGACTCGGTGTACATCGCGAGGTCGGCCCCAGTCCCGCCGTCGAGCCGGTCGTTGCCCGGTCCGCCGAAGAGGTAGTCCTCGGTCCCCCCACCTCCGAAGAGCCGGTCGTTGCCCCGATCACCATGGAGACCCTCGGCCGGGCCCTCACCGCCCCAGAGCCCATCGTGGCCGGCGCCACCCCAGATGTCATCGATGCTGCCGCCTCCCCGAACGAGATCGTCGCCGGGCCCGGCCTTGATGTAGTCGTCGCCCTCCCCCGCGCAGATCAGATCGTCGCCACCCAGCGCGGCGATCGTCTCGTTGCCGGCACGCCCGACGATGACATCGTCACCGCGCGTTCCGCGCAAGTCCGTGTACTTCCTCGGGTCGCGGTTGTTCGAGACGATGGTCGCTCGCTTCCCGAAGCATGTTGGGGTCGCCGCGACCGCGGCCGCGGGCACAAGGGCCACGATCACCACCACCACGAGCGCCACGGTGGTGGTTCTGTTCCAAGCCACATTGATCTCCCTTAACGACGATTCGGTTGAGATGGGAAGATGCGTCGCGCGGCTCCCAACCACTCCGGGGAAGCCGGCCATTCCGCGTCTGACTCCTACGCGAAGCTAGACAACGGGCGGCCGGTCCACAAGGGACTTGCCACCGGCGAGCTCGTCCGTCCCGAGTCACTTGCCCGTATCGTCCCCGTGGAGGTGGTCCCAGATGAACGAGATGACCGATGAGCTGGGAAACGAGTACGAGGTCGTTGTGGTCGGCGGCGGCGCTGCCGGGCTGAGCGGAGGGTTGATCCTGGCTCGGGCGAGGCGGTCGGTAGT
>JBOGWY010000316.1:0-12139 GCA_050694015.1 Actinomycetota bacterium | reverse complement strand
GCCGGCGCCTTCTCGAGAGCTAGGACGATCGCGCTCGCACCATCTTCGACGTGGATCCACGACAGTTTCCCGCGGCCCCCGCCGGGCAGGAACATCATGCGCTTGCGCAGCATCGACGTCATGAACTTCGTCGAGCCGACCTCGGGTCCATAGAAAAGCCCGAGGCGCAGCACGATCCCTTCTATGTCGCCGCGCGTCGTCGCATCGAGCAACATCGACTCCATCACGCCGAGCGCGCCCAACGCCGGATTGAGTTGCTGCCTGGCAACGGTTCGCCGAACGGCGCGTCCTCGTCGAGTGCCTCTCCTCCTCTGTCCCCGTAGCCGTAACCGAAGATCATCGACTCGACGATCATCCGCTTGACTCCGTGTCGCGCGGCCGCGCCGAGAACGTGGCGCGTACCCACGCGACGTAGCTCGTTCGTCGCATCCATCTCGGACGGACGCAGGGGGCCGCGCTTCGGCAGTGCATTGAGCAGTTGCACCACCGCGTCGGGACGCACCTCGGCGACCACGCGCTCGATCGAAACCTCGTCCATCACGTCGCCGAACACCGCCCGCGCCCCGGTGGCCGCGACCATGGGAGCCTTCTCCCGGGTCCGCGTTAACCCGTAGGCGTCGTGACCGGCAGCGGCGAGCGCTCGCAGGGTGGGGACACCCAGGGCGCCGGTAGCGCCGATGACAAGAACCCTCATCTCGTTACCTCCTTGATCCGCGCGACGAGGCCGGCGGCGATCACGATCGCGAGCAGCGACAGCAGCGGTATGTCCGTCGGCTTTCCGCCGAGGTCGCGATCCACGACGTGCGAGATCACGTGCATGGTCGAGGCGGCGGCCGCGCCGGCGAGGGTTGCCGTGAGCGCGTCCCTCCACCGCAGCGCCGCGAGCACCCCTGCACCGATCCCGATCGTGAACGCCCCGATGTCACGCAGGAAGTGGGCGTTGTAGGGCGGGAAGGTCGCCAGGGCGTCGTAGAAGCTGCGGGGCGAGAAGAACGGCCACACCCCTAGGGCCACGTAGAACACCAGCGCCGCCGCTATCGCTATCCGGACCACCATCGATTTCGTCATCCGATCCTCCTTCTCGCCCCCAATAGACGGGATAGCCCCGCCCCCTGTGACATGTCACAGATCGGGTCCCATCTTCGTCTGTAGAGGGCGAGATGATGATGGGAGAGATGAGCCGCATCGAGACCTTCGAGGAGCAGCGGTCTCACCTATTCGCGCTGGCGTACCGGATGCTCGGGAGTGTGCGCGACGCCGAAGACGTCGTGCAGGAAGCGTTCATCCGATGGGAAGCCGTGGACGAGGAGGTGGCCGCGCCGAAGGCCTACCTGTCGAAGATCGTCACGCGGCTCTGCATCGACCACCTGCGCTCGGCGCGCGTGCAGCGCGAGACCTACGTCGGGCCGTGGCTCCCCGAGCCGCTCGCGGTCGACGATGTGCCGGGCCCGGAGGCAAGCGCCGAGCAAGCGGACTCGCTCTCGATGGCGTTCCTGGTGGTGCTCGAGAGCCTCAATCCCACCGAACGCGCGGTGTTCCTTCTGAGAGAGGTGTTCGAGCACGACTACGCCGAGATCGCCGAGATCGTCGGCCTGACCGAGACGAACTGCAGACAGATCGCGCACCGCGCGAAGCAACACGTCGCGTCCCGCCGGCCGCGCTTCTCGGCATCCAAGAAGAAGCGCGACGAGATCACCTACAGGTTCCTCGAGGCGTGCGCGCTGGGCGAGATGGATCCGCTGATGGAACTGCTCGCCGAAGACGCGGCGGTGTACAGCGACGGCGGGGGGCGCGCCCGCGCCGCCCGCAAGCCCATCCTCGGTGCCGCGAAGGTCGGGCGCTTCCTAGTAGGGATCGTGAAGAAGGCGCCTCCCACCGCGAGCATGCGAGTGATGACCATCAACGCCCAACCGGCGATCGCTCTTTACGAGGATGGGAACGCGACCACGGTGATGACGATCGACCTGACCGACGAGGGCGTACAGGCGATCCACATCGTCGTGAACCCCGACAAACTTGCCCACCTCGCCGACATGAAGATCGAGCCCTAGCCGCGGCTCCCCGATCCGTACAGGAAGTAGATACCGCTCTCGTTGACGTCGATGTTCCAGCCGCGCGCGCCGAGATGATCCATCAGCTCGTGTGGTTGATAGAAGACCTTGTAGACCCAGAACTCGCGCCCATCCTCGAGTCTCCTACGCATCCGTTCGGCGTCACGATCGGTGAGTACGTGGTCCTGCGCCGTCGACGTTTCCTCGGCCAGCGAGTCGATAAAGAAGACACGCCCCTGCGGTGCGAGCGCGCGCTGCACGAGGGCCCAGAAGTCGCCGAAGCGCTCCGGCGGCACGTGCGAGAGCCAGAACGAGAAGAACACGACGTCGTAACGCTCGCCCGGCTCGAAGCTGAAGATGTCGGCCTGCACGAGATCCACCGGATGGCCGTCGAGTCGCTCGCGCGCGATCTCAAGGACCTCGGGTGATGTGTCGACCGCCGTCAACTCCGTGGTGTGGCGCGCGAGCCGCTGGGTCCACAGCCCCGTGCCACAGGCGAGCTCGAGCACGCGCCCCGTGGGCGCGAAGTCGTCGAGCGCACGCTCGACGAGTCGCACCTCGTCGAACCATCGCCGCGTCGCCTCTTCGCCGCGATCGAAGCGGCCCCGGCGGAAGAACCAGTCGTCGTACTCGTTGGCCCGAGCGCGGTAGTACTCGATCTGTTCGTTCAGGAGATCGGCCACGGCCTCAGGCCCCGCTGGGGCGCACTATGCCGTTCTCGTAAGCGACGACGACGGCCTGCACACGGTCGCGGAGGTCGAGTTTCGTGAGGATGTGCGCGACGTGGGTCTTCACGGTTGCTTCGGACACTACGAGTTCGGTGGCGATCTCGGCGTTGGATAGGCCGCGGGCGACGAGCCTCAGCACGTCGAGCTCCCGTTCTGTCAGGGTCGGCAGGGCATCGGAGCGTTTCTCGGCGGGATCGCGGCGCTGCGCGAATTCGTTGATCAGCCTTCGGGTCACGGCGGGCGCAAGCAGCGCGTCGCCTCGAGCGACGACGTCGATCGCGTTGAGCAACTCTTCCTTGGGCGCGTCCTTCAGCAGGAAGCCGCTCGCGCCGGCGCGCAGCGCCCCGTAGACGTAGTCGTCGAGATCGAACATCGTGAGGATCAGCACCTTCGTGTCCCCCATCCTCGTCACGCGGCCCGTCGCCACGATCCCGTCCATCGTCGGCATGCGCACGTCCATCAGGACGAGATCGGGCGCGAGTTCGGCCACCATGTCGACGGCTTGCAGACCGTCGGAGGCTTCCCCTACGACCTCGATCCCTGCGGCTTCCAGGATCATGCGGAAACCCGCACGCATAAGTTCCTGGTCGTCGGCGATCAGGACGCGCGTCACTTCGGCTCCTCGACCGGAACGCGCGCCGTCACCACGAACCCGTTGCCGTTATCGGATCGCGTGGACAGCGTCCCTCCGAGCATCGAGACGCGTTCCTTCATGCCGACGATGCCGTGACCGCCGTTCGACGACCCTGCACCGCGGCCCTCATCGCGCACTTCGATCGTCAGCCATCCCGGCTCCCATGTCATAGCGAGCAGTGCGCGGTCCACGCCCGCATGCTTCATCACGTTCGTGAGGGACTCCTGGACGATCCGATACGCGGAGAGATCGGCACCCGGACTGAGGGGACCCGGTGATCCCGACGTCTCCACCTCCACGGACAGGCCGGCGCTCTCGAACGTGTCGATCAGGGAGCCGAGGCCGGAGAGGCCGGGCTGCGGGATGAGCGCCGCGGATTCTTCGGAGGTCCGCAGCACGCCGAGGAGCTTGCGCATGTCGCCCAGCGCGTCGCGGCCGACGGCTTCGATGCGCGTCAATGCCTCGTCGGCCGCGGTGGGATCGTCCTTGAGCACGCTCTTGGCCCCCTGCGCCTGCACGACCATGACCCCCATCGAATGCGCTACGACATCGTGTAGCTCGCGGGCGATGCGCGCCCGTTCCTGGGCCACGGCGAGTTGCGCGAGCGTGAGGCGCTCCCGTTCGAGGCGCGCGGCCCGCTCCTCGAGCTGCTCGGTATAAGCACGCCTGGTTCGGACCAATACGCCGAGCGCCCACGCACCGCCGAGGGTCACGACGTCTTCGGGGATGCTCTCGAAGTCGCCGTCGATGAACGGATTGGTGAAGATCGCCGCGATCACGAACGCCAACGCGAGCTTGCGCTTGAGCGGCGGCGACAACGACGCGACCGTGTAGATGGAAACGAGGCCTCCCACGCCCAGTTCTCCAGCGTCGTTCGCCCCGGCGAGGACCAGCGAGACGCCGACCACGAACCCCGAGCCGAACGGGTACCGCCTCCTCAAGACGAGTGGGAGCGTCGAGCCCAACAGCACGGCGATCGCGAAGCCGGACGACGGGTAGCAAGGGCACATCCCCAGCGCGCGCTGGACGTAGAAGTTGTAGAGCTCGAGTGCGGCCAGCGTCATCGCGAGCGCCGAGTCGGCAGCGAGTGGCGGGATGCGGCTGAACGCCGTGCGGGCGCGGTCGTAGAACTCCACGACGCAACCCTAGTGATGATGCGCCCTCCGGTCGTCCGCCTCGAGGATGAGATCGCTCAGCCTTCAGGACGAGGCGCGGAATCGTCATCCAGCCCGACGACCCCGAGGCCTGGAGTCCCTACCTTGATGTCATCGGACGAGAAGGAGGGATGTCATGGCTACGGCAGCACGAGCACTTCCACGCATCGGCACCATCGTCAACAGCAGGAGCGCGCGCCCACATCTGAGGCGGCGCGACCACCTCATCACGATGCTGTTCGCCTTCTGGACGCTGTTCGGCGTCTTCCTCGACGGGTGGGCGCACAGTGAACTGATCGAGACGCTCGAGAGCTTCTTCACACCGTGGCATGCGGTTCTATACACCGGCTTCACGGGGGCAGCCTTGTGGACCGGTTATCAGGGCATGCGCTTCCAACGGCGCGGCGAGGCATTCGATGTCGCCCGGATCCCGGTCGGCTACGGCCTCGCGCTGGTCGGCGTCGTCCTGTTCGGAACTAGCGGGACAGGCGACATGATCTGGCATTCGATCTTCGGGATCGAGCAAGGCATCGAAGCGTTGATGAGTCCCACTCATCTGGGGTTGTTCTTGGGCGTGGGGCTGATCCTCACGGCGCCGCTGAGAGCAGCGTGGCACTCGCCCGACGACGTCTCGGCGTCGTTCCGCACGTTCTTCCCGACGGCGCTCTCGCTGGCGTTGTCGACCGCAGGGATCGCGTTCTTCGTGATGTACATGTCGCCGCTGAAAGAGCAGGTCGCGCGTGTCGACTGGACGACCTGGGCTGCGCTGCGCGGCGATGAGTTCGCCGAGATGTCACAGGGGTTCGGCGTCGGAGGCATCCTCGTGAGCACCATCGTCCTGCTGGCACCACTGCTCGTCGCGTTGCGCCGCTGGTCACTGCCGTTCGGGACCGCGACGCTTATCGGGACACTCGTCGGCACGGGCATGGTCGCGATCGAAGGGTTCCACAACGGTGAGGTGGCCCTCGCGTACGCGGTCGGCGGCCTCGCGACCGACGCACTCGTGATGATCCTCGATCCGCGAGCTGAGAACGTCGCGCGCTACCGGGCCTTCGCTGCCGCGGTACCGCTCGTGGTGTGGAGCTCGTACTTCGCGATCGTCCAGCTCACCGGTGGGATCGGATGGGTTGTGGAGTTCTGGGCGGGCTCGGTTGTGCTCGCATCGATGACCGGCTTCGGGCTCGCAACGGTGATGAGTCTCCCCGCAGCACCGTCCCAGCCGACCGGCACATGAGTCGCGTGAGACACGACTGATCTGCCACTCAGCGGGTGGAGGGGCCGGCGCGATGATGGCTGTATGCCGTATTGCCCGCAGTGCGGAACCGAGTACCGCGACGGGTTCACGCGCTGCCACGACTGCGACGTGGAACTGCAGGCAGGGCCCCCACCGGAGGACTTCGTTCCCACGGAAGTTGCGAAGCCGTTCGACCCGCGCGACGTCCCCGAGCTCGTCACGGTGTTCACTGCCGGTCCGATGGAGGCCGAGATCGTGCGCTCGCTGCTCGAGTCGAACGGGATCCCCGCGCTGGTGCGGCAGCCGGGAGCCTCGGGGGCGTATCCCGTAAGCGTCGGGATGATGGGCGCCGGCGAGGTCATGGTGCCGATCGATCGCCGCGACGAAGCCCTGGAGACGATCCGCTCGGCGGACCTCCCCACTCGGGAGCGCTAGGAGGGGCCGGCGCAGAGGTGGCGAATCTCTGCCACATGAAAAAGATCATCGTTCTCGCTTGCCTTGCCCTGCTCGCATCCGCCCTCGTGGCGCCGCCCGCGGCTCGCGCCGACGAGGTGCCCAAGGACGCCACGTGGCGTCAGGTGTTCTTCCCGTCCGACGACGGCACGATGCTGCACGCCGACGTGTTCCTGCCGAAGGACCGCCGCGTCAACGACCAACACCCCGTGATCCTCTCGATCGGCCCCTACTTCGGAACGAACGGGCTCAACGGCTCGCCCGGGACCGAGGCCGGTCCGATCATGCGCTTCGAAGACATGGTCAAGGGCGGTGACATATTCCAGCGCGGCTATGCCTACGTGCAGGTCGACTCGCGCGGCTATGGCGGTAGCGAAGGCTGCTACGACTACGGCGGCAAGGGCGAGCAGATGGACGCCGTCTCCGCGGTCGAGTGGGCCGCGCGCCAGCCGTGGAGCAACGGCAGAGTCGGCATGTGGGGGAAGAGCTACGACGCGTGGACGCAAGTGATGGCGCTGGCGAACCGGCCGTCGGGACTCGAAGCCGCGGTGGTGCAATCTCCCATCGACGACCGCTACAAGATCGCGTTCATGAACGGCGTCCACTACAACGCCGGCTGGTACGCGACGCCGGCGCTCTACGGCGGGTACGACCTCGCGCCGCCGAGCGCGCAGGATTCGCCGCCGGAGGAGTTCCTCTACCCCGCCACGGGCACCGCGACCGATCCGAGTTGCTACGCGAAGCACCCGATCATGAGCAACGCGAACAACAACCCGAACCACCCGTACTGGCAGGAGGGCGAGATCTCCGGTCAGGCGCGGCTCTCCGAGGTCCCGGTCATGTGGAGCCACGGGTTCCTCGACGCGAACACCAAGCCCGACAACTTCATGGACACGTGGGAGGGCTACCGCGGGTGGCACCGCGGTTGGTTCGGTCAGTACGACCACGTGCGCGGCAACGAGCACAAGCTCGTCGGGCGCAACGGCTTCCTCGACGAAGCGATGAGCTTCCTCGACCACTTCCTCGCCGGCAAACCGCTGCCGAAGTACCCGGGCAACGTCGAGGTGCAGGACGGCGAGGGCAAGTGGCGCACCGAGGACATGTGGCCGCCGGCCGATGCCGATTACGACCGCGGCGCGATCAAGGTCAAGAAGGGCGAGTACACCGACGACGGGCAGAACTCCGACGACGAGGGCAACGGCTCATGGACGTTCACGCAGGAAGCGCCCTACGACATGCGCTTCGCCGGGAACGCGATCGTCGACGTGAAGGTCACGACGAGTCTGCCGAACCAGAACATGGTCGCGCTGCTCTACGACATCGACGAGAAGAACAAGGCACGGATGATCACGCGCGGCGCCTATCTGATGCGCGAGGGCGGCCGCGTCACGTTCGAGCTTTACCCGCAGGACTGGGTCATCCGCAAAGGCCACCGGATCGGCGTGCTCCTATCGAGCAACGACAGCTCGTGGTTCAACCCTTACCCGACGTTCGCGCCGGTGACCATCAGCGGCGGCAAGATCGAGCTCCCGTGGCTCAAGTGGTTGCGGGAGCCGAACCTCGAGGGGGGTCCGGCCGAAGCGATGGCGCACGTGGGCGAGATCGAGCTGGAGAAGGCGGCGTTCAAGGGCCGCACGGTCGACGCGGACTTCCCGCCCCGGATGAAAACGCGCTAGAGGGCTAACTCGGTCCGGATCCGCCGCCGAGCTTGTCGGCGATGTTTGCCAGCGCGATCGGGTCGTCGGCTGCGGACGGCGTGTTCTTGTCGTAGATGTTCTCTCGTTCCTCTTTGTTCATCGCCCACCGCACGAACGCGATGAGGCCGACCCAGATGAGAAGACCACCGGCGATCATCAGCCATTCCATACGGGAAGCGTACGCCTATCGAGGCCCGCGTGCCGAAATCTTCTGCAGTTACAGGCGTGAAAACGCGGCTATGTGCTCACAAAACGGTTAGCGGTTCTGTTGTAGGTAGTCGACTACGTCTCTCGTTAGTTCGGCCACGTTCGGGGACCCCCAGCCGGTCGCGTAGTCCCAGCCCGGCGTGGCCGGGTGGTGGCGGTTGCCGCCGTGCACGACGTCGAAGAACGGCGGGGTGTCGCTGCGGCCGAGCGCGTAGAGGATCGGATTGAGCAGTCCGATGTCGTCGATGCCCTCCTGGCGAGCGCGCTCGGTGATGAGCGCGGTGACCCCGGCCCAGAACGGCGTCGAGCCACTGGTCCCCCCGACCGCGGAGACCTTCCCCTCGTAGACGACCGCGTAGCCGCTATCGGGATCGCCGGGCCCGGCCACGTCGGGAAGCTGCCGGTTCCCGGTCGAGTCCTCGTTGTCGACGCCCGGCCCGGTCTGGTAGTCGGGTCGCGCGCTCTCGGGGTTGATACCGCCGCCGGTGCCGCTGCGCGACAGCTCATCCTGCCAGCCCCACTCGCGCAACAGACGTCCGTCCTCGCGCTGCGCGACCAGCGTGCCGCCGACGGAGATGACGTGCTCGCTGTCTCCCGGCCACGACACGCAGATGCGGTGGTCGGTGACGTCGAATGCCTCGCAGTCGAACGCGCCGTCGTCGCCGCTCGCGACGAACGTGTTGATACCCTGCGCGGCCGCGGCGGCGAGAGCCTGCTCGCCGCGCACCCAGTCCTCGGGATGCAGGTACGGAAGAGTGTGCGAGACGCCGTAGCTGATCGACACGATGTCGGTGCGGCCCTCAGCGACGATCTGATCCATGATGTTGGCCACGATCTCGCCGAAGCCGGCGCCCTCCGGAGGCGCCTCGTAGTTCAGGATCTCGGCCATCGGCGCGATCGCACGCACGGTCTGGATATCGAGCGCGTCCTCGGCGTGGGTCTCCTCGGTGCCGCCGTTGACGGCGACGCGCTCCACGGGCGGCGCGCCCTCGATCCCGTAACGCTCGTCGAACGCTTGCACGTCGGACTCGTTGTAGGTGTAGAGCGTGAAGATCGCGACGGTCACCCCCTCGCCGTCGATCCCCGCGTCGTGCAGGCCCTCGATGTTGTAGAGCTGCTCGAGGTCCTCCGGCCGCAACCCGTCGGTGGATGCGATGTCGGCGGTGACGGGAGGAGGCGGAGGCTCGTTGTCGAGTCCCGCGACCGAAAGGACCGAATCGTCGATCGAACTCGGCACCTTCGGATCCGACACCGGCGCGTGGTACCGATCGCCCCGTTCGTTCACGTGATCCATCAGCTCGACATCGAAGAACCGCTCCACCGCGCGGGCCGATCCCGAGACGTTGAGCGACGTCCGCTGGGGATAGGACTTCGTGACGGCGAGACCCGCATCAGCGAGCGAACGCTCCAGCGCGTCGAGAGAGCGCACCGACAGGCCGAAACGCCTACCGAACGCCTCGGCCGACACGTAATCGCCGAAGCTCGCCGAGCCGGGCCGGTTGACGTCTCGCAGGAAAGTCTGGAGGCGCGCCCGACCGGGGAGCTCGAGCGCCAGCGAGAGGTCGACCTGTGCATCTCCCGGTGTACGTCCGAGGACGCGGTCGGTGACGAGGGTGGGCGCGTCGGATCGTCCCGTGGCCCACGCCACCCCGAACGCGGCGGTTACGACGACGAGGAGACCGACGAGAGCGCGGGTGCAGACGGAAGGCCTAAGCATCTCGCTCCGAGGGGTAGAGGAATGTGTTCAGGACGCCGTCGGTGATGCTGGCGGCGGGTTCGTAGATGTCCTGGCCGGCGATCATCGTCGCGATCGCGGTTATCTCGCCGTCGCTCGCGGACATGACGGCAACGGCGACGGGAACCGATTGGCCCTGGGCCTCGAGCGTCCCGGCGAACAGCCCACCCTCGCCGCGGTGGTACCCGACGCCGGGACTAGTGATGACGAACTCGGGCCCGGTGACCTCACCCAGCTGCGATACGACGCTGCCGAGCGCGTCGAGCTTCGCCTGCACGAGCCCCGCGGGGTCGGCTTCGCTCGCCGGTACCGCTTCGATCTGCAGCCACAGTGGTGCACCGCTCGCTTCTTGCAGTTCGGTGAAGTCGCCTTCTTCTGTGATCGCGGCCCACTGGTCGTCGTCGAACGAGAACTCGTAGCCGAGCTCGCCGGTAACGAGTCGCCCCGTAACGAGCGCGGGGGCCGTGAGCGGGCGACAGTCGCTGAAGCTGTCGCACTGGCCCTCGGGCTCAGCGGGCGCGTTGGTCGCGATCGCGAGGTAGGCCACGATAAGGATCGCGGCGAGCGCGACCGCTACGAAGAAGACGATCTTGAGCGGTGACAGACGCCCGCGCGGCTGAGCGGGACGCGGCGCGGCCGGCGCAGCGACGGCGCTCACGTGGTGGTTGCCTTGCGATCGATGGACGCGGCCCCGGCCTTGGGGAGCGCTTGCAGCGAAATCCCGCAATTACTGCAGAACGTGTGCAGCGGCGTCTGATGTTGACAGTTGGGACACGTGATCGGCGAGCCGATGTCGCGTTCGGCCGCCTCCTGCATCAGCCCGAGATGGATCACGAGCCGCAAGCCGATGATCACCGCGACGTCCAGCAACAGCAGCCAGATGAACGCGAGCCATTCGGGCGCGATCTCGAGCGCGAGCGCGCCAAGGACCAGAGCGACGACCGCGAAGAACAGCGCGACGGGAGGCTTCCCGAGGGGGCCGAGCGCGTCCCGGTCGCGTACCGGAGCGCGGTACTGCAACCACAGTGCGCCTCCGACCACACCGGTCGCTCCCGCGTAGAGGAGCGGCAGCAGGATGCCGAGGTTCAGCAACCTGAAGATCCACCCGCCGACGTCCCCACCGGGGCGGAGGCCCACTGCGAAGTACGGCCATGCCTGCACCAGCAGCGCGGCCCCCGCGAACGACACCGCGGCAGCGACCCCGAAGGTCGCGCCGTCGAGCACGTCGTTGAAGCGCCGGTAACGCAATAGGAAGATCGGGCCGATCAGCGTGAGCGCGATGCCGACGATCGGCAGCACGACGACACGTATCAGTGCGTCGGTCGTGCTCGGGTCCATCAGTGAGGCAGCATCGACCGGCGCGAGGACGCGCGTGAGTGCCCCGTAGACGGCTCCGGCGATCGCGCCGGCGAGCATCGTCAGTCCGATGATCCGGATCGGTTCGTCCTCGTAGACATCCACGTCGTAGACGTAGACGACGGTGATGATCGGGATGAGCACCGCCGCGGCAACTAGCGCGAGCGGGAAGAACCCGAACGCAGCGAGGGCGACCATCACCGCAACCCCTATGCCGAGCGCGGTGTAGAAGTTCCGCATCTCGTCGTTCGGAAGCTGCGGGAAGATCGTCGACATCGGCGCGGGACGCAGCACGCTCTGTCCCGGCGCGGCCGAGAACTCCTTGCGGCGCGCCCCGGCTCCCTCACCGAGACGCGACCCGCACACCACGCAGTAGGTCCCTTCCGGGACCTGGTTATGACAGGTCGGGCATTCGATCACTAGAAGCTGGAGTTCGCGTAGAAGTCGATCGCGTTCCCGTTGGTGCCCTCCGCGCCGCGGAGGAACGGTCCGTTGCTCCAGAAGATGAGCTCGACCGGGCCTCGCAACAGCACGTAGGCGCCGATGACCTGGCCCTCTTGGTTCGTGACGTCACCCGCATCGATAACGCGGAACCGATTGCGTCCGCCGCCCTGCGCGAAGTTCGCCGCGAGCGGGCCCTTCGCGAACGGCAACGGCGCAGGCTCGCCCGCGAGGAGGCTGTCGGCGAGCACGGGCACGGTCGCGTACGCCTCTTCCGCCGAGGTGTACGCGGCGATCGTCATCCCCACCTGAGCGCCGTCCGGGTTGGCATAGAGCGTCGATATCGCGTCGGTCGCGCCCCACGCCTGCGCGATGTCGGGCGACTCGGCGAGGTCGGCGAGCGACCAGCTTCCGACCGGGTCTTCGAGGAAGTCGGTCAGCGCGCCGCT
>JBOGWY010000315.1:0-24109 GCA_050694015.1 Actinomycetota bacterium | reverse complement strand
GACATCATCCGCGTCGCCGAGACGGTTAGGCGGACCGTTCCTCGGCTTCCTCGGCGGCGGCAGGGGCCGGGCGGCGAGCGGCCTCTATCAGCCGCATCAGGACCTTGCGGACGACCTGGGCCTCGGTGTCGGTCATGTGGCGGCTGAAGTAGCGCTCGACGTCGGCGATGTGCTTGGGAGCGAAGCGGTCCATGACGGCCCGGCCCTCGTCGGTGATCCGGGCGTAGACGACCCGCCGGTCGGTCGGGCACGCGGTGCGCTCGACGTAGCCGGCCGCGACCATGCGATCGACCAGCCGGGTGACGCCACTCTTGCTCAGAAGCACCCGGGCGGCGAGCTCCTTCATCGACAGCGCGCCGTCGGTAGCCCCCGAGAGCTGGACCATCACGTCGTACCAGGTGAGCGGCGGCCCCCCGGCGGCCTCGAGGTCGCGCTCGAGCCGCTCCACCAGGACCGCATGCGCCTCCAGGAGCAGCGGCCACGTGGAGAACCGGATGTCGTCGGGTTTCTCGCACGCCTTGCTCATGTTCACAAGCATACCCGAATTAGTTGCATAAACAACGGAATCTTTCTTATTTCCCCTGGTGGGAAGGATTTCGCGCTTCTGCGTGTTACCTTGATCACGAGGACGGCCGCCGGTCGTCCGTGAGATTTTGCTTCCGGTTCCTCTTCCAAGACGGTCTCGGGTCAGTCGAATCTCGCCCAGCCGTTCATACGGAGGAGTAGAGCTGTGCCTTCATTCAGTGATTTGGGCGTGTCCGCGCCCGTAACCAAGGCCCTCGCTAGACGCGGGGCCGAGACCCCGTTCCCGATCCAGGCGATGGTCATCGCCGACGCCATCGCCGGCAAGGACGTGCTGGCCAAGTCCCGCACGGGCTCCGGCAAGACCCTGGCCTTCGCGGTGCCGATCGTCGAGCGCCTCGACCCGTCCGATCGGCGCCCTGCGGCGCTCATCCTCGTGCCGACACGTGAACTTTGCGTCCAGGTGACCGAGGAGTTCGAGGCGATCTGCGGCGCCCGGGGCCTGAAGGTCGCCTCGGTCTACGGAGGTGTCGGTCTCCTGGACCAGGCGAAGCGGGCGGCAAAGGCGCACATCCTCGTCGCGACCCCCGGCCGCCTCGAGGACCTGATCAACCGCAGGATGCTGGCGGTCAAGACGGTCAAGATCCTCATCCTCGACGAGGCCGACCGGATGCTCGACATGGGCTTCCAGCCCCAGGTCGACAAGATCGTCGATCGCCTCAACGACAACCGCCAGACGATGTTCTTCTCGGCGACGCTCGACGGGCAGGTGGGTTACCTCGCCCGTTCGTACACGAAGGATCCGGTCACGCACGAGACGGTCACGCCGAAGCAGACCGTCGAGGAAGCGGACCACAAGTTCATCCCGGTCACCGCGACCGACAAGCTCGAGAAGCTCGTTTCGCTGCTGAAGGAGGACCGCGAGCTGACGCTCGTGTTCGTTCGCACCAAGCGCGGTGCCGACCGTCTCGCCACCCGTCTGAAGCAACGTGGCATCGCCGCGGTTGCGATGCACGGCGACCTGACGCAGGCCGCCCGCCAGAAGGCGCTGCAAAGGTTCTCGACGGGCAAGGTCGACGTGCTGATCGCGACCGATGTCGCGGCCCGCGGGCTCGACATGGACGACATCACTCACGTGGTCAACTTCGATCCGCCCGAGGACGACAAGGCGTACGTGCACCGCGTGGGCCGCACCGCTCGTGCGGGCCGCAGCGGCACCGGCGTCACGTTCGTCCTCCCCGAGCAGCGTCACGACGTCAGCCGCATCGCGTCCCGGCTGAAGCTCGGTGAGGACTTCGAAGAGGCGGGCATGAAGGTTGCTCCGCCGAGCATCGTGTTCTCGACGAAGGGCAAGCGCTCGAGCATGCGGAGCCGCACCAAACGTCGCTTCTAACCCCCCAACCGTTTTGTGAGCACATACCCGCGTTTTCAGGGCGGCGTTTGCAGAACAAAATCGCGCCGCCACGTCTTGTTGCTCCTTCTTTGTGCGTCGATCGGTTGTACCGCGACGCCATCCGAGCCGGCACCGAAGTCGGCTGTCTCTAACGCTTGAGAGCCCGGATGAACAGGAACATCGGCATCCTTTCGGAGCGCGCCCACGCCGGGCCTTTCTCCGCGACGACGGCCGGATCCGGCAATGGCTCCCGTAGGCGCTCGATGAGCAGTCCCGCACCTTCGAAGGCGATCGTGTAATCGCTGAGTGGGTAATGGGGGCCGGTGAACCTCATCGTCAGACCGTCGCGCTGGAACACCTCGTCGAGCATCGTGTGCTCGAAGTAGGAACCTTCGATGACGAAGCGCGCGTTGGCCTGTTCGCTTTCGAAGTCACCCATCTCCCGCATCGGGTGGACGATGCAGACGCACAGATGCCCACCCGGGACAAGGACGCGCTCCGCCTCCGACACGCCGCCCGGCATATCGTCCAGATTCTGTAGCGTGTTGTATGCGACGACGGTGTCGAACGAGCCGTCCTCGAACGGGAGCCGAGCTGCGTCGCCGAGAACGTAACGTGGGCGCGCGTCGGCGGTGCGAGCGGCCTCGAGTAACGTCCCCGAGCGATCGAGCGCAACGATCGAAGCCGCTGTCTTCACCAGCTCTCGCCCTACCCGGCCCTCTCCGCAACCGACTTCGAGTACCCGGCCCGGTTGAGGTGGAACGATGTCGTCCAGGAACTCCTGGTAGTAGGCCCAGAACGCGTCGTGGCCCGGCGTCCGCGCCCACGCGATCCATTGAGCCGCCCGCTCTTCCCAGAGGTTCTCGAGATCCACGGCCTTAGCCGAGGTCTTCGGCGAGGTCGTTCAGCCGGTCGATGAACTGGCGCAGACGTCCGGTGAACGCGTGCTTGAAGTGGAACGCGATGCGGGGGAGTTCCGGCACGTCGTCGTCGCGCACCTCGCCCGATGACGCTTTCACGCGGTCGATGCCCCCGTCCATGATGTCGCCGAACTCGTCGGCCAGGATCTCGATGATCTTGTCCGACGGCTCGCGGTTCAGGCGGATCACGAGACGCCTCCCCACGACGCGTTGCGAGTGGTACATCCGATAGAAGCCGTCGATCTCGCGCACGGCCTCGCTGGGGTCGTGAGTCACCCGGTACAGCGACAGGTCTTCCTCGTTGATGTAGCGACGCTCGAGTAGCTCGTCGCGCAAGAACTTCTCGAAGTTCTCCCAGTAGGTGCCCCCCGGTTTATCGAGCAACACCACCGGCTGCATGGTCGCCTTACCGGTCTGGATCAGCGTCAGCAGCTCGAAGGTCTCGTCGAGAGTGCCGAACCCGCCCGGCAGGAGCACGAACGCGTCGGCCTCCTTGATGAACGTCAGTTTGCGCGTGAAGAAGTACTTGAAGTTGATGAGCTTGGCGTCGTCGGCGATCACCGGGTTCGGCGCGGCCTCGAACGGCAGGATGATGTTCGCTCCGAACGACAGCTTCGAGCCTGCTCCCTCGTGCCCCGCCTCCATGATCCCCGGCCCGGCCCCGGTGATCACCATCCATCCGCGCTTCGCGATCTCGCGGGAGAAGTCGCGCGCCGCGACGTATTCGGAATCGCCCTTCTGCGTGCGCGCGGAGCCGAAGATCGTCACCTTGCGCGTTCCCTTGTAGGGATGGAACACGCGGAACGCGTGGCGAAGCTCCTTCAGTGTCGAGTTCACGATCTTGCGATCGAGGGTGTTGATCTGCTCGCGCGCGAGCTTCAGCGACGTCGTCACGATCTCGTGGGCGAGCTTGCGGTCGCGTTCGGGCAGCTCGCCGATGAACTCCTCGATCAAGCGGTCGAGCTCTTCGTTGCCCGTCGAATAGGGCTTCTTCCGTTGCGCCATATGTCCCATCTTCCGGCATCTACGGCCTACGTGATTAGGCCCGCGGCCCCCTAGTCTCGGGGGCATGGATGCCGCCCCTGCTCCCGAACCGACCGCGAAGAAGCTTCGCCGGATCGCGCTCGTGCTGATCCCGGCCCTCGCGTTCCTCGGACTGCTCGCGTACGGACTGATCAAGTCGGCTCCGGCCAAGGTCGAGGCGGGGGAGCCGATCCCGGACTTCGAACTGCCGCTGCTGGGCGAGACCGGCACCGTGAGCGCTCAGGAGCTGCGCGGCTCCCCGGTCGTCATCAACTTCTGGGCGTCGTGGTGCATCCCGTGCCGCGAGGAAGCGCGGCTACTCGACCGCATCTACCGCGAGTACCGCGACGACGGGGTCGTGTTCCTCGGCGTCAACTACAAGGATTCCGAGATCGACGCGCTCGACTTCATCGACGAGTTCGGCGTCGACTACCCGAGCGTCACCGACGTGAGCGACGAGTTCTCTCGGGAGCTGGGGGTCACCGGTGTACCGGAGACGTTCTTCATCGACGCCGAGGGCCGCTTCGTCGGCAGCGCGTCGGGGGGCAAGCAGGGAGAACAGCGGGGGATCGTCACGCTCGGCCCGGTCAGCGAGGAATCGCTCGTGACCAACATCGAGATCTTGCTACGCCGGAGCGCCCGGTAGTTACGGAGCGGGCGCGATGTGAGCGAGCGACACCTCGCTCGTGGACTGGTCGAACTCGTAGTGGCCGATCCGGGGGCCCGTGACGCGCACCGCGTGACGCCACACCAACGGCACCCAGGGAACGATCTCCTCCATCAGCTTCGCGTCTAGATTGATCCAGCAATCGTCACGCAGCTGCTCGTGAACGAACGCGATGCAGTTCTCGATGTCGGCATCCACGCTGGGAAGGTCGGTGAAGTCGCCGCGGAAACCGCACCGCTCCTTGATCTCGGGCGTCCCCCCGACCGCCGAGTAGTTCGTGGTGAAGCCGCACTGGCTCGTGAGGGACCGCGAATGGAACAGATAATTGAAGAACGTGCTCCCGTCGGCGTAGTCCTTGAGCCAGCCGGCGTTCATCCCTAGCTCGATCCCGCGGCCGAGATCTCCGATCGCCGTGTACGCCGTCGTGATCTCGCGACGCCGAACCTCGGGCTCGATCCCGATTGAGCGAAGCCCATCGACGATCACCGGTTCGACAGCGGGGTGCGGTTCCGTGTCACGGTTGATGAGGACGACAGACGAACATGCCGGTGCATCGCAGAGCCCGTCGCCGTCGGTGTCGTAGCTCGATTGCGCCATCTCCGCCCTCGCCCGCTCGAGGTCCGGGCCGTCGAGATGCCCGTACGGGTCGTACTCCTCAGCGGTGGGATGTCCGCCGGTGAGCGTCGGCGGGAGGATGTGAGTGGCGGGGCTCGCCAATGTCTCGCCGCCCCATGCCTCGAGCACCCGCGGCTTGTCGATCGCGAAGTTTAGAGCCCGTCGGACGTGGACGTCGTTGAATGGGCGCTGCGTGAGGTTCATCGTCATGTACCAGACGAGGTCCTCTAGATCCGAGTGCACCTGTGACGCATCGAAGCGTTCGAGTTGACGCTGGGTCGGCGCCATCATCGCTACGTCGATCATCCCTTCTGCGATCGCTCGAAACGCCTCGCCACGTTCCATGTCGTGCAGCACGATCTTGCTGTAGACGGGTTCCCGGATCGCGGGATCGTCGGTGGCCGGATCGTACGCGGGGTTGGCGACGAAGCGGAAGCGATCCGGCCCGTAACCGGCGACCTTCCGGACCGAATCGCATCCTTCGCTCAGGTCGACGTCCTCCGAGCCTTCGAACATGTATGGGCCCGTCGACACCAGGCTCTTTCCGTACTGAGTCGTCGGCCAGCAGCGCGTCACCTCGCGCGGCACCGGTGCGGTCGCCGGCAACGTGAGGCGGTGCAGGAAGTCACCCGTCGGCTTGCGGAGGTGGAACACGATCGTGTCATCGTCCGGTGTCTCGATCCCTGAGATCCGCCCGGGCTGCGCCGGCCCCGACATCTTCCTCAGACCCCGGATAACGCCGACGTAATAGAAGTCGTAGGTCGCGAAGCAGATGCGACAAGCGATGCGCTCGAAGGCGAACTCGATGTCACGCGACGTCACCGGTCGGTTCAGCGGCGGCCCGAACATCACCCCCGGTTTCAGATCGAACGTGTACGTGAGCCCGTCGTTGGTCGGCTCAGGGATCTCGGTTGCGATATCGGGTACGAGCTCGTTGCCCTCGGCCCCGGCCACATGCCGGTACGTGATGAGCGTTCGAAGGAGGAGGCTCGAGTAGAGCTCCCATGCTGCGTTGTAGTACTCCGTGACGGGATCGAACCCGAAGACATCGCCGTCCCAGGCAACGCGGAGCACCGGCGGCGGTGGGATCTGCGCAGTCGCGCTAGGTGTGGGAAAGATGGATGCGAGCGCGAGGAGGCTGCACATGGCTGCGAGCTTCGTCCGCATCGTGGTCCTCTCGTCGTCCGCCACCTTTCTAGACGACGCGGACCTGCCGATGGTTGCGCGTCACGCCAGCGAAACTGGAATCGGAAAACACCCTGATCTGAGCAAGAAACGCGTGTGCAGGGGGTTCGGGGGTACACGGGGTGCACGATGAACCCCCTGAAGCAGGCAGGGATCGAGGGAACCGTATCGACCGGGCCACGTCCCGGGGTGCAACTTGCACCCCGGGAACCCCTGTACCCCGTGAACACGAACTTCTTGCCTAGACCACCGTTTTTTCGAGGGCCCGCGCCTACGTGTCCTTGTGGGGTGTTATGCCATGCCCCATGTCCGACCAGGTAGTGATCGGTCTCGACCTCGGAACCACCAGCATCAAGGCTGTTGCGCTGGACGCCTCCGGCCGAGCCCATGGCGTCGTCCAGCACGAAGCGCCGCCGCACCGAGACGCGTCGGGACGTTCGGAACAGGATCCGGAGCTCGTCGTGGCGGCGGTGAAGCGGTGCCTCCGTGAGGTGACCGCAAAAGCCGCCGACGCCGGACTCACCGTCGCCGGCGTCGCGACGAGCGCGGCGATGCACAGCCTCATGGCGGTCGATGCCGACAACGAGCCTCTGACCGGCGGCATCACGTGGGGCGACCGGCGCGCGGTGGATCAGGCTCGCCGCATCAAGCAAGAGCACGACCACCTCGCGATCTACAAGCGCACCGGCGTGCCGCTGCACCCGATGACGCCGCTCACGAAATTGATGTGGTTCCGGGAGAACGAGTCCGATCTCTACGCCCGCGCCGCGCGCTGGGTCTCGATGAAGGAGCACGTCCAGCACCGGCTCTGCGGCGAGTGGTTCGTCGATCGCTCCACCGCGTCGACGTCCGGGCTCCTGTCGCTCGAGACCCTCGACTGGGACGACGAACTACTCGACGTCCTCGCGCTCGAGCGCGCCAAGCTCTCCCCGGTCGTCGACTCGACCTACCGCGGCGGCACGATCCGACCCGACGCGGCCTCCGAGCTCGGTCTTCCCACCGACTGTGCGGTCGTAGCCGGTGCGAGCGACGGTGCGCTGGCGAACATCGGCGTCGGTGCGCTCACCGACGGCGTCGTCGCCTGCTCGATCGGGACCAGCGGCGCGGTCCGTGTGCTGTCGACGCGCCCGCTGCTCGACCCCCACGGGCGCCTCTTCTGCTATCCGTTCGAAGACCACTTCCTCGTCGGCGGCTCGATCAACAACGGCGGCGTCGCCTTGCAATGGGTCCGGGATCAGTTCTTTTCGGAGCTGGTCGACATTGAGCTCGAAGGGGGCATGTCCGCCTACGAGGCTCTCGACGAGCTCGCGTCGTCGGTACCGCCCGGAGCGGACGGCCTTCTCTTTCTCCCTTATCTGCTCGGCGAGCGCGCGCCCTACTGGAACCCGGACGCGCGCGGCGTGATGTTCGGCCTGACGATGCAGCACGGACGAGCGCATCTCGTGCGCGCCGCGCTCGAAGGTGTGATCCACCAGATGAACCTGGTGGTCGAGCTCCTGGAGGGACTGATCGGTGACGTCACGGAGGTGCGAGTCACGGGCGGTTTCGCGCGATCTTCGGTGTGGTGCCAGATCATGGCCGACATCTGCCGGCACCGGGTGCTCGTGCCGGTGTCCGAGCAGGGCTCCGCGTTCGGGGCCGCCGCCGTTGGTCTGAAGGCACTCGGACTGACGACGTCGTTCGATCTGCCCGAGACGGGGCGAACCGGGCGCTTCGAGCCCACGCCCGCGCTCGAGGCGGTTTACCGTCCCGCGTCGGCCCGCTTCGCGCGACTCTATGGAGCACTCGAAGGGGAGTTCGCGTCGGCCGCACAGGAGCGATCGGGAGGGGAACGGCTATGAGGTCCGAGGAGCGTTCGGTCGAGGTGCGGGGCCGGGGCTTCGTCGACCTCACCAACCAGGTACGAGAGTTCGTGACCGGCGAACAAGATGGGCTGGTCAACGTGTTCGCACCGCACGCGACCGTCGGTCTCGCGCTCATTGAGACGGGCTCGGGCTCGGAGTCCGACCTCGAGTCGATCCTCGACCGTGTGCTGCCCCGCGACCGCGACTACGTGCACGGTCACGGCTCACCCGGCCACGGTGCCGACCATCTTCTGCCCGCGTTCCTCAGCCCGTCGCTGGTGATCCCGGTCGACGGCGGCCGGCTACAACTCGGGACGTGGCAGAGCATCGTGCTCGTCGATCTGAACGTGGACAACACGCAACGGAAGGTGCGCCTCTCGTTCGTGCCCGGCTAGCGATGCGACCACCCCCACGTCCGACCAAAGATGACCTCGCGAACGCGCGGGACAAGACCGTGCCCGACATCATCGCCCCGGGCCTCAAGGTGCTCTTCTGCGGCATCAATCCCGGTCTGTATTCCGGAGCGACCGGATGTCACTTCGCCCGGCCCGGCAATCGCTTCTGGCCCGCGCTCCATCTCGGTGGCTTCACGCCGCGACAGCTCGCGCCCTACGAGCGCAAGGAGCTGCTGAGCTGCGGACTCGGGATTACCAACGTCGTGATGCGCACGACCGCCGCTGCCGCCGAACTCTCGAACGAGGAGCTGAAGGAGGGCGTCGCAGCCCTGCGGCGCAAGGTACTGCGCTACCGCCCGCGTTACCTCGCGGTGCTCGGACTCCATGCGTACCGGATCGGATTCCGCGCCAAGGCGGCGGCAGTGGGCGAGCAACCGGAGCACATCGGGGACACGAAGGTGTGGCTGCTGCCCAACCCGAGCGGGCTCAATGCTCACTACCAGCTCCCGACTCTGAGCGCGGCGTTCGCGGACCTGCATAAGGCGGCCGACGCACGGAGCGCCCGACGAGATAGCGCAGGTCCGCGGTAAGTTCCTAGGCGTGCAGGAAGATCGACCCACGCACAGAATCTTCACTCCTACCTAGGTAGTAGGGAGCGTTCCCGCTGCCGGGAGTAGCCTTTAGTCCCTCCGTCGGGCCCCGTTCGTAAGGATCAGTCATCTATGCCTGAAGCTGCGGTGAATCAATCCAAACCCGTGCAGACGAAGAAGTCTGCGAACAACCTGAAGCGACGCATCGCCGACTACCGACTCAAGCGCCGGCGTCAGCGATCGGCCCGCAAGAAGAACGCCACCCGCCGCAGCACGATCATCCTGTCCCTCGTCCTGCTTGCGCTCTTCGGTGCGTTCGCGTGGTCGCTCAACTACCTCACGCCGCATACCGAGGGCGACGAAGTGACCCACGACCAGCTCACGGCTCTCGCCGAGGAGAAGCGCCTCGTGACCGCGACCTTCCTCGACGAGGACAACCGTCTCGTCGGATCGTTCGCGGCCGAACCGATCGAGCAGGACGAACCGAAGGCGGACAAGGCCACCAAGAAGGGCGCCCAGGACAAGGGCGCGGACGGGAAGGGTGACGCCGACGCCAAGGGCGACAACGCGGGCGGCGGCACCAACAACACGGAGCGCGACCAGAGCCAGCGCGCCAAGCAGGGCACCGGCAAGGGCGCCCCGCCGGCCGACGAGCTCGCGGCTCCGCCGGGCGCCGGCGACTTCTGGGTCTCGTACCCGTCGAGTGACGCAGCCTTCAACTTCCTCTACGAGCTCGTCACGGTCGCCGGGGCCGAGGTCAACGTCGACCCGCAGAACACCAAAGGGACGGTTCGCGCGGTCTCGACCTACCTGCTGCCGCTGCTGATCCTCGCGTCGGCGTTCGGCCTGTTGTTCACCGCAGGCAAGGGCGGGGGTTCCGCGATCGGCGAGGTGATGACGTTCGGAACGCTCGACAAGAAGAAGCAGAGGAAGGGCCTCACCGCTCCCACGACGTTCGGCGACGTTGGTGGCGCCGACGAAGCCGTCGCGGAGCTCTCGGAGGTCGTCGACTACCTGCAGAACCCGCGGCGTTACGAAGACCTGGGCGCGATCCCACCGAAGGGCGTACTGCTCTTCGGTCCACCGGGTTGTGGCAAGACGCTGCTGGCCAAGGCCGTCGCCGGTGAGGCCGGCGTGCCGTTCTTCTCCGTTGCCGGCGCGGAGTTCGTCGAGTCACTCGTCGGCGTCGGCGCCGCTCGTGTCCGTGACCTGTTCGGGCGCGTCCGTGCGGTCGCCCCGGCGATCGTGTTCATCGACGAGTTGGACGCCGCGGGCCGTAAGCGTGGCGGTGGCGAGGGTGGCGGTAGCGATGAGCGCGAGCAGACCCTGAACCAGCTCCTCGTCGAGATGGACGGTTTCGAGGCGAGTGCCGGAGTCGTCATCATCGGTGCGACCAACCGCCCCGATATCCTCGACCCCGCACTGCTGCGCCCGGGTCGTTTCGACCGGCACATCACCGTCGACCAGCCGGACGCCGAGGGCCGCGAGCTCATCCTCAAGCTCCATGCTCGAGGCAAACCCATGTCCTCCTCGGTCGACTTCTCGTACCTCGCGAAGCGCACGCCCGGTTTCTCGGGTGCCGACCTCGCGAACGTGATCAACGAGGCCGCTCTCCTGACGATCCGCGACGGCAAGCCAGACATCGAGACGCCGGAGCTCGAAGAAGCGATCCAGCGTGTGCTCCACGGTCCCAAGCGTCGCGGGCGGCTCTTGTCCGCGGAAGAGCGGACCCGCGCCGCGTACCACGAGAGCGGTCATGCGGTTCTGGCCGCCGCGCTCGGTGCCGCCGCCGACGTCCACCGCATCACGATCCTTGCGCGCGCGAAGGGCCTGGGCGCGACGGGTATCCAGCGCGAGGAGGTAATGCTCAAGACGCGGAACCAGCTCTACTCGGAACTCGTCACCGCGATGGGTGGTCTCGCCGCGGAGGAGGTCGTGTTCGATCAACCTTCGACGGGAGCCGAGCAGGACATCGAAGAGGCCACCGACATCGCGCGCGACATCGTCGGCCGCTACGGGATGAGTCCGCAGCTCGGACGCGCCCGGCTCCTGGCTTCCGACGTCGATCAGTTCCTCGGCACCGACAGCGCCTTCGCGCACATCTCCGAGAAAACCCACGAGGAGTTCGACGCCGAGCTTCGTCGTCTGCTGAACGAGGGCGAACAAGAGGCGATGAAGATCCTCGAAGAGAACCGCGAGGTGCTCGACGATCTCGCCACGACGGTCAAGGAGCACGAGACCGTCGAAGGCAAGATGCTCGCCGAGATCCTCGCCCGGGTGCCCTCAGATCTCGAGCGGCTCGGACGCGTGTTCGCCGATGGTTCCAGCAACGGCCACTTCAAAGACGGGCGTACGGCTAGAGCGGGTAGCGGGTCCGCACCTAAGCGATAGGTGCGGCGTGCCTGATCACTCGGGCCCGTCTTCCTCGACGATCACGTCCTGCAAGGCGTCGGCGCTGCCGTCGTCGGCGGCCTTGATCGCGACCTCGTCGCCGGCGCGCAGGGTCAGGTAGCGACCATGCTCGCCCCGGACCTTCTTGAGGTACTCGACGAACTTGTGGAGGTAGAGCTCGCTCATGTGTTGCTCGAGCTTCTCGAGGTCGAGCATGACTCCGTCCTGCCGCTTCTCGGGCCCCTGGGTGGGGTCGCTGCGACGTTCGGGCTGAGCCATGCGGCGCCTCCTGTGCGGTCTGGTCGGACGTCAATGTACCCCTGCTCGCCGTCGTCGGCGGAGCCAGGACCGCCCCCCGCTCCGGAGAACCTTCCGGTGAAGGCATGAATACCCCTAGGTACTCCGCGCGCGCCGTCGAGAGGATCCTCGTGGCGCTCATCGTCGTTGCGGTCGTCGCGGCGCCGCTGACACTCGCGCCCGCGAACGCGCAGGCCGCGTGCGGCGCAACCAACGACTACTGGACTTCGGTCGCCGGGCCCCGCTTCCCGATCGGAGCAGCGGCGATGACCGATCATGCGGTGGACGCGCGCGACGCCGGGACGATCTACGCGACGAACGGCAAGGCCCTCATGAAGAGCACCAACTTCGGTTGCTCGTGGGCGCCGTCGTATGTGCTGGGCGAGGAGGCCGCCGCACCGTTCACCCCCGAGACCGCGACGATCCGTGCCATCGTGACCTCGGAGGCCGTCGCCGGTCACGTTCATCTCGCTATCGACGAGAACATCGTCGCCGTCACGCGCCCTCACGTCGTGTCGAGCACCAACGGTGGCACCTCGTGGTTCGTCGGTGATGCAGGTCTGCCACCGGCGGGATCGTTCGAGTTCATGGCCTTCGCGCCGCGCGCGGCGACTGTCGGCTATCTCGGTATCGATCTGGGTAGCGGCTCGATCGACAGCCTCTACGCGACCGCCGACGGGGGCCGAACGTGGCAGGCACGCGCGCAGAACCTCGGCGGCGGCTACACCGGGCTCGCGATCGATCCGCTCGTCCCGAACGAGCTGTGGGCATGGGGGCCGGGCGGTCTGCACCACTCGACGGACGGCGGCGCGAGCTTCACGGCGGTCGACGATTTCGTGGGGGTCGCGGCGGGACCGGTCGACGTGTTCCATGCTCCGGGCGGCCCGGCGCGCATCATGGCGTTCCTCCCCGACCGTGGGTTCATGTTGCGTTCCGATGACGGCGGAGAGACGTGGCTGGAGAACTATTCGCCCGGCGGTGGCGCTCCCGACTCCGTCGTGCACGGCGCGTTCTCGGAAAGCGTGATGGCCTCGTCCGAAGGTGACGTGTTCGCGTACGCCGCCGCGTTGTTCTCGTGGATCAACGTCGAGGCCCCGAACGCCGGCGTCGTCGACCTCGCCGTCGATCGCGCGTCGAACCCGTCGTTCTACGGACGTACCGCGCGCACGATCGAGATCTATCGGGGCCCCACGGGCGCCGATATCACCCTTCCCGAGCACGGCTTCGAGATCCCGCCGATCTACACGCCGGATCCCGGCTCGCTGCCCGAACCCCTCGTCCCCGATCCGAAGCTCGCTCCGACCAAGAGCAAGGTGAAGATCGCCGCCGGGAAGACGAGGAGACAGCGCTACTCGCTGGCGATGGCGAAGGTGTTCACGCCACTCGACGTGTACCTCTTGATCGACACCTCCGAGAGCGCGAAGCGCTTCCTGCGTGAGCTCGCGCTCACGCTCGGCGAGGTGATCAACGAGCTGGCCGCCGCGAAGATCGACGTCCAGATCGGCATAGGCGAGTACCGCGCGTACCCCGACGGGGACACGGCGGAGCCGTACCGGCCCCCGTGCGGGTCGACTGCGTCTCAGCTTCCGGGCGCGCGTTGCGAGCGCAACTTCGTCTACCGGCAGGTGCTGGACGTGCAGCCGGTGTCGCAAGCACTCGGCGACGCGCTCTCGAATCTCGAGGCTGCCGGCGGCGGCCATTACAACGCGCCCGCGCCCGCGTTGATCCAGGCCGCCACCGGTTCGGGTATCGATCTGTTCCCGCCCGGCCCCGAGCTCTCGCACGACGTTCCGAAAGGGCAGGGCGCGTCGTTCCGGGAGGGCTCGTTCCGCGTCGTCCTGAACGCGACCGACGAGCCGTTCCCGATGGACCCGTATGGCGACGACGATCGTCCCCCCGAGCAGCCATCGATCGCAGACACCGTCACCGCGTTGAACCAGAAAGACATCAAGCAGGTCGGACTCGCGCTCGGTCCGGGCTCGGTGTCCGACCTCGAAGAGGTCGCGCGCGGCACCGGCGCGGTCGCACCATCTCGAGGCGTCGACTGTGACGGAGACGGTGCCGCCGACCTCGGCCCCGAAGCGGCTCTTGTCTGCATGTTCAGACAAGGCGAGGTGGATGGGGGCTCGAACCTCGTCCCGGCGATCGTCAACTTGGTCGAGGCCGTGCGCAGTAGCGAACCCGTCGAGCTCACCGCCGAGGGCCGCGACGGTGTCGTTGCGAACATCGTTCCCGAGGTCTACCCGGCGGTCGTTCAGGAGCGCTCGAACGTCCTCGACTTCACCGTCACGTACCGGTGCCCGCTCGCGCTCGCGGGAGAGCGCACGGACATCGAGCTCGCCGCGCGCTCGGGCCAGAGCGTCCTCGCAACCGCGCGCACCACGGTCGTGTGCGGTCCGGCCGAGAAAGAGGACTTCCTCAGCATCTTCAACCTCGACCGGGTGCTCGCGGTGATCCCGCTGATCCCGGCGGCTCCGCCGACGGTCCCCGAGTTGTCGAGCTCCACCCAGGTGCAGTCGCAAGCCCAGGCGCAGGGCGCGATGGCGACCCAGGAGCAGGAACAGCCTCAGGTGGCGTTCGCCCATCAGTACAAAGCGGAGCTCCGCGAGGCCCTAAGCCGGGACGAGGACTACGCGATGACGGCGTTCCAGGAGCGCACCCGCAGCGAGGCACCGGCCCGGTTGATGTTCGCGGGGGCCGCGGTGCTGATGTCGCTAACCTATGCCTACGCGGCCTCGCGGAGCAGCCGCCTGCGCTACCGCTTCAACCGCCGCTAAAGCCCTCCGCTCCTGCAGCAAGGCGGGCGGCAGGAACCTCCTGCGGGAGGGCGAATCTTCCTTCAAGACCCTTCCAAATAGGAGGAAGACCGTGAAGAAACTCGTCCTCGCCCTTGCCTGTATAGGGCTTCTCACATCGGGGTTGACGACCGCGACTGCGGGCCCCAGCGCGGGTGGTTACTCATCCGACAACATCGAGTGGGTAACCCATGTGCCGTTCAACGGGCCGTCGGCCACCGGTGCCAACTTCTTCAACCACGGCAAAGACAAGTACATGGTCGTGACCAGCTGGCACAACTTCTCGATCTACGACATCAACGATCCGGCATCGCCGCAGCACATCACGTCGGTGCCGTTCGGATTCAAGTTCGAGAACGAGGACGTGGCTACGAACGGCGAGATCATGCTGTTCTCCGAGACCATTCCTCAGGGCAACCTCCATATCTTCAACATCGAGGACGTCTCGAACCCCACTCAGCTCTCAACGGTTGCGGGCGCCGGTGATCACACCACCTCGTGCATCCTCGACTGCAAGTGGGCGTATGGCAGCGAAGGGACGATCACCGATCTGCGTAACCCGGCCAAGCCGAAGCTCCTGAAGGAGAAGTGGAGCGACGGTCAGCCGCCGATGGGTTCGACGCACGACGTCACCGAGGTGGCGCCGGGAATCGTGCTCACCTCGACCGACCCGATGCTGCTCCTCGACGCCCGTAAGAACCCGGCCAAGCCGAAGTTCCTCGCGATGACCGAGAAGTACCAAGCCAACGGGCTTCCGTTCCACTCGAACCTGTGGCCTCGGACGATGAAGGACCGCTGGGTGATCGCGGGCGGCGAGACCTGCTGTGGCGCCGAGCAGTGCAACGAGTCCCAAGCGGCCTCGTTCATGGTGTGGGACACCAAGGGATGGCAGAAGACGCACACCCTGGACCTCGTCGACCAGTGGTGGGCCTACCAGGGGACCGTCACCGATGGCGGTGGAGTGGCCAGCGCTCCATTCGGTTGTTCGCCGCACTGGTTCACGACGCACCCGGATTGGAAGAACGGCGGCGTCGTGGCCATCGGTTGGTACAACAGCGGCACTCGCCTCCTCGAGGTCACCTCGAAGGGCAAGATCAAGGAGCACGGTTGGTTCCTGCCGGCCGTCGGTGGGACCTCGGGTGCCTACTTCATCAACAAGGAGATCATCTACGCCGTCGACTACCAGCGCGGCATCGACGTCCTGCGCTACACCGGGAAGGGCTAACCGTTTTGTGAGCACATAGCCGCGTTTTCAGGCGTACGGCTGCAGAAGAAAACAGGGGCCTCCCTCCGGGGAGGCCCTTCGTATTGAACCTCCCAGCCGCAGGTGCTCGACCGACTTGAGGAGAAGACCTACCTCACAACCGACAGGGAGGGGCCATGAGGAGGTCGATGATCGCCATCGCGGCGGCACTGCTGATGACCGCGGGGATCCCCGCCGCGACTGCGGGTCCGACACAGGGTGGCTACGCATCCGACAATGTCGAGTTCGTCGCGCACGTTCCGTTCGAGGTCGGCACTGCCACCGGAGCGAAGGTCGTAGGCAAGTACCTCTACGTGACGTCGTGGAAGACGTTCTCGATCTATGACGTGTCCGACCCGACCGCGCCGCAACTCATCACGACGGAGCCGTTCGGGATCAAGTTCGAGAACGAAGACGTCGCCACGAACGGCGAGATCCTGCTGTTCTCCGAGCAGTTGCCGCAGAACATCCTTCACGTGTGGGATGTCGAGGACAAGTCGAACCCGACCGAGATCGCGACGCTGGCGGGCGGTGGCGGTCACACGTCGGACTGCATCCTCAACTGCACCTACTCGTACTCATCGACGGGCGTCATCGTCGATCTCCGCAAGCCGACCGCGCCGAAGATCGTGGGGAACTGGGGCAAAGGCATGCCGGCGACGAGCGCACACGACGTGAACGAGGTTGCTCCGGGGAGGGTACTCACCTCGTCCAACCCGATCATCCTGCTGGACGGACGCAAGAATCCTGCGAAGCCCAAGCTCGTCGCGGTGGGTCAGGACAAGCGCGTGACCGGCGGCATCCACTCCAACCAGTGGCCCAACACCGGGGAGGACGACATCGTCCTATTCTCGAGCGAGTCGAACTTCACCGGCCGCTGCAGTGGCGCCAACGGGGCGTTCATGACGTGGGACGGATCCGACTGGAAGAAGACCGGCACACTGAGGATGCTCGACATCTACCAGTTGAACAACGGCACCTACTCCGACGGCCAGCCGGCCGTCAATGCGATGGGTTGCTCCGCACACTGGTTCGAAGAGCACCCGACGTTCGATAACGGGGGCCTGGTCGTGATGGGCTCCTACGACCACGGCACGCGCTTCATCGACGTGTCGTCGAAGGGCAAGATCAAAGAGGTCGGCTACTTCATCCCCTACGGCGGCGAAACGTCGGCCGCGTACTGGATGACGAAGGATCTCGTCTACTCCGTCGACTACACCAGGGGGATCGACATCCTGAAGTACAACGGGAAGCCTTAACTAGCGCGAATCGGACTAACCACCACAGAAGGGGGCCGACCGGCCCCCTTCGTCGCGTGCAGCGACATTCACTTGTCTAGAACGCGCTGCGCACGCAGAATGATGGCCGCTCGCCTATCCCTGGAGGGGGTCGATTTGCGCAAGGTGCTTCGTGTCGTCGCGGCCGCATGTCTCGCGGCAGGTGTTCTCTATGTCCCGGCTCCCGGGCGCGCCGCGTTCCCCGGTGGGAACGGTCAGATCGCGTGGGCGGCCGGGAACACCCGCTTCGGGATCTTCACCATGAGCCCCGACGGGTCGGGGCAGGTTGCCGTGACGACGAACCGATTCGATACCGCACCGGACTGGTCCGCGGACGGGAGCCGGATCGTCTTCGAATCCGAAGGCGACATCTACGTGATGAACGCCGACGGCACGGGGCGCACGAACCTCACGAACACCGCCACGATCGACGACGGAAGCCCGTCGTGGTCGCCCGACGGTACGAGGATCGCGTACGCGAGCGTCAGGCAGAACTCGGACATCTACGTGATGAACGCGGACGGTACCGGCGATGCGCAGCTCACGTCGGACACGCGCTACGACGATTTTCCGGAGTGGGCGCCCGACGGGAGCGCGATCGCGTTCGTCGCGGTCCGGCTCCCCAAGACCGGACCGACCACCGGCCGCGGCATCTATGTCATGTCACCGGACGGAAGCGGGCAAACCCACATCGCCGACACGACCTACAACAACCCGAACCATGACTGGTCTCCGGACTCGTCGCGCATCGTCTACGACACCGCCTTCAACATCTGGACGGTGAATCGTGACGGCACGGCCCCCATGCAGATGACGCTGGACGGGAACTCGGCGAACGGCGTGACGTGGTCGCCGGACGGGACGCAGATCGCGTATACGAGCGATCGGGGTGGCGATTGGGACATCTACGTCACCAGCGCGAGCCAGCAAGACACCAACGGAACCCCGAGCGTCAACGTGACGAACACGAGGGGTAACGACTTTTATCCGGACTGGGGCGTGGCGCGGCCGGTTCCTGGATGCGATCCCAACCAGCCCGGCACGACGTGCGGAACGCAAGGGAGCGATGACATCGACGTAACGATCGACGGCTCGTCTCCGACCGTCCTCGTTCAGACCGGTGACGGTGCCGACACGATCGAACTCCACATCGACGACCCCGCCACCCCGGCAAGCGTCACGATCGAGACGGGAGACGGCGCCGACACCGTGATCGTGCCGCCGTCGGCCGGAGAGGTCTCGGCCCGTATCGAGACGGGGACGGACAACGACATCGTCCGGACCGGGACCACGAGCGCGCGAGTCAGTGTCGCCGCGCAGCAGGCATCGGCGCGCGGTTACTTCGTCCTCACCGGCGGTGGCAACGACCGCGTTACGACGGGGATAGCGGCAGACACCGTCGATGGGGGCCGCGGTCGGGACAAGCTCGGCGGCGCCGGCGGGGCCGACAACATCGAGGGCGGTGCCGGGAGCGACGCCATGAACGGTGGCGGTGGAAGAGACGTGCTGCACGGTTCCGACGGTCGCAACCTCTTCAACGGCGGCTCCGGTCGCGACACCTGTCTGTCGGATACGAAGCTCGATCGCTTCCGCTCCTGCGAGCGGATCCGGCGGAACCACCGGCGGAATCACCAGCAGGTCTGACGAGAAAAGATCCAAAGGAACCTTTTCAACGGGCGCGCCGGCCGCGACACTTGTCTACGCGACTCTTAATCCCGTCAGGGGTAAAGCCAGGAGACAAGGTTGACGAAAAGCCGGCTCACGACCGTGCTCGTCGCAGCACTGGTCGCTACGGTCCTTTCTCCGGCCCGGGACGTGGATGCCGCGTTCCCCGGTGAGAACGGCCCGATCTCCTACCAAGCGTTCCCGAACGGCGCTCCCGACGGGATCTACGTGATGCAGTCCGATGGCTCGGGGCAGCGGCTCCTGATCGACAGCGGCCTGGCCGGGGAGACGCACCCCTCGTGGTCCGCCGACGGCACGCGCATCGCGTACCAGAACGACAACGACATCTTTGTCGCGAACGCGGACGGATCCAGCCCGCAGAACCTGACCAACAGTCCGGGAGTCCAGGATCAACACCCGAGCTGGTCTCCGGAGGGGACCCAGATCGTCTACGCGAGCACCAAGAACGGCAGCACCTTCGACATCTTCGTCATGAACGTCGATGGGTCGGGGGAGCGCCCCCTAGTCACGACCAACCGGGGCGATTTTTTCCCCACGTGGTCACCGGACGGGCAGTGGGTCGGATTTACCGGAGACCGCCTGTCGCCCGGATCGACCGGGGTTCACGTCATCCGCGCCGACGGGACCGGCCAGGAACAGCTGGTGATCGGAACGGCCGTCGCCAACCCCGACTTCGACTGGTCCCCGGACTCAACGCGGCTCGCCGTCGACTTCCACCAGAACGATCTGTGGGTCGTTAACCGCGACGGCTCGAACCCGGTGCGACTCACCACCACTCAACGGAGCATCTTCGGCGTGGCGTGGTCGCCCGACGGACAACGGATCGCGTTTCGCAGTGATCACCTCGGCAACCCCGACATCTACACGATCAACATCGACGGTTCGAACCTCGTCAATATCACCAACACGCCGACCGTCGACGAGCGTTTCCCCGATTGGGGCATCCGCCCCGCGCCCGTACCCGGATGCGATCCTCAGCGGCCCGGGACGATTTGTGGGACGCAAGGCAACGACAATCTCGACGTGACCGTCGACGGCTCGACGCAGAACGTCGTTGTCCAGACGGGCGATGGTGCAGACACCGTTGAGCTCCTTATCGACGATCCCGGTGCGACGACGAGTGTCACCATCGACACTGGGGATGACCGCGACACGGTGCTCGTGCCAAGCGCGCCCGGGCAGGTCTCGGTGCGTGTCGAAACCGGACTCGGCGACGACGTCGTTCGACCTACGACGACGAGCGCTCGCGCCCGGGTCACAGCCCAGCAATCCGTGCGTGGCTATGTCGTGCTGACCGCCGGCGGGAACGACCGCGTCAGGATGGGCTCGAGTGCCGACACCGTGGATGGTGGCGCGGGCAGGGACGACGTCAACGGCGCCGGGGGCGCGGATCGCCTGGGCGGCGGAGGCGGCGGCGACGACATCGAGGGCGGTGGCGGGAACGACGCGATGAACGGTGGCGGTGGAGCCGACGTCCTCCACGGCAGTGACGGCAGGAACGTCTTCAACGGTGGATCGGGGACCGACGCCTGCCTCTCGGACACCAAGCTCGATCGCTTCCGCTCCTGCGAGCGGATCCGCCGGAATCACCGGCGGAACCACCAGCAGGTCTAGTGCCTTAGTGCAACGGTGTTGAAGGGCTGGGCGTAGGCGACGGCTTCACGAAGTTCTTCCACGGTCCCGTGATGGCGTAGGTCACGCCACCTTGAGTGGAGTTGTTGCCATGTTGGTTCAGGAACATGGTCTGTCCGTCGGGGCTGAAACAAACACCTGCGAACTCGGTCGTGTTGGTAACTCCCTCGGCGAAATCGAAGATGGTTCCCTTCGGCGTCAGGCCGCGGACGTGATTCGTGGACGCGGGCTCCGATCCCTGGTTGTCCTCACAGAGATAGATCGTGCTCGTGAGGAGATGCGGCGCAAGGTTGTCCGGACGAACGAGTGCGAATGGCGCGGTCTTCGTTGCCTCGAACACGAGTCTCAAGGTGCCGAGGACCGGGTCGTACTCGTAGACCTGTCCGAATCCGAGACCATCGGTGTTCGGGAGGACCGATGTGCCGCCCCCGGTCGTCGCATCGAAGTAGATCTTGCCCTGCACGGACCAGATCCCCTCGAGGCGGGCGAAGATCGCAGCACCTTGTGCTTGAGCCTGACCCCGCACGCTCGGGGTGCCGGTGTTCACCGACGGGTTGGGGTCTGCGATGGGCACCCACTCCGCGGCGAACGCGCTACCGACCGGACCCGGCCACGAGCCGCCGAGGCGGGTGTCGCGTCCTGGGAAATCGATGAGGCGCAGGGCCTCCAGCGTTCCTCCGGCAAGGAGGTTGTTCGGGTTCGTCGGGCGGTATCGATAGAACGAGGCGTCGGGAGCATCTTCGGTCTCGTACAGCGCCCCGTTGCTCCATGCGACGGCTTCGTGTTCGAAGCGGCCGGCGGCGACGATCGGTAGCGGGGTGACCGGTCCGTTCGCGGAAACGGGGATGTCGAAGACGTAACCGTGGGCGACGTTCGGTGCGGTCGGGTTCGTCTGGAAGAACTCCTCGCAGGTAAGCCACGAATGCCACGGTGTCAGACCACCGGCGCAGTTATGCGTGGTACCGGCGATCACCGCGTAGCTCTCGAGGACGTTGCCGTCCTTGATGGTCAGCTTGACGACACCGCCGTTGTAAAACGAGTCGTACCTCTTGTCCTCGGGAACGATGACATCGATCTCGTTGCCCGGGATGACGGGTGTCGCTACTCCTCGTGGGAAGTTGTAGCGCTTCTTGTTCTCGTGGTTGCGCATCAGGATCGTGGAACCGTCCGGGCCCGGGAACGCGGCCATGCCGTCGAAGCGCGACGGCGTCGGATGCGACACCCCTCCGGACGACGGGACACCCGTTGCAGCGTCCACCGGCGTCATCAGATCGCCCTGTCGCTGCACGATCTTGTAGCTGAATCCCGCCGGTAGCCTGAGATCGCCCATGGGGACGAGAGGTCCGTACCCGGGCGAGATGATCGGCTCGGCTCCCGCTACCCGAGCCATCAAGGCCGACAGCGGTCCCGCAAGCGCCGCACCGCCGACGGCGGCCCCCGCTGCGGCGAGGAATCTCCGCCTATCCATGTCCATGCTTCCCCCCTGTTCCTCGCCGCAACCATCAGACGACTGCGCGGCATCGAACGCTGCAAGGGGTGTGTAAAAGAGTTACGGCGTGTTCATGAAATACGTATCCGGGGTCGTCCGGCGCCCGGAGGATTCGCCGGCGGTGGGGCGAACCATCCGACCATGAGGAAACTGATAGCGCTGGTCGGCGCCGTGCTGATGATCGGTGCCCCTGCGGCTAGGGCGGTCGATGTCGACGCGCCGGGGCCCGGCTACTTCGCGTCCGACAACATCGAGTACATCGGCTACGTGCCGCTCGAGAACGACACGGCCGGGGCGCGGATCGTCGGCGACTACCTGTACATCACGACGTCCCGCTCGTTGACGATCTACGACCTGTCCGATCCGGAGGCCCCGCAGCGCCTCGGTACCACGGTGATTGCGCAGGAGCCCTACTTCGCCGAAGAGGACGTCGATACGAACGGGAAGATCCTGCTGGTCGGGTCTCTCGGCACCCTCAACATCGTCGACGTCGAGGACAAGTCGAACCCGACGGTGATCGGAGAGCTGGAGGGTGCCGACGAGCACACGATCAGCTGCGTGCTGGACTGCACCTACGCGTACGGGTCCGAGGGTGTGATCGTCGATCTACGCAACCCGACGAAGCCCAAGATCGTAGGCAACTGGGCGAAGGGCACGCCGGCTTCGGGGGGCGGGCACGACGTCACCGAGGTCGCGCCGGGCTTGATCCTCACGTCGACGCAGCCTCTGCTGCTCCTCGACGCCCGCAAGAATGCCGCGAAGCCGACGGTGATCGCGCAGGGCGGCAACAAGGACAACCGTTTCATACACAGCAACCTGTGGCCCAACAACATGCGCGACCGTTACGCGCTCGCGGGTGGCGAGAGTAGCGGCCCGACGTGTGACGAGTCCGACGGCGCGTTCATGACATGGGATACGAGGAACTGGAAGAAGACCAAGACGTTCACGATGGTCGACGAGTACCGCGTGAAGAACGGTCTCTACACCGACGGCGACTCGCCCGCGAACCTCTTCTGCATGCACTGGTTCGACACGCAGCCCGGGTACCGCAACGGGGGCCTCGTCGCGGTCGCGTGGTACGAGCACGGCACGCGTCTGCTCAAGGTGGACTCGGCCGGCAAGATCAAGGAGGCGGGTTACTTCCTGCCGTGGGGCGGCTCGACCTCGGCCGCCTACTGGGTCACGAAGGACATCCTCTACACCGCCGATTACAACCGCGGCATCGACATCATCCGCGTCACGAAGGGTTAACCGCAGAAATACACCGTAAGTCGCGGTTTCGGACAGGACAGGAAGGGTGGCCCGTAGAAGGCCTCCCCAACGCCGTCGGAGCAAGGGGTGCGTCCATGTTCAGGCCGAACCGTTCCCAGCTGACCGCTCTAGCTTGCGTGGTTCTTCTTCTGTCTGTCTCCGCGTGCGGCCAGAAGCCCGGCGTGGCCGAACAGCTCGAAGGTGGGATCCTGCCCCCCGGCGCCACCGTCAACGAGGCCGGCGAGATCGTCGATGCAGAAGGAAACGTGATCGGCAGTGCCGGAGAACTTTCCAACAGCGGCGGCTTCGGCTCGAGCGCCGTAGGCGGCGGCACCACCACCGGTGGAACCGTCGGCGAGACGGTGGAGGGGACGACGACCGGTGGGACGACCGGTGGTGGCACGACCGGTGGTGGCACGACCGGCGGCGGAGCGACGTCGACCGGCGTGACGAACGATCTCATCAAGATCGGCGCGCACGCGCCGTTGACCGGCGCGGCACCCGTGCCTTCCGCATCGGCAGAGAGGGGGTCGCAGCTTCTGTGGGAGTGGATGCAGGAGAACAAACAGACGATCCACGGCCGCAGCGTCGAAGCGATCCTCATGAACGACAACTACAACCCGAGCCAAGCAGTCGCGGTGTGCAAAGAGATGGTCGAGAAAGACAACGTCTTCCTTCTGTCAGGGCTGGCCGGGGCCGATCAGATCAATGCGTGCGCTCGTTACGCGGCATCCGTCGGCGTCCCGTACCTATCCGCCGGGGTAGGCGAGACCGTCCTGAGCGACCTCTACAATTACTTCGCCATGTGGATGTCCTACAACGATCAAGGCCCGCTGCTCGCCGAGATGATGGTGACCAAGCTCGGTGCCCGCGGCGAGAAGAACGGGATCATCA
>JBOGWY010000314.1:0-9827 GCA_050694015.1 Actinomycetota bacterium | reverse complement strand
CCGTCGATACCGTCGATACCGTCGGTCCCCGGCGCTCCGTCGACACCGTCGGCCCCTGCGGGGCCCACGAGCGAGGTTCCCGCGCCCCACCCAATGATGGTTTTCGGCCCGAACAGAGCCGAGGAGGTGGTATTGAGATAGAAGTCGCCGAACGTGCCGAGCGAGACATCGGGATCATTAGTCCCGTTGCGGATCGTCGTGCCGTCGGTCCCGTCCGTCCCGTCGGCCCCCGGCTCTCCGGGCAATCCGTCGGCCCCGTCGGCTCCGTTGGTGCCGTTCGCTCCTGCCGGACCGACGAGCGGGATCGCCGTGCCCCATCCGGTCGCCGTCTTGGGACCGAAGAGCGTCGGGGTCGTCGTATCGAGGTAGAAGTCGCCGACAGTGCCGAGGCCACCATCGGGGGTCCCACTTCCGTTCAGGATCGTCTTGCCGTCGATGCCGTCGATGCCGTCGATGCCGTTAGTGCCGTTAGTGCCATCGGTCCCGGCCTCGCCCTGGAGACCCGGGAGCCCTTGGATGCCCTCGGGGCCTTCCTGGTTCCAGCTGATCGCGATCTCCCAGCGCGTGCACGCCTTATCCGCCTCGGTGTCGATCACGCGCAAGAAACCCGTGCGGTTCTCGTAGCAGCCGCTGATCTCGGCGGTCTCCGAGTTCGGGATGGCGGCATAGCCGACGCCCCCGACGAGCAACAAAGTGGCCGCCGCGACCACCATCGCAGGTGACGTGCGACTGATGTAAGAGCGGAGCTTGGACACGGAAGCCTCCTCGGTCTCTTGAAGCGACTGGCGCGATGCAGATCGTTGGTTGCGGCGGGCTTTTCCTTTGAACATCACGTCTCCTCCTTCTTCATGACGAGTGCGTAGCCGCTGATAGACCAGCGGGAACTCGATCGGCCCTCGAGTCTTGGTGTGGGAGTCAGGCCGCTACTTCGTATGGATCATGATTTGGCCGCCGCCGAGAGCGGATTCGGCAGCGCCGTTGTCGTAGACCACGTCGTCCGAAGCGATCTCCCAGATCTTCATGCGGAACCTGTCGATCCCTCCGCCTCCAGTCACCTGCCCGTCGGTGACGGTGAGGAGGAATCCGTAGCCGGTTACGCCGTTGACCGCGCCGGAGCCCTTGAACTGGGCCTTGGGTCCCGACACCACCAGCCAGTCGTAGGTCGAGGAGTGGAACCTCAGCCCCGCGGCCTCGAACCTGAACTCGGTCTGGCCGCTGGGGACGCTCGCCCCCTTGTGGTACTTGGAGATGAAGCCGAAGGTGGCCTTGCCGGTGACGTCAGGGTCGGTCGAGTCGCCGGGGGTATAGGCGCCGGAAGGCGAGTCGATCCAGCCGCCACCGGTGACGAAACCGGCCGAGGGGTCGTAGACCACGATGCCGACGGTTTCCGTGTCGTATCCGGTGTCATCGTCGGTCACGGTCGCGGAGATGGTGTAGAGGCCGGCGGCGGCGTACGCGTGGCTCGCGGTGCAGGTGTCCGCTCCCTGGTCGAGCGTCCCAGCAGTGGCCGCGCTGCCATCGCCCCAGTCGATCGAGCACGTGTGGGCGTCGTTGTTCCCGGCGTCGGTGAACGTGGCCGAGAGGTTGACCGCGGTGGTCACAGAGTGCAGGGAGTCGGGTCCCGGCGCGGTGATCGTCGCGACCGGGTTCACATTGCTGACGGTCACGACGATCGAGTCGGTGTCGGAGCCCCCGCTATCGTCGTCGACGGTGACGCCGACCGTGCTCGGATCCGATGAGGCAACCGTCGGGTCGTCATCAGAAAACGAGCAGCTGAAGCTGCCGTCGCCGGTCGTGGTGTCGAAGACGTCCGTTCCCGCTTCCACGGTACCGCTCGCGCCGCAACCGACAGCGTGCGTGAATGACGACGAATCCACATCCGTCGTGTCGTAGGTGTAGTGCTTGGTCTGGCCCTCATCGGCCGCGTTCGGGCCGCTCAGGATCACGAGGGGCGCGGAGTTGCGTGCAGGCTGGATCGTCGTCGTCGTCGTGCGCTCGGTGAAGCCACCGTCTTTGTCGATGATGCGAGCGCGGACAGTTGCGTCGCCGGACGTGGGGTACGTGCATTCGGCGAACGCATCAAAGCTCGCGGCCGCGTAGGTCGTCCCGTCGAGCGAGCCGCCGTCGCACGCGAACGCGTAGCGGAGGCCGGCGGCGGTGTCCGTGCTCGACGGATCGGCCTGGCCCGAGAACGAGACGTGTAGCGGTGCGCCCTCGACGGCTGGGCCGTTGTTGGTAAGCGTGGCCGCGGGTACGACGTTCTCGACTACGAGGTCGAAGCTGCGGCTCGTCCTGCCGAAGGCGTTCGTCGCGGTGATCGTGACATTCTGGCTCTCCGTCGGACCGTCCGCCGTGAGCAGCGACCAGTCCCAGGTGCCGTCCGCGTTCTTCGTGACGTCGCCCACCGATGCGCTGAGCGACACGTCCTCGCCGCTCCAGGTGCCGCTGTTCGTCGCGACCCCGCCCTCGTTCACCGTGACCGGTTGCGCGAGCGCCTCGGTCGTGCGGATCCCGAACGTGTAACCGTGCCAGAACTCGGGCGTGGGCACCGTCCACGAGAAGGTACTGAAGGTGCCGAGGAAGCGGATGGTGCCATGGCCCTCGGTGCCCATGAGAACGTCACCGGGGAGCTGTTGGAGCCTCGTCGAATCTCCGCCGAAGAATCCCCGTCCTTGGCTGACGATGGTGAACGGCGAGTCGAAGTCGTATGTCGTGCTGGTCCCGTTGGCGCCAAGGCTGACGATGGCCATAAGAGGATCCCGGATCGCCTCGGAGAGTGTGAGCCGGTAGATCTGGTTCTGGCCTCCCCGTAGGGCGAGCATGTCGCAGCCCGGCGGCGCGTTCGGGACCTCCGGGCTGATGTAGGGAGAGGAGGGGTTCCAGAAGTTGGTCCCGCAACCCGTCTGCGCGAACGCCATCGAGCCGGGTGAGCCATCGGCGAAGACGGCGGCGAATGTGACGCCGACGCTCGTGCCATCCGGCAGGTTGATCAGGCCCGAGGCTGTCCCGTTCGCCGCGTTGGCCGACCTCCAGTCGACGTAGTACACCGAGTTGTCGGTGCTGCCCTGGCCGACGCCGAGCTGAGGCGCGACGGCCGCGGCGGCCGGGGCCGCGGATATCGCCGCGACCAGGGCGATCAGAGCCGCCACCGCGATGAGGCGACGCTCGATGCGTGACCTCACTCGAACCACTCCGTTCCGGACCGTAGTTGTGGCCATGGATGTTCCTCCCTTGCTCTTGGGAGTCCGGTCAGAACCCCCCTGCTTAGGACCCGATGGTGGCGAGCGACCGTTTGACGAGCCGTTTGACCGCCGCCCCTACAGCGTTGGCTGTGGCACTTCCGAAACCTCAAGCTAGAAGTCCACACCCCTGACGGCATCTGGGAATCCCCTAGTCTTTGTGGAGTCCTCCCGTCAGCGGGAGGGCCGGCGGCGGTCGGATAGCCGCTGCCGGGGGGGCTGCCATGTTGTTGGGCCGCGAGGCTGAAGTTGCGCGCATAAACGAGGCGATCGATCAGGCGGGCGACGGACGAAGCACATCGCTCGTGGTGAGCGGTGAAGCGGGCGTGGGGAAGACCGCGCTGCTGAAACACGTGGCGGGCACCACCCAAGACGTCGTCACGCTCACGGCACGCGGCGTCGAATCCGAAAGTGATATCGCTTTCTCTGGACTCGCGGATGTCCTTAGACCTGTGACCCATCACATCGAGAAGCTCCCGGCGGTTCAGTCCGCTGCACTTTCCGGAGCGCTGGCCTTGGGCCCCGCGGTGCCCGGTGATCGCTTCACGGTGAGCGCGGCATTTCTGGCGATCCTTGCAGCCGCCGCCGAAGAGCAGCCAGCCCTCGTCATCGTCGACGATGCACAGTGGCTGGATCCACCCTCGGCGGAATCGATTCTCTTCGCGGCGCGGCGACTCGGGGAAGAACGGATCGTCCTCGTGTTCGCGTACCGGGAAGGTGAAGACATCCAGGACCCGGGTGCGGATCTCGAACAGCTCAGGCTGTCGGGACTTGCACCCGACGATGCGCTTCTGTTGTTACGGCACGCGTCCGAAGGAGAGATCGACCCGAAGGTCGCACGCCTTCTGGTTGACGCGACATACGGCAATCCCCTCGCGTTGGTCGAGCTTCCCAGGCTTCTCGATCCGGATCAGCTGGCCGGTCGCACGCCGATGGAGGAACCCCTACCGGTGGGACCGAACCTCGAGAGAGCGCTGCTTCGTCGGATCCAACGACTACCCGACCAGACGCAAGACGCCCTACTGATCGCGGCTTCAAGTGATACGGGAGCGATGGAGGAGATCGCACCCGCACTGAAAAGCCGACAGCTCGATGAAACCGCGTTGGAGCCAGCGGAGGAGCAGCGCGTGCTGGCGATCACTGAGGGCGTCGCCGAGTTCGTCCACCCGATGCTTCGTTCGGCGATCTACCACGCGGCCCCCATGCCACATCGTCGCCGCGCGCACGCCGCTCTGGCCGAAGCCATAAGCAGGCCCGAGCGTCGCGCCTGGCACCGTGCGTCGGCCATATCGGTACCGGATGAAGAAGTCGCCGCAGAACTGGAAGCGGCGGCGCAGAACGCGCGCGTCCGTAGCGGCTACGCCGCCGCGGCTGCAGCGTACGAGAAGGCGGCACGGCTGACGCCCGACGAACACGAACGCGCCCGACGGCTGCTCGAAGCAGCCTCTTCGGCTCACGACGCGGGCATGCATGCACACGCGCTCGAGATGCTGTCGGAAGCACTCGCCTATTCGTCGGATCCGCTCTTGCGGGCGGAGCTACAACACCTCACGGGCACGGTGCAGCAGGTCGCAGGTTCTCCACATCAGGCGGCCGATCTGTTGTGGCGCGAAGCTGAAGCGGTCGCGTCGAGGGCACCCGACAAGGCCGCGTTGATGCTTGCAAGTGCGGCGATCTCCTTTCATTTCAGCGGTCGTGTCGATCGCGGAGTCGAGGCGGCCCGACGCGCGTACGAGAGCGCCGAGACCGAACCGCCGCGCGCCCTCGCCGGACTGTTGTACGGACTCGGGTTGGTCCTCGACGGCAAGGCCGATGAAGGATGGTCGCTGGTCGAGCGCTATCTCCCCGCCTTGCCTCAGTTTCCCCAACCTCAAGGATGGTTACTCCAAACGAGGATCGGTCAAGTCTGTTACTGGGTCGAACGCGTGGATCTTGCCGAAGAGTTGGTCGGGGAAGGGATCTCCGCGCTGCGGGGGGCGGGAGCGCCGTCGTTCCTCCCCTGGGGCCTGGCGGTGGCGTGCGAGATCCACTACCGCACGGGAGAGTGGGAACGCGCCTACGCGGAGGGTCTCGACGGGATCCGGCTCGCTACAGAGACCGGACAGCCAATTGCGGGCGCGAATCTGATCACAACGGGCAGGATCGAGGCGCTTCGGGGGCACTTCGATGACGCCATTGCAAGTGCACAACAAACGATCGACATCACGCGGCGATCAGGTACGTATTCCCTTCTCGGGTACGCGCGTTCGGTCCTGGGCCTGGTGGAGCTCACCCGCGGATCGCCCACCAAAGCGGTCGTCGAACTGAAGGCGGCCCGCGACGCACTAAAGGAACACGGCATGCATAACCCGAACGTGGTGCATTGCCTCCCCGATCTGATCGGGGCATACGTTGCCAGTGGAGCCAAGGTGGAGGCACGTGGGGTCCTCGAAGAGTTCGACGAGATGGTGTCCCGCACCCCGAGCAACTACGGTCTGGCAACGCTCGCCCGGTGCCGAGGACTCGTGGACGACGATCTTACTTACCTGGAGGAGGCGCTCGCGCTGCACGACCGATCGCTTAACCCATTCGAACGAGCCCGCACCCTGTACTTCTTCGGTGAAAAGTTCCGCCGCAGCGGACATCCCAGCGATGCCAGGCCGCCACTGCGAGAAGCGATCGCCGTCTTCGAACGACTCGGAGCTACCCCATGGGCCGAACGCGCCCGCAAGGGCCTGACCGCGACCGGGGAGCGAACACGGTCCAAAAGGATCGCGGCTCCCGCGCAGCTGACGCCACAAGAGTTGCAGGTGGCACTGGCAATCACGGGCGGCGCGACTAATCGCGAAGCTGCGTCCGCGCTATTCCTGAGTCCCAAGACCATCGAGTATCACCTCTCGCACATCTACTCGAAACTTGGATTGCGCTCGCGCTCCGAGCTCGCCGCGCACATGGCCACGATGCGAGCATCGCAGGAACACTAGGTATTTCCCCGGTGCCGTCCGGGGGGTCCCGACCTAGCATCACAGGTGATGCCTCATGACTCTGGGAGCACGCCCGACGAGAACCCACGAGACCAGGATCGTGCCTTGCTTGCGCTGTTGGCTAAGGGACTCACGGTCGCGGACCTCGCCACCGCGATGGAGCGATCAGAGCGCGATCTGTATGCGAGCCTGAACGATCTCTACAACCGCCTCGGTGTGCGGAACCGCACGGAAGCGGTGGCCGAAGCGCGGCGCCTGAACCGGCTCTAGACGTCGAGTTGCACCTCAGTTGCCCGGGTGAAGGATGCGCGCTGCGAACTTGTTGCGGGCCGCGGCCCCCGTTAGGCGCACCACGTAGAAACCCGTGTGACCGTCGGTGTACCAGATGTCACCGGTGGCCTCGTCGTACGCGGGAGCGGACATCGCGAACGCGCCGGCCTTCGAGGGATAGAAGTTCGTCCCCGGCATCTGGACCTTGTTGAAGTACGCGATCTCCTTCGGATGCTTGACGTCGCTGATGTCGAACACGCGCAGGCCCGACATGATGAAGCTGCACGCGACGATGTAGGGGTCGACACGGCTCGGTAGCGAACAGTAGTGACCCTGGTAGCCCTGGAACGGCTGATCGTCGCCGGGGTCTTCGGTCTGATCGCCCTTGTTCACGGCGAGGCGCAGGTTCGACACCACGAAGGGTTTCTTCTCGTTCGAGATGTCGATGATGCGCCCGGCACCGATGTTCTTGCCGGACCCGAACTCGTCCGTCTCGAGGAGGTACTCGTGTCCGTTCCGAGTGAACGGAGTCGCGTTCTGCGGTGTCGAAAGCTCGGGCCATGTAAGGCGACTTACCAGGGGGACGGTCGGGTTCGGCACGCGGTCCTGGACCTCGCTGACGTCGAGGATCGTCAGGCCCGTGAAATCGTTGCCGTCCTGGAACGCGCTCTCCGCGATGTACAGGCGGTTGCCGTCGTTGCTCACCGAGACCCCGTGCGGCTGATACTCGGACGAGGTCCACACGACGACGGGTGCCTGCGGATTCGTGAGGTCGACGGCGGTCAACGTGTGTCCGTACAGGGACGCGACGTAGAACGTTTTGCCGTCGGGAGCGAAGCCGCCCTCGTGACCGATGACGCCGATCGGCACCGACGACAGCAGCGTCGGTTGGAGGCAGTTCTCCTTCACGTCGTACACGTCGACGAAGCCCGGCATCCAAGTCGGGTAACCCATGTCCGCGACCAGCAGGCCTCGCTTCGTGTTGAGTCTCAGTGACTCGTGCGGTGATTGCATCGCAGGCGTGCGCAGGATGTCGGTGACGACCGGCTTCGACGGGTTCTTCATGTCGAGCACGTACGCACCCGGTCCCTCGGCTCCCTGGTTCGGAACGTTGTGCGGCCATAGCAGCGTCGAGTCCCAGAAGGCGCACTCATTACCGGCCTTGTCGACGTACCGCTCGACGCGGTAGCCACCCGAGTTCCCGAGATTCGCCACCTGCCGCGCGTTACAGAAGTAACCCTTCGCGGCGCGGCCGGACTCGTAGTCGGCCAGAGGCGCCTTGCCCTGGACCTTCTCGGGCATGGAACCGTCGTCGCAAGGGATGCCGGGGGTCGGTGTCGAGGGCGGCCTGGTCGGCCCGAGATAGCGACCTTGCACGCGATCGGCGCCCTTCGGGCCCCCGACGGCCGGGCCGTGACTGTGGAGGCCGATCCCGGGAGCGTGGGTATGCCTCAGCGGTAACGCTGCGATGGGAGTGACGAGCGCGGCGAGCGCGATCGCGACCACCGTGGCTGCGGCCGCCACCGCCTGGAACGGGTCTGGACGCTGCATGCGGGCCCTCCGGGGCTCTGAGGTCGGCTTCACTTCGATTGGTTCGCTGCCCACGCCTCCGTTCCTACCCCGGCCCCCCTGCAGGAGACGGTCGTTCGGGGAGCGAAGGGGTACGTAAAGGCAGGTCGTCGACCTTGGGGGCTCAGATGTCGAACCGATCGCGCAACCGCCTAGCCATCCTCGGACTGCTTGTGGGGCTCGTGGCCGGAGTGCTGCCGCAGGTCACGGCGGCGTCGGCCTCCGACGGCATCGTCTCCCTGAGGACGCTGTCGAACCGTGCCGATCTGGTCTCTGGGGACGACGCGCTGATACGGGTCGGTGTGCCCGACGATGCGGATGTGTCAGACGTGAGCGTCACGCTCAACGGGAGCGACGTGACGACGGCGTTCCACAAGAACTCGGACGGCAACGGCGAAGGCGTGATCGAGGGCCTGCGGGTCGGTCGCAACGAGGTCGTGGCCGAGCTTCCCGACGGTCGCGGCGCCCGCCTGACGATCACCAACCATCCCATCGGGGGACCGGTCTTCTTCGGCCCACAGATCAAGCCGTGGACGTGTCAGGAGTCGGCGAAGGACAAGCAGTGCAACGACAAGCCCACGTTCGCGTACTACTACAAGCCGCGCACCGGAGGCAGCCTGCGCTCCTACGATCCCGACAATCCCCCGCCCGACGAGTTCATCGCCGAGGCCACGACGACCGAGGGCGTGACCGTTCCGTTCATCGTGCGCGAGGAGAAGGGCTACATCGATCGCGATCAATACGCGATCGCGAGCCTGTGGCAACCGGACAAGGAATGGAAGGCGTGGGATCCGCAGAAACAGTTCAACCGCCGTCTCGTGATCGCGCACGGCGCGAGTTGCGACACCGAATACAACGTCGGCGAGGCCCCCGACGTACTCGAGACCGACGTGCTCGAGGGTGGCTTCATTGTGATGTCGCACGCGCTCGACAACTCGGGCCACGCGTGCAACCTCGTGCTGCAAGCCGAAGCGCTGGTGATGACGAAGGAGTACCTGATCGATCACTACGGGACGGTTCGATGGACGATCGGGACCGGTTGTTCCGGTGGATCGCTCGTGCAGCAGCAGGTCGCCAACGCCTATCCCGGCCTCTACCAAGGCATCACGCCGCAGTGCAGCTTCACCGACGCGTGGTCCTCCGCGATGCAGTACGTCGACTACTACATGCTGCTCCGTTACTTCGAGAACCCAAGCCGGTGGGACCCGGGCACGACGTGGACACCGGTCGAGATGGCCGCGGTCCTCGATCACCCGAACATCGGCAACCCCATCACATTCACCGAGGTGATCCCGAACAGCGGTAACCCGAGCCGCGACTGTCCGGGCGTTGAAGACGACAAGGTCTACGACGCAGAGTCGAACAAGGACGGCGTCCGCTGCACGCTCCAGGACTACACGGTGAACGTCGTCGGACGCCGGCCGAAGGACGGGTTCGCGAACCGTCCGTTCGACAACGTCGGCATCCAGTACGGGCTCAAGGGATTACGCCAAGGGTTGTTGACGCCGGCCCAATTCGTCGACCTGAACGCGCACCTCGGGGGCCTCGACATCGACGGCAACGTGCAGGCGAGACGCAGCGAGGCCGACCTCGTCGGGTTGGCGCGCGCCTACCGGAGCGGTCTCGTCGACTCCGCCAACAACCTCGACCAGGTGGCGATCATCGACCTGCGCGGCACCGACCCGGGCGCGTGCCACGACGTCTACCGCGCGTTCGCGATCCGCGCGCGGCTCGAGCGCGAGCACGGCAGCTTCGCCAACCACGTCATCTGGGAAGGCCCCGTGCC
>JBOGWY010000313.1:0-9378 GCA_050694015.1 Actinomycetota bacterium | reverse complement strand
CCACATCCCGAGGCCACACCCGCCGCCGGGGGCCGACCCCACCGCGTCGGTGCGGGCCATCGTGGACGACGTGCGGCTGCGCGGCGACGACGCGCTGATCGAGCACACCGCGGCTCTCGATGGTGCCCGTCTGACGGCCGCCGAGCTGGTGGTCGACGAGGCCACGATCGCTAAGGCGCGGTCGCTCGTTCGCCCCGAGTTGATCGACGCGCTCGAGGTATCGGCGGAGCGGTTGCGGCGTACCTGTGAGCGCCAGAAGCCGTTGACGTGGCTCGATCGCCCGACCGAGGACGAGCTGGTGGGAGAGCTGATCCGCCCGCTCCGGCGTACCGGCATCTACGTCCCCGGGGGCCGGGCGTCGTATCCCTCCACCGTCGTCATGGGGGTGATCCCGGCCCAGGTCGCGGGGGTCGGCTCGATCGCGATCGCGACCCCGCCCGCGCCGGGAGGCGAAGTGAGTGAAGCCGTCCTCGCCGCGTGTGCCGTCACCGGGGTCACCGAGGTCTACAGGATGGGTGGGGCGCAGGCGATCGCGGCCCTCGCCTACGGAACGACCACCGTCCGGCCGGTGGAGAAGATCGTCGGTCCCGGGAACGTTTACGTCACGCTGGCCAAGCGGATGGTCGCCGGGTGGGTGGGCATCGACACCGACGCGGGGCCGACGGAGATAGCGATCGTCGCGGACGGATCGGCTCACCCCGACGTGATCGCGGCCGATCTGGTCGCGCAGGCCGAACACGGCCCCCTCGGCACCCACGCATTGATCACGTGGGAGCCCAACCTGATCGAACGCGTGAATGCCGCCCTGGAGCTGGAGGTCGCGAGTCACGAACGACCGGATGATCTCGAGAACGCTCTGGTCGAGGGTGGCTGTGCAGTGCTCGTCAGAGACCGCCGGCACGCGCTGGAATCTGCGAATGCGTTCGCGCCGGAGCATCTCGAGCTTCTCTTCGATGACGCAGAGGAGTTCCTCGACGACGTCGTCAACGCGGGGGCGGTCTTCGTCGGCCCGTACTCACCGGTGCCCGTAGGCGATTACGTCGGGGGCACGAACCACGTGCTCCCCAGCGGGGGCAGTGCACGTCATTCCTCCGGGCTCGGCGTCGCCGATTTCTGCAAGCGGATATACGTGTCGAGCCTGCAGGAGAGTGCCCTCAAACGTCTTGCCCCCCACGTGGACGCGTTCGCCGAGGCCGAAGGTCTGAACGCACACGCACGTGCGGTGAACAAGAGGCTGGAGCGATGACCGCCGAGCCTGCGCTGTCGGTCCGCGCCGATCTGACCGGCGTCGCCCCCTACGTGTCGCCACAGCGCCCGGCGCGCTACCGGATGAACACGAACGAAGCCCCCTACCCGCCTCCGGAAGCGCTCGTGAAGGAGGTCGCCGCCGAGATCGAGGCGATCACCCTGAACCGTTACCCCGACCGGGATGCATCCCGGCTCTTCGACGCGATCTCCGATCACGTGGGGTGGCCGAAGGAAGGGCTGTGGGTCGCGAACGGATCGAACGAGGTCTTTATGCACCTCTTCTTGGCGTTCGGGGGCCCGCAGCGAGCTTCACTAACGTTCGAGCCGACCTACTCACTCCATACCCTCATCCCTCGCATAGCCGGGACGCGGACGCTGCAGGAGCAGCGGGGTGACGGATTCGCCATCGACGTTGCAGCCGCGACCGCGGTGATCGAGCGCGACAAGCCCGACATCGTGATCGTCTGCTCGCCGAACAACCCCACCGGCATCCACGAGCCGCGCGCCACGGTCGAGGCGCTGCTGAGCGCGGCCCCCGGCCTCGTCGTCGTCGACGAGGCCTATGGAGAGTTCGACCTGCCGGAGCGCAGCTGCATCACTCTCCTCGAAGACCATCCGAACCTCGTCGTTACGAAGACATTCTCGAAGGCGTGGCGTCTCGCGGGCGTGCGGATCGGTTACATGCTTGCCGACCCCGCCCTGGTCGCGGAGCTGTCCCGGGTCCGCTTGCCGTACCACCTCTCGGCGATCACACAGCTGGTCGGCGAAGCCGCCGTCCGGCATGTCGACGAGACTCTGGACATGGTCCGAGCGATCTGCACCGAACGCGACCGCATGGTCGCGGAATTGACGACGCGCGGCATCACGACGTTCCCCTCGAGCGCCAACTTCGTCTTGTTCGAGGTATCCGACCCCGCCGCGATCTGGCAAGGCCTGCTCGACCGGGGCGTGCTGGTGCGGAGTTATCCGGGTGTGCCCGGCCTGGAGAAATGCCTCCGCGTCACGGCGGGTCTCCCCGAAGAGACGGCCGCGTTCGTCGCCGCGCTCGACGAGGTCCTGGGGCCGTCGTCGTGAGCAAGCGTCGGGCGACCGTCGAACGCGCGACGACCGAGACCAAGGTCCGGGTGACCGTCGATCTCGACGAGCCCGGCACGGTAGAGGCCGCGACCGGGGTGCCGTTCTTCGATCACATGCTGGATCAGCTCGGGCGTCACGCGCGCATCTCCCTCCAGGTCTCGGCCACCGGCGACCTCGAGGTCGATGCCCACCACACGGTCGAAGACGTCGGTATCGCGCTCGGAGAGGCTTTGAGTCGGGCACTGGGCGACAAGCGTGGGATCCGTCGATACGGCGACGCGCTCGTGCCCATGGAAGAGTCGCTCGCCCAGGCCGCCCTGGACATCTCGGGGCGCCCGCTGCTCGCCTACGATGCCGTTATCCCTGCCGAACAGATCGGTCAATACGACGTCTCACTGACCGAAGAGTTCCTCCACGCGCTCGCGCGCGCGGGCGGACTGACGCTACACGTCGTTCTCCATCGCAAGAAGAACGCCCATCACGCGGTCGAAGCGATCTTCAAGGCCGTCGCGGTCGCGCTCGGAGCTGCCGTCGCGATCGACCCTCGTGCGCCGCAAGACGTTCCATCCACGAAGGGGACACTGTGAGCCGCAGCGTCGCAGTCGTCGATCACGGGATGGGCAATCTACGCAGCGTTGCCAAGGCCCTCGAGGCCGCCGGTGCCGCCGTCACGGTGTCTCCGGATCCCCGTGAGCTCGCGCGCTCTGAAGCCCTGTGCGTCCCCGGCCAGGGCATCTTCGGGGTGTGCATGGACAACCTGGCGCGCGACGGCCTCGAGGATTTCGTGCGTACGTGGATCGCCGAGGGTCTTCCCTATCTCGGCATCTGCCTGGGCATGCAGGTCCTGTTCGACTCCAGCGCCGAACGCGGCCCCCGGCGGGGGCTCGGCATCCTCCCGGGCCGCGTCACTCGGATCACCGCCCGCGTCCCGGTTCCGCACATCGGATGGAACCTCGTCGGTGACGACTACTTCTATTTCGATCATTCGTACGCGGTGCACCCGGACGACGACTCGATCGTCGAAGGCTGGTGCGAGCACGGCGAGCGCTTCGCCGCCGTAGTGCGTTCCGGGCCGGTGCTCGGCGTGCAGTTCCACCCCGAGAAGAGCAGCACCGGGGGCATCGCCCTCCTCGAGCGCTGGCTCGCGGCATGAGCTTCATGGTGTTCCCCGCGGTCGACATCTCCGACGGTCGCTGCGTGCGGCTCCTGCAAGGACGCTTCGGGACCGAGACGGTCTACTCGGACGACCCCGTGCAGGTTGCGATCGGGTTCTGCAAGGCCGGTGCACGACGGTTGCACATCGTCGATCTCGACGGCGCCAAGACGGGGCAGGCGGCGAACCGCGAGCTGGTTCTGGACGCGATACGGAATTCGTCCTGCCCGGTTCAAGCGGGAGGCGGAGTGAGGTCGCTCGAGGATGTCGAGGAGATCATCGCGGCCGGCGCGAGCCGCGCAGTGCTCGGGACGGTCGCCCTGGAAGACCCCGAGGAGATGGCCAGGGCGTGCGCGCGCTACGGAGAACGGATCGCGGTGTCGCTCGACGTCCGCGCGGGGGAGCTTGCCTCGCACGGATGGACGGTAGGCAGTGGTGTGCCCCTGGAAGACGCGGTCCGCTCCTTCGAGGCCGCCGGGGTCTCTCTCTTTATCTATACGGACGTTGGGCGCGACGGCACGATGGCGGGGCCGAACCTGGATGGGATCCGTGATGTCGCAGAGCTGGTCTCCGTGCCGGTCATCGCGTCGGGCGGGATAGGGACCCTCGGCGAGCTTCGTTCCGTGGCGGCCCTGCGGAGCTCTGGTGTGGCCGGCGCGATCGTGGGACGAGCTCTGTACGAGGGGAAGTTCACGGTCGGCGAGGCCAACCTTGCCGCGGACTCCATCGATCCGGAGGATTGAGCCGCTGCCCGTCGCCAAGAGAGTCATCCCATGTCTCGACGTTGACCGCGGCCGGGTCGTCAAAGGCGTGAGGTTCGTGGACCTGCGCGACGCCGGTGATCCTGTCGATCTCGCGGCGCGCTACGAGCGCGAGGGGGGCGACGAGATCGTCTTCCTCGACATCACCGCGTCGGCCGAGGGCCGCGACATCATCCTGGACATCGCGACGCGCACTGCGGAGTCCGTGTTCATCCCTTTGACGATCGGCGGCGGCGTTCGTTCGGTGCAGGACGTCACCCGTCTCCTAAGGGCCGGTGCCGACAAGGTCGCGATCAATACGGCCGCGGTCGAAGACCCACAGGTCGTGAAGGCCGCGTCCGATACCTTCGGGTCGCAGGCGATCGTGGTCGCGATCGATGCGCGATGGCAAGGTGCATCGTGGGAGGTGTTCACACACGGAGGGCGCACGCCGACCGGACTCGATGCACGCACGTGGGCCGAGCGTGTGTGTGAGCTCGGAGCCGGCGAGATCCTGCTGACCTCGATGGACAGGGACGGGACGACCGAGGGTTACGACCTGGAGCTGACCGCGGCCGTTTCGGGAAGCGTTCCCGTGCCGGTCATCGCGTCGGGCGGAGCGGGCACTCCCGCTCATCTGGCCGATGCGGTGGACCCGGAGGGCGGCGGAGCCGAGGCCGCCCTGGCAGCATCGGTGTTCCACTTCGGCGCGTTCTCGATCGACGATGCGAAGCGAGTGATGATCGCGCGCGGCCTCCCCGTTAGGATTCGGCGCCCATGACGACGTTTTTCCCCGAAGATCTCGCACCGTAAGGCGATGCAACCCGAGGAGATCGTCTACGACGATCGTGGTCTCGCTCCCGCCATCGTTCAGGACGCCGAAACCGACGAGGTCCTGATGCTGGCATGGGTCGATGCCGAAGCCGTTCGTCGCACGATGGAGACCAAGACCACTTGGTTCTGGAGCCGGTCGCGACAGGAGTACTGGAACAAGGGTGCGACCTCGGGCAACATCCAGAAGGTCGTGGAGGTCCGCTACGACTGTGATGCGGACACCCTGCTGATGCGGGTCCATCCGGCGGGGCCTGCGTGCCATACCGGCGAGCGCTCCTGCTTCTACCGATCCTTCGAGTAGGACGACGTGGGCACTCATAAGCCCGACAGGCGTACCTTCGAGGAGCTGTGCCGGACGCATTCGGTCGTCCCGGTATGGCGCGAGGTCCTGGCCGACACGCAGACGCCGGTCGGTGCGTTCTTGAAGCTGGCCCCGGCCCCCGACGGGTTCCTCCTCGAAAGCGTCGAAGGCGGCGAGAGGTGGGCGCGCCATTCCTTCCTCGGCGGTGACGCGTTCGCCTCGGTCAAGGCATGGGGCTCACGCGTCGAGGTGACGGGGACGCCACCGGTCTCGCCGGACGACGGCGAGCCACCGCTCGCCTACGTCCGCCGTCTCCTGGACGCGTGTAGCTCGCCGCGGATCGAAGGGCTTCCGCCTCTGCACGGAGGTGCAGTGGGCTACATCGGATACGACTGCGTTCGGGAGCTGGAGGATCTGCCCGCGCCTCCACCAGACGATCTTCGGTTGCCCGATCTGGCGCTGCTGTTGACGAGAACCTTCGTTGTCTTCGACCATTTCACGCAGCGAGCGTTCGCGATCACGAACGTGGCGCGCCCGAAGGATCCCGTTGCCGCCTACGACGATGCGATGCAGCGATGCGACGCGGTAATCGAGGGTCTCCAAGGGTCCCTGGAGGTCCCCGCCTTCGAGATCGTGACCGATGAGCTGCCGCCTCACTCGTCACCGGTTGACGACGCCACCTATGCCGCATGGGTAGAGCGATGCAGGGAGCACATCTACGCCGGAGATGCGTTCCAGATCGTGCCCTCACGCCGCTTCGAGACCGATCTGAAGGGCAACACGTTCGATGCTTACCGCGCGCTGCGCACGATGAACCCCAGCCCGTACATGTACTTCTTCCGACTCGGGGGTGACGGACAAACCGATGGCCTCGAGATAGCCGGTTCTTCTCCCGAGTCGCAGATCCGCGTTGCAGGAGACCGGGTCGAGATGCGGCCCATCGCCGGAACCCGTCACCGAGGAGCGACGGAGGCCGAAGACCACGCGGTGGAGGAAGCATTCCTGCACGACGAGAAGGAGCGAGCCGAGCACGTGATGCTGGTTGATCTTGGACGCAACGACGTCGGTCGCGTCGCGGAATACGGCTCAGTCAAGGTCGACGAGCTGATGGTGATCGAGCGCTACTCGCACGTGATGCACATCGTTTCTCACGTCAGCGGCAAGCTGCGATCTGACAAGTCGGCGTTCGATGCTTTCACCGCATCGTTCCCCGCCGGCACCCTCACCGGCGCGCCCAAGGTGCGGGCGATGGAGATCATCGATTCGCTCGAGGCAACGCGGCGCGGCCCCTACGGCGGCGTGGTGGGTTACTTCGATTTCTCCGGCAACCTCGACACCTGCATAACGATCCGCACGATCGTCGCGAGCGGAGGTAAGGCTTACGTGCAGGCGGGGGCGGGCATCGTCGCCGACTCCGAGCCCGACTACGAGGTCATGGAGACGAGACGAAAGGTCGAAGCGGCCCTAAGGGCCGTTGCCGCTGCGAATTCGGCCCGTAGGTGATCAGGCCTCGTAGGGGCTCAGGTCGGCCGCTTCTGCGGCGGTGATCGTCAGCGTTACCTCGTGTGACGTGAGCCGTCCGATCTGGTCTGCAGGGACGAAGACGCGGCTCTCGAGCGGGCTCGAACGGAACGTTATCCCGGAGAAGATGTCTTTCTGGAGATCGGCGACGACGTCGATCACTTTGCCGAGCTCGGCGCCGTCCGCCGATCGGATCGTCGTGCCTTCCTCGAGGGCCGGCCACGCGATCGGATTCTCGCCCGAGGTCATCGCGTCAGATACTAGGTGCACCGATGCGATGTTTGTTCCTCGCCATCCTTGTCTTCCTGGCGGCGTGCGCGGGTGATAGTGGCTCGGGCGAGCCGGGCGCGGCCCCCACCGGTCGGGGGGAGATCGATTACACGCTCGTGCAACGGCACGCGGAGCAGTTCGACGTCGATCTTCCGAGCCGGCCCCCGGGTTCGCAGCAGGAGCTTGCCGCCGCGACCTACATCCTCGGTCATCTCCAGCTCGCCGGCTATTCGCCGGTGCTCGACGCGATCCCGGTGGGCAACCAGGTGCAGTCGAGCAACGTGATCGCGGTCCCCCCGAACGGCGATGCCCCGCAGGTGGTCGTCACCGTCGCTTACGACACGCTCGGCGAGAGGGTCCACACCGGCACCGAGATCGGGCTTTTCCTCGAGCTCGCGCGCGCGATCAACGTGGCCGAACCGGATCACGCCATCGCGTTTGCCGCACTCGGGGCCGAGGGGGCCGACGCCCGGGGCAGCATCGGCCTCGCGTCGTTCTTCGAAGAGCAGGGCCTGGACCCATCCGTGCTCTCGATCCGGACGGGTGCTCGCGAGAGCGGGCAGATACGTGCGGCCGGCTCGTGCGCGACCACATCCTTCGAGCTGACTCCTTTTGAGGAGTGTGTTGCGGCTCGCTTGTCCGGCGATCCCTTCTCGCAAAGGGGGTTCCGGCACACGTTGATCGAAGGCGACACGGACGTGATGGGCCGGTCGCTATTCGAATTCTTGCTGGGCGCCGGCGATTAAGGTCGTTGCATGTCCTATCTGAGCGATCTCCTGGCCTCCACGCGTGATCGCATAAGGGAAGCGCGCGCCGTGATCAGCGACGACATGCTCGAGCAGCGCATCGCGGCGCAGGAGGCACCGCGAGGCTTCGAAGCGGCACTCACCGGGGGCGAGGTCGCGATCGTCGCGGAGATAAAGCGCGCATCGCCATCGAAGGGACCGCTGGATCTCGGCTTGGACGCGGCCTCCGTCGCCCGTTCCTACGCCGAGGGGGGCGCCGCGGCCATCTCGGTCCTAACCATTCCCGAGCGATTCGAGGGTTCTCTCGACGACCTACGCGCCGCGCGCGGAGCGGGCCTTCCGGTGCTTCGCAAGGACTTCATCCTCGATGAGTTCCAGGTGTTGGAGTCGCGTGCCGAGGGGGCCGACGCGATCCTGCTGATCGTCCGTGCTCTGGGGGCCGAGTTCGAGCGGCTGGTGAAGACGACGGCCGCGGTGGGGATGGACGCCCTCGTCGAGATATATGACGAAGCCGATCTGGAGCGTGCTCTGGGTGCGGGCGCGGAAGTGATCGGGATCAACCACCGCGACCTGGAGACGTTCGAGGTCGATCCCGAGCGCACGGCGAAGCTCGCTCCTCTGATCCCGAAGGGGAAGGTCGTCGTCGCGCTATCCGGTGTGTCGACGCGGGGGGAGGTAGAGCAACTCGGAGCGATGGGCGCGCACGCAGTGCTGGTAGGGGAGAGCTTGGTGACCGCTCCGGACGCGACGGCCAAGTTGCGGGAGCTACTCGGCCGATGAAAATGCCTCAGGTTCCCGACGCGCGCGGGCGTTTCGGAGAGTTCGGCGGTCGTTACGTACCCGAAGCATTGATGGGAGCACTCGAGGAGCTCGAGCGGGCGTGGGAGACCGCACGCGGCGACGCCGCGTTCCGATCCGAGCTCGATGCGTTGCTGCGAGACGTCGTCGGTCGTCCGACCCCTCTGTATCGAGCCGATCGCCTGGCCGAGGAGATCGGGGCCCGTATCTACCTGAAGCGTGAAGACCTCGCCCACACCGGTGCGCACAAGATCAACAACACGATGGGGCAGGTCCTACTCGCGAAGAACATGGGGAAGACCCGCGTGATCGCCGAGACGGGGGCCGGCCAGCATGGGGTCGCGACCGCCACCGCAGCCGCCTACTTCGGTCTTCCTTGTGTCGTCTATATGGGCGCCACGGATGTCGGGCGACAGCACCTGAACGTGGTGCGGATGGAGATGCTCGGAGCAGAGGTCGTGCCGGTGGAGGCCGGCTCGGCGACCCTCAAGGATGCGATCAACGAGGCGCTGCGCGATTGGGTGACGAACGTGGAGACGACCCATTACGTGATCGGGTCGGTCGTCGGTCCCCATCCCTACCCGGAGCTGGTTGCTTCATTGCAGTCGGTCATCGGCGACGAGGCGCGCGAGCAGTTCTTAGCGGCCGAGGGTTCTCTTCCGGCCGTAGTCGTGGCGTGCGTCGGTGGGG
>JBOGWY010000312.1:0-2846 GCA_050694015.1 Actinomycetota bacterium | reverse complement strand
GGCCTGCGATCCGCGTCGATCGCTCTCGACGACACCGCTCTACTGCTCGAGGCGGACGCGCTCATGCTACGGATCCGCGCGTCTCTGGTCGCGGGAGATGGAGGCGCGCTCGCGCTGGGGGCTCTGGGCCGTTTCATGGCGTTCGTCGATGCCGGCACCGAACGCTAGATCGCGACCTGGACGAGCGTGAAGGTGCCGCGCCTCACGAGGTAGCCGCGGCCCGGGGGGAACGGTTGAGCCTTCCGTCGCGGCAAGCGCACGCCGAGCAGGTCACCGTCGACATCGAGATCGGGATCGAGCAGGAGCCCGTTCTTGTCCTTCCGCAGTTCGGTCGCGGCCCCGCCGAAGGCCCGATGGAGCGCGTGGTTCTCTATCGCCGCCAGTATCCGGACGGATGCATCGCGTCCGCGGCGTGCGATGCGCGCTAACGCGTCGGATGCAGGGCCGTCGGATAGCTCCTCGAGATCGTCGACCACCACGATCACCGCAGCGTCGGGCTCGGCCGAAGTGAGTTCTTCACCGAGCGCCGCGGCCCGTTCGTCGCACGCGGCCGTGCCTTGTGCCGACGTCGTCCAGATCGACAGCTCCGTGAGCGGCGACCGTCGAGGAGCCAGCAGGTGGAGACGAACATCGGACGTCGAACGGGCGATCCCATCCGCGATCGCGGCGAGCGTGGTCGAGCGCCCGCTCCGGTATGGGCCGGACACCACGAAGTGCGCCTCACCGAGGTCGGCGACCACGGGCGTGAGGTCCTCGTCGATCCCGACGGTCGCGGCCAGCGGTTGCGCCGAGCGGGGGATCGTCGCCTTTTCGACCGTATCGGGGAGCAGGCGTACGGCCGGTGCTCCGGCCCCCGGATAGCGGTCCTGCATCGCCTTCGCCGCACGCGCGATCGCACCGAGTTCGTCCGCGCCGGTCCCGTCGTCGGTCGCGATCGCGACCTGTATCAGCGAGCCTCCCGCGACGAACGCGCGGCCCGCAGGAAGCTTGGTTCCGCGGATGCTGCGCGCATCGGCGCCGGCGGCCGCGTATTCGTCGTCGTCGGCCATGCGCAGGACGATCCGTGTCCCCACGAGTCCGGCGATCGCACCCGGCACGACCCCACGGCGCTCAGCAGTGAGGACGAAGTGGATCCCGAGCTGCCGGCCGTCGGCTATCAGACGAGGGAGCAGGTCGACGAGCTCGCCGAGATCGATCTTCTCGAAGGTAGATGAGAAGCCCGCGTAACCGTCGAGCATCACGACGATCCTCGGCACCGTCACGGGCGACACGCGCAGGTATGAAGCCAGGTCGGTGACGCCGGCGTCGGCGAGCAGCTCGCGACGCGTTGCGATCTCGCCGCGGATCATCGTCAGCAACCGGCGCACCTTCGGCTCCTCATCGCCGGTGACGATCGACCCAACGTGCGGCAGACCCTCGAGGACGCGCAGCCCATGCGTCGAGAAGTCCAGTCCGTAGATGTGCATCTCGTCCGGTCGCGCCGACGACGCGAGCGACATCGCGAGCGTTCGGAGGAGTGAGGTCTTGCCGGCGCCGGAGGTGCCGTAGACGAGCATGCTGCCGACCTCGTCGAGGTCGACCCGGTACGCGGACTGCCGCTGTTCACCGGGCGCGTCGAGGACCCCGATCATCGGCGCCGTCGGACGGGCCTCGCCCACCACGCGGGACAGAGGCACAACCGGTGGCAACGGCGGCAGCCACGGCCGGAACGGAGCGGGATCGGAGCCGTGGGCGGCGATGACGGCGGCGACGACCTCCTGCAACTGGGTCCGGCCGGCGGTCTCCGCCGCGCCGGGGGAGGTTGCACTCGCTCCCTCCAGGTCGAGCGTGGTCGCGAACGCGCCGGTCTCGATGAGCGGGGCCGGTCGTCCACCGAAGGCTGCCTGGAAGGCAACGAGCTCGGCATGCCCTATCCGCGCGAACCCACGGCCCGGTGCCGATCGTTCGATCCGAGCGGCGTCCGGTGCTCCGATCACGTCGATGCTGTCGTTGTCGTCGCCGACGCGCAGCGCGATCCGGAGGTTCGTGTTCGCGCGGATCCGGTCGCTGATAACACCCGCCGGTCGTTGCGTCGCGAGGATCAGATTGATGCCGAGGGCTCTTCCACGCTGGGCGATATCCACGACGCCGTCTACGAACTCGGGCAGTTCCTTGACGAGTGTGGCGAACTCGTCGATCACGAGGACGAGGCTCGGCGGGGTGTCCTTGGTGCCGGATCGCTCCATCTCCTGTAGATCGCGTGCTCCCGCGTCGCGCAGGACGCGTTCGCGTCGCTTGATCTCGGCATCCAACGACATGAGAGCGCGCGACGCGAGCGACCCGTCCAGATCAGTCACCGATCCGACGACGTGGGGGAGAGCAACGCAGTCCTTGAACGCGGTACCGCCCTTGTAGTCGATCAGGATGAAGTTGAGCCGCGCCGGCGGATAACGGGTTGCGAGGGACGCGACGGTCGTCTGGAGCAACTCGCTCTTTCCGGCCCCCGTCGTGCCCCCGATCAGGCAATGGGGGCCGTCGCCTCTGAGGTCGAATCGGAACGTTCCCGACGGCGATGCTCCGATCACCGCGTTCAGTTCGGTGGCTTGCGACCACGCGGCGCGCAGTGCCTCGGGCGTGGGTGCGGCCGTCAGCACATCGAACAGATCGACGAGCCCGGGCAACCTCCCGACCGCGCGCGGGGAACCGACATCGCGGATCGGCGCGAGCGCGGTCGCCAACGTGCGCGCGTGCTCGGGTGACAGCGTGTCGGGCGCGTTCCGCTCCACCGTGCGACCCGCGGCGGGATAAGCAACGGCCAGGCGATCGTGCTCGAGGTCGATCTCGACCACCGCCCCGGCTTCCCCCGG
>JBOGWY010000311.1:0-8312 GCA_050694015.1 Actinomycetota bacterium | reverse complement strand
GTCGACGAGTCCCTCCCAGGACCGGCCGCACCAAACGGTTTCGGGTTGCATCTCTTCAACCGGCTGTTGCATCTCTTCAAGCGGCTGTGACATCTCGTTGACACCTCATCTCTGGCTGGAAGCCGTCGCCTTCGAATACCTCGTCTGGGTGGTCGGAACGGATAACGAGAGAGAAACCGCCGCGCTGCTGGATCCGTGCCACCGCGCCCTCGAACGTTCCGAAGACGATCCGCAGAGACGCGTCTTCCGCGTGCAACGTCCGTGCCGCGTCGACCAGGAACGCCGCCGCGTCGTTCTCGATCACCGTGGGTCCGCCGGCGGCGACCACACGCGCGATGAGCAGGCGCCCTCGATCCGGCAACACCCGCGCCACCTGAGGCGCGGTCTCTTCGGGAACGCGATCGTGTTCGAGCACGACCGCGACGTCGAGGGTCCCGTCATGACGCCTGCCGCGATGCACGATCAACGCCGGAGGGGGACCCGAGATCCCCTCTACCAGTGCGAGCGGCCAGCTCGCGGGGCCCATGAGCAGGGGCACCGCGAACCACGCGAGGCGATCGAAGCCGCGCCTCGACATCAGCGCCGACAAAGCGACGGCGTGAGCGACCCACAGCCCGACGCTCGCCATCACGATCACCACCAGGTCGCTATCCATGTCGCCCTATGCATAGCAGTTGCTATTCAACAGGGCCATGTGTGTTAAGCATGGCTAATGAGACGCCAGACCGGACCTTCCCCGATCCGCTCGGGCATCTCCGACCTCGACGTGATGCTCGGTGGACTGCTTAGCGGCGACAACGTCGTGTGGGTTACCGACGAGCAAGAGCTGTTCAACCACGTCGAGACCCTGTTGCTCTCGGTGACCCCGCACGGCGAGAGAGCGCTGCACGTTACGGGTCGGGACACCGCCGCGCAGGTCAGGAGTCGTCTCGGCGACCGGGTCGAGGTCATCGAAGCGCGCCCCGGCTCGAACATGTCGGACCCCGCCGCGCTCGAACAGCGGATCGTCTCGGAGGTGCGCAACGGCGCGACCCGAGTGGTCGTCGACGGGATCGCTCCCTTCGCCGAGCGATGGGGGCTGGACCGCGCGGTCGGCTTCTTCAAACGCGTGTGCCCCCGTCTGTTCGACCTCGGCGCGATCGCTTACTGGCGTATGAGTCGGTCGAAGCTCGGTAACGCGGCGATCGACGACATCCGCAAGGTGACCCAGTGCGTCTTCGAGGTCAGTCCGACACAACTGCGCATCCTGAAGGCGGAAGGACACTCCGCTCTTGTTCAGGGACGTCTCTTCCGGGTGTCGGTCGACGACGACGACATCAAGCTGCATGCCGAGCGCGCGCTGGGACGTCTCGCCGAGGGGTTGCGGGCCTTGCGAACCGAACGGAGCCTCAGCCAAGCCGATCTCGCGCGTTTCGCCGACGTCACGCCCAGTGCGATCTCTCAAGCGGAAGCCGGCCAGAGGGGGCTTTCGCTCGACACTCTATTGACGCTCGCGGGACGTGTCGGCATCGGGCTGGACTCGCTGCTCGACAACGAAGAGAGTGCCGACTACACGTTGGCGCGCCGCGATCGGGGCCCGGAGCTCGGCGATAGCCGGTTCCTGCTCGACGACCCCGCCGCGGGACTACGCGTCTACCTGGTGAACCTCGGCCCCGGCGAGACCGGCGCGCCGCCGGTCAAGCACAAGGGGGCCGAACTCGTCCTCGTCGCGCGCGGTCTGGTGCTCGTCGATCTCGGCGATTCGTCACCGGCGATGCGGGCCGGCGATGCCGTCCTCGCCGCCCGCGTTCCGATCCTCAGCTGGCGCAACCTGTCGCCGGAAGCGTCCGTTCTGTTCTGGATCCTGCGCGACTAACCTCAGTTGACAACGATCAGGCCCTTCATCTGCGAAGGATGGATCGAGCACTCGTAGTAGATCTCGCCGGCCTCATCGAAGGTGATGGTTGCGCTCTCCCCCATCGGAAGGTCTTCGGTGACGTCGCTCCCGTCGAGCAGATGAACGTTGTGGGGAAAATCGTCGTTGTTGGTCCACGTGACTTCGTCGCCGGCGTCGATGGAGATCGCGACCGGATCGAACTTGTAGCTCTTGGGCAGGTCGACGTCGGTCGTCGCCACGGGTTCGTCGCTGATCTCGAACGGAGCGTCCGCGGCACTCCCGCCGGCGGCCGCCGCGTCTCCACCGGGCGATGAGCACGCCACGCCGAAGGCCAGCACTACCACGGCGACGATGCCGACGAGTGGCTTCAAAGTGTCACCTCGGGCCGCGCCGACACGCGTGACGGGCGCTCGCCCGTCACGCGCTGCACGGCTCCGACGAAGATCGCGACGAAGGCAACTCCGTTGAGTACTTCGGAGATCGTGTGCGCGAAGAGGAACTGCGTGATGTTCACGTGGTAAGTCATGTAGGTGATCTCGGCGAGAGCGAACAGCGCGAAGCCCCAACCGAGCATGCCGAGGCCGCCCTCGAACGCGCGGAAAGCGAAGTACGCGCCCGCGGCGAACAGCGCTATGTGGACGAGGAGGAAGAACCCCCACGGCAACTGATTGATCACGTCACAACACGGGTGCTCGAGGATCTGTGGTGCAGCAGCGAGATTCACTTTCTCTCCTTCCTGTTGACGATTGCTTGCGGTCTGATCGCGAAGGCAAGAAGGCCCCCGAAGGTCACGGCCATGCCGGCGAACACGAGTCCGTGGATGGCCGCCGGAACGAGGCCGGAGTGAGAGGGATCGCCGCCGCCGAGCACGACCACTGCGTGGTAGGCGAGGTCCAGTGCGAGGGCGAGGCCCAGGAGCCCGAAGCCGAGCCGCATGAGGAGCGGGAACCGGTGTGAGCGGGCGAAGATAGTTCTATTTTTCATTCTTTTTAGAGCGTACTCTACACGGCATTCGACGTCAAATATTAGGCTGTTTTAGTGCTAGCTGGGAGTCTTTACGCCGGGGGCGGCAGCAGCTTGTTCGGGTTCAGGACCCCCTCGGGATCGAGAGCCCGCTTGACCGCGGCCATCGCGGCGATCTCGCCCGGCGAACGCGTGAGGTGCAGCCACCTGTTCTTGGCGCGGCCGATGCCGTGCTCGGCACTGATGCTGCCGTCCATGCCGGCGACGATCCGGAGCACGGCCTCGTCGATCGCGTCATCGTCGGGTGCTGCTTCCAGGATGTTCACGTGCACGTTTCCATCCGCGAGGTGCCCGTAATAGATCGCATGTGTGTGGGGTCTCTGGTCGGACAGCCATCTATCCACCCGGGCGATGAGTTCGGGAACGCGCGCCGGCACCACGGCGACGTCGAGCTTATGGGGCACGCCCGCGGCATTGATCGCTTCGTTGTGTAGCTCGCGGTAGCTCCACAGCCGCTCGTGCTGTTGCGCGGATTGCCCCACCGCTACGTCGCGGGCCTCCCCATAGCGCGCGAGCGCGGCCCCCAGTTCCTCGCTCGGATCCTGATGCGCCGCGCACGACACCACGAGATACGCCGCGTGCTCGTTCGGGAACAGCGCCGGCAGCTGCGCGTGCCGTCTGACGAGCTGCAGACCGGCCTCCAGGAAGAAATCGACGGCCTCGACAGATGTCACCTCTCTGCACAGATGTGCTGCGACCGTCACGGCACCCTCGAGAGACGCGACCGCGATCACCGCGACGGTTCGATGCTCCAGGAGTGGAACGAGCTTGAGACGCGCCGCGGTCACGACAGCCAACGTCCCTTCACTTCCCGGGATCAACCTCGTCACGTCGAAGCCGCTGCTGTCCTTCGGAGGCCGATGGAGATGATCGACGATGGTCCCGTCGGCCAGGACCACCTGGAGCCCGACGACCAGATCGCGCATCGTTCCGTATCGCATCACGAGGGCTCCCCCTGCGTCGGTCGCGACCATGCCCCCGATAGTGGCGCTGCCGCGCGCCGCGAAATCGATCGGGAACTCCAGGCGCTGGGCCTGGGCCGCGCTGCGCACGGCTTCGAGGGTCGCGCCGGCTTCCGCGACGACGGTCCCGGACGCGCGATCGACTTCGTCTACGCGGGTCAGGCGTTCGAGGCTGAGGACGATCTCGGTGCTACTCGCGATGGCACCCCCCACCAGGCCCGTGTTGCCGCCCTGCGGGACGACTCCGATGCCGTCGCGGGCGCAAACCTTGAGAACCGCAGCGACCTCGCCGGTGGTCGTCGGCCGGACCACGGCGGCAGGGGTCCCCGAGAAGCGTCCGGTCACGTCGTGCGCGTAGCGGGCCACGAGCTCAGGATCGACCACGCATGTTCCCTCGGGCAGGGCGGCCACCAACCCCCCTAGATCCATGGCGTCACCCTAGTGGGATGTGTCTCGGCCTAGGCTCGCAGTCATGACCGACATCGTCGTCGCGACCGGCCGTGGCCTTCTGGATGCCACGACCGGTGAGGCCGTGGGTCTCGAGGGATCGGTCGACGCGCTGTCCCCGGACGGCCGCTGGGCCGTCGTCGCACGGCGCGAGTTGTGGCGAAACAGCGACGGTTGGTCACAGGTCGCAATCGCCGACGGGTGGGATCTCACGAGCGTGATGTCGCAGGACGAGGGAGCGATCGTCGGGACCGCCGAGGCTCATCTACTCCGCGTGGAAGGCGACCGCCTCGAGCGTGTCGAGACCTTCGAGATCGTCGACGGTCGCGACGAGTGGTTCACACCGTGGGGCGGTCCTCCCGACGTCCGCTCCATGACACAGATGAACTCTCACGTCTTCGTGAACGTCCACGTCGGCGGCATCGTGCGAGGCGACGGCTCGAAGTGGGAGCCGACGATGGACATCGGCAACGATGTGCACGAGGTGCACTCCGACGGCGGAACGTTGTTCGCTGCGTGCGCCGTCGGCCTCGCGCAGAGCGACGACGCCGGTGCTTCGTGGATCTTGGCCGACGAGCATCTCCACGCGACCTACGCCCGCGCCATCACGACCGACGACGAGTGCGTGTACATGTCGGTCGCGCGCGGGCCCGGCGGTGGCGATGCGGCGATCTACCGCAAGCCGCGCGACGGCGGCCCCTTTGCCAGGTGCGACCTCCCGAGCATCCTCGACAACATCGATACCGGATGCCTGGACGCGACCGGATCTCTCGTCGCGTTCGGCACGCGCGACGGTGACGTCTTCGCGTCCCGCGATCGCGGCGCGACGTGGGAACGATCCGCGTCCGGGCTGCCGCCGGTCCGAGCGCTCAGGATGGACGGCTAGACGGGTTCGCGCACGGCGGGCGCGACCTCCTCGGCGAAACGCTCGAGCTGGCCCCCGTCGTCGCCCCCGAAGACGAACGTGTCGAAGCCATAGTCGTCCACGAGTTCGGTGATTTCTTCGATCCATTGATCGATGGGGCCGTTGAGGGGCCCTTCCGAGTTCCCGTCGGTGATCGAGCCCGAGACGTTCAGGATCCTGCGTACCTCGGAGGGCTCGCGCCCCGCGCTCGCGATCGCGTCGTCAAGCCGCGCCGACATCTCCGCTAGCTTGGCCACGTCCCCGCGGAACGACGGCACCCATCCGTCCGCGACGCGACCGGTGAGTTCGAGCGCACGCGGCCCATACACGCCGAGCCAGATCCCGATGTCGTGCGCGGGAACGGGACCGGAGTGCACTCCCGCGAGACGGTAGTGCTCGCCGGAGAAACGAAGGTTGCGCTCGCCGCTCCACACCTTGCGGATCACCTCGATCGCTTCGGTGAGCGCGCCGAGCGCCTCGCCGGGCGACCGGCGCGGCCCCCCGTAACCCTCGATCGCGTCCCAGAAGCCGCCCGCTCCGAGCCCGAGCTCGAAACGTCCTCCGCTCATCACGTCGATCGACGCGGCGGCCTTCGCGAGCACAGCCGGCGGGCGCAGCGGCAGATTCGCGACGTCGGGGAACATCCGCAACGTGTCGGTCGACGCTGCGATCGCCGCGAGCAACGCCACCGTGTCGACGAAGCGGCGCTGATAGGGATGGTCCTGTATCCCGACGTAATCGAGCCCGAGCCCCTCGACCTTCCGCGCGGTCGCGATCAGATTGTCGTCGGCGTTCGGGATCAGGAAGTAACCGAAGCGAACGGGATGAGCTCTTGCCACGCCCCTACCGTACGGCGCGATCACAGCTCACTTCGACGGGCGGACTTACCCGGGCAACACGATCGCGAACCGGGCTCCCTCGCGCGCCTGACTATCGACTTCTATGTCGCCCCCGAGTGCTTGCGCGATGCGTTTCGCGAGCGCAAGGCCGAGTCCGGCTCCGGGGGTCGATCGAGCAGCATCGCCGCGCCAGAACGGCTCGAAGACGCGCGACATCTGTGCTTCGGGGATGCCATCCCCTTCGTCGGCCACGACGACCTCGAGCTGGCCCGCGTCCAAGCGAGCGGCGACCCGCACCGTTCCATCCGCGGGCGTGTGCCGGATCGCGTTCTGGAGCAGGTTCTGGAGGACCCGGGTCAGACGAGGCGAACACAGATGTTCTGCCGCGTCTCCGAGATCCGTCTCGATCTGTAGCCCTTTGCGTAGGGCGTCACCACGGCAAGCATCGACCGCGGCAGTGACGATCGTTTTGAGGTGCGCTCGCTTGGTTTCGGCTGCGATCGCGCCGGCTTCGAGCTGTACCAGTTCGAAGAGATCATCGACGAGGTCTCCCAATGAACGCACCGACCGTTTCATCTCGGCGATGTAGGCCTGCAGGCCCTCGCGATCGTCCACCACGCCGTCGTCGACCGCTTCGACCATCGCGCGCAGGCCCGCGAGGGGCGTTCGCAAGTCGTGCGACAACGCAGTCACGAGATCGCGGCGTACCCGATCGGCGCTGCGCTCGCTCTCGATGGAACGTTGAAGGCTCTCGGCCATGTGGTCCAACGTCTCGGCCAGGAGATCGAGTTCCGGCCCGGCGGGGTCGACGTCGGTGCGCGCGTGAAGATGTCCGGCTCCAACTTCTCGCGCGGTTGCCGTCAAGCGGTCGATCGCTACGGTCATGGATCGCGACAACGCGATCGACGTGCCGATGGCGCTCGCTGCAGCGAATACAAGGAGCACGATCAACTGGCGCGCGTCATGCGTACTTACGAACATCTGCTGCGCGAGTGCGATGACGGTCACGAGAATCGTCACCGTCATCATCAGCGCGATCGCGATCAGCCGATGGCGGATCGGGAGCCGGTCGAGGCGCGGAGCCGCTCCCGCGACGACGATGGTCGTGATCCCGACCGCGGCGGCGAGCAGAATACCCAGATGCCCTAGCTCGTGTGCGGTTGCACCGCCTACCGCGGCTACGAGTAGGGCGGTGAACGCCCCTACCAGAGCCGCCGCGGCGACGATGAGCCACGCGCGCGGCCCGCTCATGGCTCCAGCCGATACCCGGCGCCCCACACGGTGATGAGATGGCGCGGCTGCGATGGGTCGTCCTCGATCTTCTCTCGCAGCCGGCGCAAGTGCACGGTCACGGTTGACGGATCCCCGTCGAAGGCGAAGTCCCAGAGCTCGTCGAGCAACTCTGTGCGCGAGAAGACGCGATTCGGTTGCGATGCCATCAGATACAGCAGATCGAATTCGCGCGGCGTGAGCGTCACATCCTGCCCGTCCCGCGTCACCCGTCGCCCGACACCATCGACGACGATCTCGCCGAAACTGAGGATCTCCGGCAGCGGTTTGGCAGCTCTTCTCAGAACCGCATGAACTCGTGCCAGCACCTCTTTGGGCGAGAACGGCTTAGAGACATAATCGTCGGCCCCGAACTCGAGCCCCGCGATGCGATCGCTCTCTTCGCCTCGTGCCGTGAGCATGATGACCGGGGTCGAATCCACGCCCCTGATGGCCTCGAAGACCTCGAACCCGTCGAGACGAGGCAACATCAGATCGAGCAACACGAGATCGGGCTGATGGGAGCGGAAGGCGGCGACTGCGGCCTCACCGTCTTCGGCCGTGGCGACCCTGAAACCGCCGCGCGACAGGTAGCGGCTCAGCACGTCTCGCACGATCGGATCGTCGTCGACTACGAGGACCAAGCCTTCATTCACGGGCCCATCTTCCACGGCAATCCTTTCCAAAAGATTGCGCCTTAAGGCTTTCGTAAGCCTGGCATCCCTAGCGTGATGACGTCCACCAACAAGGAGGTTCGTATGTCCCTCGACGTTCCCCTGATCCGCCGGCACCGGTGGCTGCCGTGGGCCGCGCTGGGAGCCGTGTTGATCACAGCCCTCGTCCTGTGGCTCTTCGAACCGCAGGCGCTGTTCATTGATGACAAGGTGTCCGAGGCCGCCCCGGGTAGTGAAGGCGCGCCGGGATCAGCAGGCTCAAAGGGCGTTGGGATGGCACGCGGCGTGCTCTCCAGGAGCACATTCCAAGCTCTCGGG
>JBOGWY010000310.1:0-12327 GCA_050694015.1 Actinomycetota bacterium | reverse complement strand
CCCTGACGGAGCAGCGCCTGTATCTCCTTGGGCGAGAGTTTGCTGTCGGCGCGGGGGACGGACGGCTCGGCGATCTCGTCGGGAGCGGTTCCGTTGCCCTCGGCCGCGGCGGCCTGCACCTCGGCGGCGGCGCGCTCCTGGGCGGCCCGGATCAGCTCGAGCAGGATGTCGTCGACGCGAACCCGGAACGCTCCGGTCTTTGCATTCGCTCGCGTCGCGAGGACCAGCGAACCGTCCTCGGATAGCGCGATCGGCTTGAGGGTCGTGGCCTTGTCCCCCGCGGTCCGCGCCATAGACGAATCGTAGGAGCGAGGGCCGCGTGACCTGCGGATTTAGCCCGCGTCGGCCACCCCGTCCGAGCCTTCGTCGCCGGTGGACGGCGGTGTCGGATCTCGCCGGGGGCGGAAGCGCAACACCGGGATCAGCCCGGCCCCCGACAACGCCTGTAGCGAGGGGTCGAGTTCCTCGTCGATGTCGACCGCGCCCTCGGGCGGGTGGAGCAGGGCCGTGACCAGGCAGTCGTCGCAGTGCTCGCTGCGGAACATCTCGCATTCGTGGCAGTCGATCTTCATGGCGGCCTCCTCTATCCGGCTGTTACGAGCAACCCTAGAGAGGGGGTGTGACAAGAACTGCAGGACTAGGGGCTTTCTGCCGATAAGTGACTAGTCATGGACGCGCAACGTCTCTTCGTTGCTTTCGCGGCGGCGCTAACGCTTCTGCTGCCGCGCGCGGCCGGAGCCCAAGACCCCGGGCCAACCTGCCCCGGCTTCGCCGACGACCCCCGGCCCCAGATCGTGGGGACGTGGGCGAGTGACGGCCTCGTAGGGACGGCGGCCGACGAGATCATCTGCGGGCGCGGCGACGCCGACAACATCTCGGGCGGTGGCGGCGACGATCTGATCCTCGGCGGCGACGACCGCGACGACATCGACGGCGGCCCCGGTAACGACGAGATCCGTGGCGGCGCCGGGACCGACGGCGTGAACGGTGAAGGCGGCAACGATCTCGTCAAGGGCGGCCCGGACCGCGACTTCATGTGGGGAGGTCCGGGACTCGACGTGCTCCGCGGTGGCCGCGGCGACGACGTCCTCGACGGAGGCGACGGCGAGCCCGACATGTGCTTCGGAGGCCCCGGCGGCGACGGTCTCGCGCCGAGCTGCGAGGGGCAGGGCTAGAGAGGTTCGATCGGGTCGCCGGTTCTGAGCAGACCCGACTCCAGCACCTTCACGCAGATCCCACCGCGCCCGTGCCCCAGCGCTTTGGTCATCCCCTCCTGCGTGATCGACTGGATGTAGCGGCACGGGGGCCGCGGTTGTTCGTACTCGAAGAGCGCCTCTCCGATACGGAAACGTTTGCCGGCGAGATCCAGCACGTCCATGCCGGAAACGATGATGTTGCGCCGGTGCTGTCCCGCCTCGATCGCGATGCCGGTCTCGGTCGCGATCGCCTCGATCGCGGTGGCGGAGATGAGCGTCACCTGGCATGCGTCGACGCCGGACCAGTAACCCGTGTCGAGCATGTAGCGGTCCCCCTGCAGGCCCTTGCCGGCCACGGCCTCGACCTCGTCGACCCGTTGCATCGGCGCGCTGCCGCGCTCGCTGACGAAGATCTCTTGGACCGTAGGTGGGATCGTTTCCATCGCAGAAACGCTATCCCGTGCGGCCCGGGGTGGGCGGGCGAAAGGATTGCGTGAGCCACACGCCGACGCCCACGATCGCACCGCCGGCCCACTGGAGGAGTCCGATGCGTTCTCCGAGCATCATCGCCAGCACCACCCCGATAACGGGCGCGAGGTTGACCGAGGCACCGGCGACCGAAGCGTCGACGCGTCCCAGCGCGTAGTTCCACAGACCGTATGCAGCACCGGAGGCGAAGACCCCGAGGAACATCGCACCCGCGATCGCCCCGAGACTCAGTTGGGGGGCTCCCTGCAGCGCGATCTCGCCGGCGCTAACGGGAAGCATCATCAGAACGGCGATCCCGAACGCAGCCGCGGTCGAGACGATCGCCGGGACCCCGTCGGCCATCTTCTTGCCCTGGATGGTGAAGACCGCCCACGCGATCGAGCCACCGAGGACCAGCAGGTTGCCGAGCAGCTCGGTGCTCCCGCCCCCATCGCGCGCCCCGGTGATCAGCGCGACTCCGGCGATCGACAGGACGATGCCTCCCCACTGGATCCGCGTGATGTGCTCGTGCAGATAGAGCACCGACATCAACGCCGTGACTCCCGGGATGCTCGCGATGATCAAGGACGCGCTGCCGGGCGTCGTGTAGACGAGGCCCATGTTCTCGAGACCTAGATGAAGCGCCAGACCGGTGAAACCGAAGATCACGAAGCGCTTCTGGAAGATGTCACGGAGGCGGAAGCCGTGCCGGGCCGCGAACGGAGCCAGGCACAGAAAGGCGATCGTGAAACGAAGCAGCAGGATCGTAAACGGGCCGAACGAGTTCAGGATCGAGTCGGTGACGATGAACGTCGACCCCCAGATGGCCACGGCAACGAAGAGCGCAGCGATACCACTGCGCTCTGAGGTGCCGGCCCTCGACCGGACCGATACGACCGCTTCGGAGATACTCATCTAGCGGGCGATGCACTCCGCATCGCAGTGACGGGACCAGTTGTCCCCGTCGCTGGAGTCCCGCCCGTAGCGGTAGGCCAGCCCTTCGAGGAGGCCGATGATGAGCAGAACGATCAGGAGCTGGAGCATTGCTCTTCCTCTCGTAATGGGCTATCCTGCTTATGACAGTTACAACATACCCAGCCCGAGGTAAGAAGTCAAATGGATTTCAGTCATTACAGCATGGAGGCGGCGCACTTCGCCGCCGACCTGATCAACACGAAGGGGACGCCCAGCGGGCGGGAGATGCTGCCCGACGTGGAGGCATGGAGAGGCTTCCTGCAGCCGTACATGGTCGAGGGCGCCGAGAGCGTGACCTCCGCCGATATCGAGCAGATCAAGGTCGTTCGCGAGCGCCTCCGCGAGGTCTTCCATGCCGACGAGGACACCGCCGTCCGTCTGTTGAACGAGATCCTGGGCGACACCGGTGCCGCTCCTTACATCAGCAACCACGACGACAACCCGTGGCACCTCCATTACTCCGCACACGACGCCCCGGTCGCAGACCGGATCGGCTCGGGGGCCGCGATGGGGCTCGCGACGCTGATCGTCGAGAAGGGTTTCTCGCGTCTCGGCATCTGCCAGGCCGACACCTGTGGTGACGTCTACGTCGACACCTCGCGCAACCGGTCCCGGCGCTACTGCAACGCGACGTGCTCGACCCGCATGAACGTCGCCGCATACCGGGAGCGGCAGAAGGAAACAACCGCGAGCTAGCGGATCAGCGCGAGCAGCTGGTTCGACGTCGCGATCGTCGCTCCCAAACGTCGCGCTCGCCGTTGCAGTTCCTTGTCGTTCGTTACGAGCACGACGGGATCTCCCGGAAGCTCCTCGAGCCGCGCGACGATGTGATCGTCGGCGATCTCGTCCGGCCGTGAGTACTCGACCTCCACACGGGAACGCGACCGGCGCGCGAAGCCGGGGGCAACCTTGCTCCCGTCGAAAACGATGATCGTGTGGCCCGCGACACGATGCGCGAGCTTCGCGGCCGCCTTGACCAGCTGATCTCGCTGCTCTTCCAGCGGGAGGGAGCCGAACCCGCCCTCTGCCTTCGCCACGTTGTAGCCGTCGATCACGAGATGGACGAGCCGCGTCGACAACCATTCCGACAGCGTCTCTTTGGCGTCCTCGAGACGGCCCTTCGGCACGGGCAGTTGCTTTCGCTCGCGGGGCGCCGCGGGCTTCTTGCGGACGGTCGTCTGCTTCTTCGTCAGGGCGGACACCTCTTGCTCGAGTCGCGTCACATCCCGGCGCGCCGCCATCGCCTCTCGCCGCGCCGATTTCGCGTCCTCCTTGGCGCGGTCTCGCTCCCCGAGCGCTTTCTCGAGCGTCGACCTCGCCTTGCGCGCGTCCCGCTCGACCCTGTCGAGAGCGCGCTCCGATTCCCTCGCCGCAGCAGTGGCGGTGCGTTCGAGATCGGCGATCCTGCGTGTCGATCGCCTTACCTCGTCGGCGAGCTCTGCCGTCTTCGCGCGCTCACCGGCGACGGACGCGCGCGCGTCCTGTCTCGCCTTGCGCGCTTCGTCGCGCGCCTTGCGTACTTTCTCCCGTTCCGCGGCAACGCGATCCGCTTCCGTTGAAGCCGGTCTGGGTTTCGCTTTCGGCATCGCGGCCTTCGACAGGAGCTCGCCCTCCCACCCGTCGCTTTGATCGACGGCGACGCGCAGCAGCTCTGCCTCCGCCCGCGGGATCTTCGGCTTGTCTTTCTCGAGCCATTCCGCGATGCGGGCCCGCAGCGCGGCGTCGTCGAGTACGCCGAGCAATTCTTTCCTGTGACGAGCGAGACCTTGCGGCCGGAAGCTCTGGTAGCGGCGCAGCTTCGCGGGTAGTTCCTGGGGGGGCATCGCCCTCAGATATGCACCCACGGCGCGCACCAGCGTCATCGCCACGTCGTTCGGTAGATCGATCATCAGATCACGCCGCCGGCGCGGAGCTCCTCGATGCGTTCCTGCGTGACGCCGGCCTCGGCCAGCACTTCCTCGGTGTGCTCGCCCATCTTGGGCGGAGGTCTCCTCATCGCGTCGAGTTCGTTGCTCTGCAGCTTCAGGGGGTTGCCGACGTGCGACCACGGCCCGGCCCCCGGCACCTCCGCGTCGAAGATCATGCCGCGGGCACGGTTGTGCTCGTCGGCGAACGTCTCGGCGAAGTCGTAGACGGGGGCGACGCATACGTCGCGATCTCCGAAGTGCTCCATCCACCCGGCCCGGGTCTTGGTCGCGAACAGATCGCCCAGCTCCGCGATCACCTCGTCGCGGCGCTCCCCCATCGCGAACGCATCGCCGGCGAGATCGGGCCGTGCGATCGCCTCGCACAACGCGGCCCAGAACTGCGGCTCGAGCGCACCGACCGTCAGCCATCCGTCGGCGGCCGGGTAGACCCGGTAGCACGGGTACAGCCCCGAAAGGTGCATGCGTTCGCGCTCGGGGTTCTCCTTCGTGGCGACGTAGTTGCCGGCATGGATGGTGAGCCACGACAGTGCACCGTCCGACATCGACACGTCACAGAAGTCGCCGGTACCGGTGATCTCGCGCTTGAAGAGGGCCGCAAGGATCGAGATCGCCGCGGCCATCCCCCCTCCGCCGAGGTCGCCTACCTGCACGCCGGGTAGCGCGGGGCGACGACCCTCCTCACCGATGATCCCGAGGACGCCGGCATAGCCGACGTAATTGTTGTCGTGTCCTGCCACCTGCGCCCGGGGGCCATCCTGGCCGTAACCGCTGATCGCGCAGTAGACGAGACGCTCATTCCGCCCTCGGAGCGCGTCCCAGCCGACGCCGAGCCGGTCCATGACGCCGGGCCGGAACGACTCGATCACGACGTCGTAACTCTCGGCCAGGGTGAGGAACACCTCGCGGCCCTCCTCGCTCTTGAGGTTCAAGGTCATCGAGCGCTTGTTTCGGTTGAGGGCGATGTGCGACGCGGAGAACTCGCCGACGATCGGTGGTGTCCAGCGGATGTAATCCCCCTTACCGGGCTCTTCCACCTTCAGCACGTCCGCACCGAGGTCCGCGAGCAACAACGTCGCGTACCCACCCGGAAGGAGCCGAGTGAGGTCGAGGATCTTCACGCCGGACAGGGGCCCCGACGTCACCCGCTCTCCTCGACGGCTGCCGCGTCGGCGGCAGCGTCCACCTCGACGATGTTGTCGGCGGATCCACACCACCGGCACACCACGCGCTCGACGTCGTGTTGCAGGATCTCTTCCTCCTCGATGCTGACGTCACCACCGAGCGTGAAGTGCTGGAACGTCCGCATCCGCTTCGTCTCGAAGACGTCGAAGCGTGTCTTGTTACCGCACGCGTCGCAGCGATAGCTCACTCGGTGCACCTGATCGCGAACACGACCGTGTCGTCGGAGATCTCGCCGAACTGCTGCGCGTCCGAAAAGATCTTCAGCGTCAGTTCGTGCGCCGACATCTGCCCGTAGCGCGCGAGGCCCTCCTCGATCCGCCGGCGCCCGTAGAACGCGCCGTCCGACGAACGGGCCTCGATGATCCCGTCGGTGTAGAGCAGGATCACGTCGCCGGCCGCCATGTCGAAGCTCTCCTGCTGGAACTGCATGTCCTCGAACGCTCCGAGGATCGGTCCCTGCAGATCTTCGTACGCCTCGACCTTGCCGGTGGCCGCACGCAGCACGAGCGGCGGTGGGTGTCCACCCCGCGCGATCGTCCAGCGTCTGTTCTTGATGTCGAACACGCCGTACACGAGCGTGGCGAAGCGATCCGCCTCGAGGTCATGCGTGAGCGCGTTGTTCAGGTAGTAGAGCGCCGACGAGGGCGTCGGGTTACGCATCGCGAACGCGCGCAGCATGTACTTCGCCATCGCCGTTCGGGCCGCGGCCTCGGCCCCCTTACCGGACACGTCGCCCACGACCATCGCGTACTTGTCCTCGCCGACCGAGAAAACGTCGAAGAAGTCGCCGCCGATGTCGGCCTCGCCGCTCGCCGGTTCGTAGACCGCGGCGATCTCGAACCCTTCCAGTTGCGGCATCTCCGTCGACAACAGCCCTGCTTGCAGACTGCGCGCGACGCGGCGCTGACGCTCGAAGCGGTTGGCGTTCTCGATCCCCATCCCGGCCTGACCGGCGAGAACACTGAGGGCCTCGGTCTCGTCCGGCGCGAGCGCGAGCCGGCGGCGGAAGAACACGACGACCGCACCCAGCATCGGTGTGCCCTCTCCGGGGATGGGGGCCGCGACGGCGCTGATAGGCGCTTCGTCGGTGCCGAGGTCGCGCACGAGGATCGAACGACCCTGCACCAGCGCCCGCCACGGCTCCTGGTCCAGACTGATGCGCGGGAAGTCCTCGTTCATGTCCATGAGCTCGGCCAGCCCCCCGGCCGCCACCAACGCACGGCTCGTCGAATCGAGGAAGTAAACGGCACCGAGATCGCCGCCCAATAGCGATGCCGAGCCCCACGAGATCTGCGTGATGACCGTGGAGAGGCTGAGCTTCGAGCCGAGGCTCAAGCCGAACGCGCGCAGACCTCCGAGCAGGTTGAACCGGCGCGAGTTCGTCATCGCGACGCCGATCTGCCGCGAGATCCCTCGCACGAGGGCCTCGTCCTTAGTCATGAACCGGCGCGGATGGTTGAACTCGACGCCGATGCCGCCGAACTCGTCGCCCCAGCGCGCCACGGGGATGCCGATGAACGCCCCTACTCCATGCTGGCGGGCGATGTCGGCGTCGACGCGCTCGTCGACGGTCATGTCGCCTACGAGGACGGGGCTCAGCTCACGCAGCGCCATCTTGATCAACGAGAGGCCCTCGGGGCTCGACGCGAGCTCGTGCAGCTGTGCGAGGCGTTCGGCGCCGAAGCCGGTGTGCGCTCGCACCTCGAAGCGGGCGCCGTCGTCTGCCAGCGTCACCGCGAAGGCGCGGTCCGCGCGCAGGATCTCGGCCACCACCTTGACGGCTTTGTCGAGCGTCTCTTCGACCGAGCGCACTTCCGCCAGGACCCCGGAGAGGCTCAGCAGTACGTGAGCGACCTCCGAGTCCTCGCGCAGGGACTCCAGCGTGCGCTCGAGCTCGTGGATCTGCCCTGCGGCGCCCGCGGCCGGAGTCGTCTCTCTACTCACCATCGTCTAGAACCTTGAAGTATCGAACATATGTTCGTATCGTCCCCCACCATGCAGGTACAACGGTCGTTCGAGGAGTTGGGTACGCCCTTGACCGATGTCACCTTCTGTGTCCTGGACCTGGAGACTACGGGAGGTTCCCCTGCTTCCTGCGCGATAACCGAGATCGGGGCCTGCAAGGTCCGCCTCGGCGAGGTCGTGGGCACGTTCCACACCCTGGTCAATCCCGGCTGCGATGTCCCCGCGTTCATCAGGTTGCTGACGGGGATATCGGACGAGGCCCTCGTGGAGGCCCCCGAGATCTGCGCGGTGCTGCCCAGCCTGCTGGAATTCATCAAGAACACCGTCATCGTCGCCCACAACGCCCGCTTCGACATCGGCTTCCTCAACGCCGCGTGCGCACGCGATGGCTACCCGCGGCTCGATAACCAGGTCGTCGACACCGCGACCCTGGCGCGCAAGATCCTCGCGGGCGAGGTGCCCAACGCCCGGCTCGAGACCCTGGCCCGGTATCTGCGGTGCGCGCACCAGCCGTGCCACCGCGCCTATGCCGACGTCCTCGCGACGACCGACGTGCTCCATCATCTGATCGAGCGGGTGGCGGGCTTCGGGGTGACGACCCTCGAAGACCTCGTCCGTATGTCGTCGACCCGCATGGACGGCACCTTCCACAAGATCTCCCTCGCGGACGACGTCCCCAAAGGAGTAGGTATCTATAGATTTATCGGCGCGCAAGGCCAAACGCTGTACGTGGGCAAAGCATCGGACCTCCGCAGCCGAGTGCGTTCGTACTTCTACGGCGACCCCAGACGCAAGATCCGCGACCTCCTCCGCGAGACCCAGAGGATCGAGACCGAGCGCTTCGCCACGCTGCTAGAAGCCGAGGTCGCCGAGGCCCGGGCTATCTCCGCCGAGATGCCGCCCTACAACCGGGCCGGCAAGCGCTCCGGGACCTGGTACCTGAAGGTCGCGAGCGCCGGCCGGTCTGCCAAGATCTCCTCGGCCCGGATGCTCAAGGACGACGGCAGCTTCTACATGGGCCCGTTCCACTCGATGCGAGCAGTACGGACGTTGATCGATGGACTCCGCGATGCCGTCGCCGTTCACCGGTGCCGCGAGCCGGCGCGCTGCAAAGGATGCGCGTTCTCGCAGATGCATACGTGCGTGGGCCGCGATCGCGAGGCGCATAGGGAGGAAGTGGAGAAGGTCCTGGTCGCCGCGGCCCGGGCCCCCGGGCTCGTTCTCGATCCCCTGATGGCGCGGCTGAAACGGCTCGCCGCACAGGAGCGTTTCGAGGAGGCGGCCGAACTACGAGAGCGCGCGGCTCTCCTGGAGCGGGCGCTCGATCGCCATATCGAGACGCGCTGTCTCGCCGGGGCGGGCGAGATCCGGCTCCGGGCGGATGAGCGGGAGGTCGTGATCCGCGATGGTCGCTTGGTCGAAGGCGAAGACCGCGGCGAGGAGAAAGGCTTCGATGCCGCACCTGCTGCGGCTCAGCGAGAGGCGCGGGTTATCAGTCGGTGGTTGAGCCGGGTGACCGATGTGAGTCTTGTCGGCGTGTCGGGGACGTGGGTGATGCCGGTAACGGCTCGTCCCGGCGATCGGTTCAAGGTTCGAACGGCTCAGGAGGGGGTTTCGGCGCGCGCATAGTCGTTCCGGAATCGTGAGAGGTATTACGCGTTCGAGACGCGGATCAGGGCGTCCAGGGCCCGGGCCGCCGAGCCCGAGTCGACCGAGTCGTCGGCCAGCTCCAGGGCCGCCTTCATGTCGTCGGCGCGGCCCGCTGCGACCAGACCGGCGGCCGCGTTGAGGAGCACGACGTCGCGCTTCGGACCCGGGGTTCCGTCGAAGACCTCTCGGATCGCGGCGGCGTTCTCCGCGGCTTCCCCGCCGGCGATCGCCTCCAACGGGGAGCGCTCGAGGCCCAGCTCCGCAGGGTCGATCGTCCACTCGCGCGTTTCGCCCTCATCGAGCTCGACCACTCGGGACGGACCCGACGTCGAGAGCTCGTCGAGGCCCTGATCGCCGTGGAACGCGAGCACCCGGCGGCTGCCGAGGCGGCCGAGCGCGGCCACCATCTTCGGGAGCATGTTCGGATCCGACACCCCGAGGGCCTGGCGGGTAGCACCGGCGGGGTTCGTGAGGGGGCCGAGGAAGTTGAAGATCGTCGGGACGCCGAGCTCGCGGCGGGTAGCGCCGGCGTGGCGCATGGCCGGGTGGAACATCGGCGCGAAGCAGAAGCCGATGCCGGCTTGATCGATGCACGACGCTACCTCCTGGGGGCCGAGGTCGATCTTGACCCCGAGCGCCTCCAGGACGTCCGCGGAGCCGCACCGGGACGACGCGGCGCGGTTGCCGTGCTTCGCCACCTTGATCCCGGCCCCCGCACACACGAATGCGGCGGCCGTGGAAACGTTGAAGGTCCCGGTGCGGTCACCGCCGGTGCCGCACGTGTCGAGGACCTCGCCGGCGACGGTGACCTTCTCGCCGTACTCGCGCATGACCTTGACGAGTCCCACGACCTCGTCGATCGTCTCGCCCCTCGCCCGCAGCGCGACCACGAAGCCGGCGATCTGCGCGGGGGTGGCGGCCCCCTCCATGATCTCTGCCATGGCCGCGGCGGCCTCGTCCTCGGACAGCGGGTTGCCCCCGAGGACGTGCGAGATCGTGCGGCCCCACGCGAACTCGGTCATGGCGTCAATAGTTTCGCGAACGCGAGGGCGTACGCGATCGCGCCGCGTTCGAGCTCGGCGAGGTCGATGTACTCACGGGCCGTGTGCGCGACCGTGATGTCGCCGGGCCCGGTCACGACCACGTCGGTGCCGGCTTCCGCGAAGAAACGCGCATCGGACGAGCCGCGGAACCCGACGATCTCGGCGGGAGCTCCCGTCGACGCCGACACCGCGTCGCTCAGGGCCTGCAGGACGATCGAATCCTCTCGGACCTCGAACGGCTCGCCGTAGACCGGAAGCTCGACGGTCGCGTCGATCTCGGGGAAGCGTTGCTTGGCGAGCTCGATCGCAGCTTCGATCGATGCGATCACGCTCTCCTTCGTCTCGCCGGGGATGCTGCGGCGGTCGACCTCCGCGATGCACACGGCCGGGACGACGTTGACCTTCGCACCGCCGTGGATGGTCCCGACGTTGATGCTCGGCCCGCCGACGACCTCGTGCGTGATGTCGGGAAGCGTCTCCTCGAGCCGCAGGACGATCTCGGACATGTGGCGGATGGCGCTCACGCCCCGCTCCGGGGCCGAGCCGTGGGCGGCGATACCGCGCGTGATGATGCGCATCCAGCAGGGGCCTCGCTGCGCCCGCACGATCCTCAAGGCGGTCGGCTCGCCCACGATCGCGATATCGGGCCGGATGATGCTCTGCTCGATGAGGAAACCCGCGCCCTTGAACCCCATCGCTTCCTCGTCGGCTACGAGCGCGAGCTCGAGGGTGCCGTGCAGAGGAATCTCCGCCGCGGTCAGTACCTCGACCGCTTCGAGCGCGGCCGCGATCGGGCCCTTCGCGTCGGAGGAGCCGCGGCCGTGCATGATCCCGTCGACGATGTCGGCTCCGTAGGGCTCATGCGCCCATGCCGAATGCTCGCCGGCAGGAACGACGTCGATGTGGGAGCAGTAACACAACGTGGGTCCGTCGCCGAAGGTCCGCCGCGCCACGACGCTCGGCCGTCCGGCATCGAGTTCGTGCACGGACACCTCGAGACCGAGCTCCTCGCAGAAACGGGCCGCGAGTGACGCGGCGGCCGCCTCCTCGCCGGGAGGGTTCTCAGACGGTGTCTGTACGAGTTCCCGGAGCCGCCCGATCAAGCGGTCGGGCGAGACGAGAGGCGCGATATCCGCGACTTCGGGGGTCATGGCCTGCGACACTGTTAGATGTGACCCCCTATCAGATCTTCCTGCTCGCCGTTCTCATCGCGTGGCCGGTCGTCATCTTCGGCATCCTGATGCTGATGAGCCGGCTCGAAAGCTACGTTAACCGGGTCGACGCGCAGACCCCGGAAGAGGCCGGGCTCGAGCCCGTCGAGGGGCAGCCGCGGGACCGCGAGGTGAAGATCCGCTTCGGAGACGAGATCGTCTAGGACGCGGCGCGCGCGACGCACTCGACCTCCACGCGAGCCCCTTTCGGAAGGGCCGCGACGCCGATGGTGGCGCGCGCCGGCGGGGATGACTTGAAGTACTCGCCGTAGACCTCGTTGAACTCTGCGAAGTCGTTCATGTCCGTGAGATAAGCGGTCACCTTCACGATGCTCTCGAACGTCGCTCCCCCCGCGTTCAGGATCGCCCCGAGGTTGTCCATCGCGTGGCGAGTCTGATCGCCGACCGACGAACCGACCAGCTCGCCCGAGGAGGGGTCGAGCGCGACCTGACCGGAACAGAACAGCAGATCGCCGTCTTTGATCGCCTGCGAGTACGGGCCGACCGCCTCGGGCGCGTTCTGCGTATAGATCACCTTCTTGCTCACCAGACCTCCCTGTGCCTCGTCCAGCAATGTCCTACGTATTTTGGCGGCGAGAAGTCTGCGCCTCGCGGCGTTCTCGGTCGCGCACGTACCCTACGGGTACGCACGCTCCCTGCGGCCTTGCGACGCTTGCTTTTCACTCGCCAAAACATCCCCAACGTTCCC
>JBOGWY010000309.1:0-10594 GCA_050694015.1 Actinomycetota bacterium | reverse complement strand
GGCCCATACTTCGTGACGGACCTGTCCATCTACAACGTCAGTTCAAGCAACACGTTGGGCTACTTGGTTCAGGCCCATCGAACGGCCCCCTACCGGGTGTCTCAGTTCATCACCGGTGGCAGTGGTGGCGGTGGTGGTTCGGGGACCTTCGCATCCCTCCGGGAGATGCTTGACTCGCTCCGTGGCCGGCGCGATCGGTTCGGGAGTTGCCAGATCCCTCGAAGCTAAAGTCGATGCAGCCGAGGCGTCGAGCGACCGAGACCGGCCTGATGCCGCTCGCTACCAGCTCGAGGCGATGCTCGTCGAGCTGGAAGCACAACGTAGCAAGCATGTTTCGGAGTCTGCATACGTGCAGCTGAAGGAGGCTGTCGAAGACTTGATAGCAACCCTGTGAGTGACCGTGGCGCGCGACCGGCGTTGATCGCGCCGGTCGTCGCGGCGATCGTGGGTGCCGTGATCGGGTTTCTCGTTCCGACCTGGCTCGGCCCGTCGCAGCGCGACATGCAGGAGGCTGCCGCGGAGCTGGTTCCTGAGAGCGCCGCCGTGACGAACGAGACCGAGAACACCGGCAGCATTCTTATCGTCGGCAGCTACTTCGCGGTTGTCGAATTCGAGGCTCCCGGGACGACGGCGTCACAGTTGTTCGACGACGCGATCGGGAACGCGGAGCAACTCGGCTGGTCGATCTCGGATGAGCCCACGTCGTTCGGCGCGGCAACGATCTCGATGGCCGCGCGGGATGGGCTCGAGGCGGAGATCCGGGCGGTCGCGTCGGATACCCCGGTTGGTAGCGTCCAAGTTGCACGCGATGAAGATGCGCTGTTACGTCAACGGATCGTCCTCGTCGTGATCGGCGCGGGACTTGGCATTCTCGGCGCGTACGGCGTCCGTAGGATCACGCGCTAGCTGCGCACCAGTTCTGATGGCGCTTGGTAACCGTCCCTCAAGGCTGCGGCGTGAGGACCGCCAGGCGGCGCACCGTAGGCTCTGGTTGTTGGGGGCCGTAGCTCAGTTGGTCAGAGCGGCGGACTCATAATCCGTTGGTCGCTGGTTCGAGTCCAGCCGGCCCCACGCAACTGTGTCCTGTTCCGGGTGATGGTTGTCACTCCGGCCCCACCTGCGAAGCTGCATGTCAGCCGAATGCCCCCCTTCCCGGCGTCACCCCCACGATGCTCGCCAACTCCGATGCGACGTCGCGCGATCGCGCCGCGTGATTACTCTCCCGGCTCGGTTACCGAGTGGCCCCGCGTTCGTACCTATGTATGAGTCTGGAGTCCCTTTCGGCGCCCGGACTCGTCTGGCGGCAATCTTGAAAGGGGGCAGTACGAATGGGCACACGTCGGTCCATCCGCTGTTGGTCTGTGGTCATTGCTGTGGCTGTGGTGGGAGGGCTGTTGTTCACGGCGGCGCCGGCGGCGGCCAACGTCGAAGACGGCAGCGTCGAGATCGAGGACAACTCGCAGTTCACGCACAACAACGGTGTGCGGTACGGAAAGGGAACGAAGAAGAGCCCGCATGTGATCGAAGGTTGGGATCTCGGCCGGCTCGAGATCCACGACACGAACCGATATGTCGTGATCCGCAACAACATCATCAGCAACCTGACGCTCAACTGGATCGGGAACCGAGTGAAAGTCGTTAGGAACCGGATCGGTGACCTGCGCGTCAACGAGAACGTCGAGCGCACCGGGGCCGCGACCAGCGGAGTGATCAAGAACAACCGTTTCGGAACCATCGGGCAGCTTCGCCACTGGGACGGTTTGTTCGCGAATAACGTCGTCGGCACGCCTCCGACGGATGACGGCTTCGAGTTCGACTTCGGACAGGGCAGCAACCGGATCGCGAACCTCGACGGCTTCAACGGCGCCCGGTACCGAGACAACACGTTCTACGGCTACGTGGAGATGCGGCTTCACGGCCACCATCATTCGTCGGGCTTCGGGAAGAACAGCCACTACCACGGTGCCGGCAACCAGCACAACAAGATGGGCCTAACGCATATGAAGCGCTTCCACCGAGCTCTGTTCAAAGAGAACACGATCTACGCGACGGGCCCGTATGGCTTGATCTACACGGATTCGGACCACTCGGCCAACGACCGAACCGCTGCGTCGGAGACGAACGAAGCATTAAACGATCCGCACGAGCACACGACGAAGGTGGCATTCCTTCGTAACAACCTCATCGGGTCGGGGATCATGGTCGACATCTTCAATGCGGACGACGAGCAGAAGCACCTGCGTACGCAGACCGGTCACTTCACGATCAAGGGCAACACGATCAAGTTGCGTGAGTACCGCGAGGCGGTCGACGGGTGGAGCGAGCCGCCGGTCGGGATCGAGGTTCACCAGGCTCGCGACCTCCACTTGAACATCTCGAACAACCGGATAACGGGTCCCGCTCCCGAGGCGCATCGCGCAACCACCGATCAGATCGGAGGTCACGTTGCGTCCGGCATCGAGTTGCTCGACATGGAGAAGGCGTTCATCCACATCTCGAACAACTTCGTTTCGAACAGGATCGCGGGGATCTACGCACGGCGCTTCCACCGAGTGCAGTGGTGGATCAATGGGCTCAGGACCGAAGGCGTGGAGAGTGAGGTCGACTACGACGACAGCGGTGCACAGCCCAAAGGCAACAAGCACGAACACTAAGGAGTAGTCGGGAAGGGGGCCGAGCGATCAGGCTCGGCCCGTCCCAGATCACTCGCACCCGACTATGCGCGCGATCGAAGTCGGGGTGAGGCCCGCGCGCGATGAAGGCCACATCTATCTTCTCCAGCGGCGGCCAGGTGGCCTCCGAAGTATCCGCCCACGCCACCCACACCGAAGACAGCGATCCGCACTCACGACTCCAGCCGATGGGTCAGATAGGACTGCGACTCATGATCCGTTGGTCGCTGGTTCGAGTCCAGCCGGCCCCACGTAGGAAGCTCTTAGTTGCGTCGGAACGACTCCTCGAACCGAAATCGTCCGCAAGCGGCGGCCGGTCCGGGCATCGAGTACTAATAGCCTGCCCTTGCTCCCCGCGTAGAGCTTCGAGCCATCGGCATTCGCTGTAATTCCCGAGATGGGCCGGGCCACCCGGAATGTCCGCAGCAGCCGCAGACTTTCACCGTCAAACACCAATACCTGGTGTCTACCCGCGAGGTAAAGCGTCCCGTCTGAAGAGACGGATGCGCTTGCCCCATGTTGCAGCGCTCCCAGATCGGCGGTGACGGCTCGCAGTACCCGCGTCGCGCGTGGATCGACGACGGCGACGCCGCCGGAGGATGGATCGATCACATACAGCCGACTGCCGTCCTCGGAGATCGCCATGGCATGAGTAGTGGCGGCTCCGGTGCCGAAGGGGGCGGGGAGATCGATGCAGTGGGTCCACGCCCCGTCGAGGTTGAGCAAGTGAATGAACGCATAGACCTCATCGGGGCGGGCATCCTGAGGGTCGACATGCGTGTAATTGGGTCCCTGCTGCGTATACAGCGTGTAGAGCTCATGGCCCGGAGGTGAAAAGAGTGCCAGTCGTCCAGAACCATTCATCTCTCCCGGCGCGTTCTGCTTTGTTCTCTTGATGTCACGAACCTCGCCGGTGGCGAGAACGAGCCGCCGCAGTCCGTAGTGCCAGGGATTCTTCGCGGGCATGTATTCAAGGAGGAAAAGCTGACGGTCATCGGTCGAAAACGCCTCGATCGCGTAGTTGCCCTCGAGGTCGTAGGTCCGCGTGCGTCCGATCCTGTTCGTCGCGACCACTGCGATCTTCGTCCGTGCCCGGCCCGCCGGCATCCACTCTGTCCCGCCGGGCCTCTCGGGTTGAGCGAACGCGAGCAGTCGCCCGCTCGCAGACGCGACTTCTAGTTCCATCCGGGTCGGTGACGCGACACGCCCGAGCGGCGTTCCCGTGGCGCCGGCTGTGATGGTCACGCTTCGCTGCGCCTGGGCATAGACGAGGTCCATCGTCGGAGAAACGACGCCCTTCTCAGCCCTGTAGACCACTTCTTCGCTGTTCGGATCGACGGCTGAAATAGCACCCGAATGATCGATCATGAGGATGCGCTCCTGTGCCAACGCTTCCTCGCCTTGCGGCAGGTGCAGCTCCAGCGCGGCCGAGGACTGTCGATCTGATGGGAACGTGAAGGCGAGTACCCCCATTGCCATCGCCACCAATGAGATCGCCAGAAACTTCCTTCCCACGACCATCACCTCACTCGCTAGATACTGATGACAGTCACTAGACCGTGGGCGGACGCGGAAAGTTCTGCTTTGTTCTATCTGTTCCGAAATCTTGCCATCGGCCGCCTTCCGCGATGAGTTTGCGAGCGATCTGGGGTCGTAGTTGGTGTCGGAGTAGCTTTCGGCCGAGTCATCGGATCGGTTGGAACGGCCGAGCTCACAGGAGGGAGACGAGGTGGCTGGGCACAAGATCGGAACGCGCGAAGAATGGCAGGCGGCACGCGACGAGCTGGCCAAGCTCGAGGCGGAACACGCCGAACTAAACGAGGAGATCAAGGGGAAGCGACTCGAGCTCCCCTGGGTCCCGGTCGAAAAGGACTACGAGTTCGACACCCAAGACGGGAAGAAGACCCTGGCCGAACTGTTCGATGGCCGCTCGCAGCTCCTCGCCTACAACATCATGTACGGGCCGGATTACGAGGTCGGGGCATGCCCCGGCTGCACGAGCCTCGGCGACGAGTTCGACGGCGGGCTGATCCACATGAACAAGCGCGACGTCACGTTCCTCTGCTTCTCGCGGGCGCCGATCGACCGCCTGACCGCCTACAAGAAGCGGATGGGCTGGCAGTTCCCCTACGTATCGACGTACGCGACCGACTTCCCGTTCGACTTCGGGCTCGCGTTGACTGAAGAGCAAGCACTCCAGATCCCCGGGATCCCGGAGATGATCGCCGACCCGCCCGACTGGATGCAGGAATGGTCGGAGCAGGTAGGCGCGGAGCTCAAAGACGGCCTCCGCGAGGCTCCGAGCTACATCGCGTTCGCGCGCGAGAACGGGACCGTGTACCACACCTACACGGTGATGGCACCCGATCCGTTCGTGCAGCCCCACTTCAACATGCTGCTGGAGCGGACGCCGAAGCCGCAGCCGGAAGAGCCGCGCGCCTGGCGCAAGGACGAGTACCCGTTCTGAGCGTAGAGCGCTCGATCCAACGTGTGGAAGCCAGGCCGACCATGACGAGCTCTAGGACAGCCGCGACGGCAGCCGCGTTGGCGGCGACCCTCGGGCTCGCGGGTGCAGCTTGGATCGTCGCGGTCCGGCAGATGAACGAGATGGGTATGGGCGCTGCAACCGAGCTCGGCTCGTTCGCGTTCTTTATCGCCCTGTGGGTGTCGATGATGGCGGCGATGATGCTTCCAGGCGCCACTCCGGCAGTCTTGAAACGCGTTCATGCCGGCGGTCGTTTGCGCGCCGTGCCGCTCTTCGTCGGGTCCTACCTTGCCGTCTGGACGGTCGTCGGCGTCGCGGTTTATGCGTTGTATCGGCCGCCCGGCTCTTTCGCCACCGGGGCGGTTGCGATCGCGGCGGGCCTCTACGAGTTCACGCCGCTCAAGCGGCACTGTCGCCGTCGTTGCCGCGAGAGCGTTCGCTCGGGTTTCGATTTCGGCCGCTACTGTGTCGGCTCGAGCATGGGACTGATGCTCATGCTGGTAGCACTGGGCGTCATGAGCGTCACCTGGATGTCCGTGATCGCCCTACTCGTTCTCGCCCAGAAGCTCCTACCCTCGAAAGCCGCCATCGACGTGCCGCTGGCGCTAGCGATCGTCGGACTTGGAATCCTGATCGTCGTCGCGCCGTCGTCGGTCCCTGGACTCATGCCACCGATGTGAGATACGTGGCCCTCCTCCGTGGCATCAACGTCGGCGGCAAGAACAAGGTCGATATGAAACAACTCAAGGCCGTCTTCGAGGATGTGGGGATGACGTCCGTTCGGACGTATATCAACTCTGGCAACGTCATCTTTGACACCACCGAGCGGGGTCGAGCTCGCGTCACGCCGCGGGTCGAGAAGGCGATCGCGCAGCGATTCGGGTTCGAGGTCAAGGTCCTGCTACGCGACCTCAGAACCATGCGTGCTCTGGTTCATGAGATCCCGCGCGGATGGACCGACGATGCGGTCATGAGGTGTTACGTGATGTTCCTGTGGGATCCCGTCGCCCGACCTTCCGTCCTTAAGCAAGTCACATTCAAGCCCGAGATGGACGACGTGCGCTATATCGCGGGAGCGATCGTGTGGCGCGTCGACCGCAAGAACATCACACGAAGTGGAATGACGAAAATGATGGGGACCCCTCTTTACAAGCAAATGACGATCCGCAGCGTCAACACGACCCGCAAGCTTCTCGAGCTGATGGAGGCATCCTGAGGGTCGCGTGGCAGGCGTCGACGTCTCGGGCCGGAGCGTGCCTATGACCGAGCATGCAGTCGTCATCGTTGGAGGAGGTCCGACGGGGATGATGTTGGCGGCCGAGTTGGCTTTGGCGAAGATCGACGTTGCCATCGTCGAGCGGCGCGCCAACCAGGACCTCGTCGGCTCGCGCGCAGGCGGCCTGCTCTCGCGCACGATCGAGGTTTTCGATCAGCGCGGAATCGCCGATCGGTTCATCTCGGAGGGACAGAAGGTCCAGGTCGCCGCGTTCGCGGGGACCCGCTTGGATATCAGCGACTTTCCCACCCGGCATCCGTACGGACTCGGGCTGTGGCAGAACCACATCGAGCGCATCCTCGCCGGCTGGGTCGGCGAGCTCGCGGTGAAGATCTATCGCGAGCATGAGGTGACCGGCTTCGCGCAGGATGACACCGGCGTCGACGTGGTGGTATCCCATGGCGAGTCGTTGCGTGCGCGATACCTCGTCGGGTGTGACGGAGGACGCAGCCTCATCCGCAAAGCAGCCGGGATCGACTTCCCGGGATGGGACCCTTCGTTCAGCTCCCTGATCGCCGAGGTCGAGATGACCGAGCAGCCGGAGTTAGGCATCCGCCGCGACCACAACGGTGTCCATGCCCTGGGTAGGGAGGACTACGAGATCCGCGACGGCGAGATCGTCTACGCGGATGAGGGCCCAGTGCGGGTCCTCGTGACCGAGCCGCACGCCGGATCCATCAGCGAACCCACCCTGGAAGATCTGAGCGCGGCTCTCATCGCCGTATACGGGACCGACTTCGGGATGCACAAGGTCATCTGGACCACGAGGTTCACCGATACGACCCGGCAGGCGGCGTCCTATCGAAACGGACGGGTGTTGTTGGCAGGCGACGCCGCGCACGTGCATTCCCCGGTGGGCGGACAGGGCCTCAACATCGGCGTGCAGGATGCGATGAACCTGGGCTGGAAGCTCGCCCAGGTGATCAACGAGATATCGCCGGACGGCCTCCTCGACACCTACCACGCCGAGCGGCACCCGATCGCGGCCCGCGTGTTGCGCAACACCATGGCGCAAACCGCGCTGTCCCGCGTCGACGAGCGCATCGAGGCCGCGCGCGAAACGGTGGCCGAGTTGCTCGGCATGGAGGAGCCGCGCAAGCGTTTCGCGGGGATGATGTCCGGTCTGGACGTCCACTACGAGCTCGGCGAGGGCCACCCGCTCCTCGGCCGGCGGATGCCGGACCTCGACTTGCACACCGCGGACGGTCCCACGCGTGTCTTCACGCTGTTACACGATGCCCGGCCGGTGCTGCTCAACCTCGGAGAGCCCGGCAGCATCGACATCGCTCCGTGGGCGGACCGGGTGCGGTTGATCGATGCCGAGTATCTCGGTGAGTGGGAGCTTCCGGTAGTCGGCGTGGTCACCGCTCCCACCGCCGTGTTGATCCGGCCCGACGGACATGTCGCCTGGGTGGGAGGCGACCTAACCCACGCGTGGCTCCCCGACGCGCTTACCACCTGGTTCGGACCCCCTACTTAACCGCACCCCTTGGGCACCAGGCGGTCGTTCAGAACTGTCGGCGGGACGCGAAGCTTCGTCGCCTGCTCGTAGTCGTATGCGAACGAGATCAATCGGTCTTCGCTGAAGCCGTCGGCGAGGAAGCTCACGCCGACGGGGTTTCGCTCGCCCGCGTAACCGGCGGGCACGACGACGGTCGGGTAGCCGGCGGCTGCACTCACGTTCGCGTATGTGTTGCCGGGCGCCACGATCGCATCGAGATCGTCGGCCACCAACGTCGCGTCGATGACGGCCCGCGACGACTGGATCGTTGCCTCCGCGGTGACCGGATGGTAGATGCCCGGCATCGCGTCGGACGCGATCAGAAGGTTCTGTCCGTACTTGACCTTGTCGGGATGCTCCTCGTTGTAGGCGATGATGTCGCTGAGCGTCCTCACGCGCAGTGACTCGGGGGTCTGCTCGGCAAGGTACTGGTTCAACGACGCCTTGAACTCATTGGGGATCAACCCGATCTCTGTTAGCCCCACGAGACTCGTGTTCGACAGCGTGTCCGTCTCGACGAGCGTCGCTCCTTGCTTCTCGAGCACCTTCAGCGCAGCCTCCTCCAGATCGGTGCCGAAGTCGCCCGGGCTGTAGCCGAGCCGCGCGTCCTTCAAAGCATCGGTCTTGAGGAACTTCGTGTAGTCCGACGGTGCCTCGCCGCTGTCGGCGGTGCGCTCGTCCTTGTCATCGACGCCCGCCATCACCCCAAGCATGATCGCGGCATCGGTAACGTTTCTCGTCATCGGACCCGGCGTGTCGAAGCTCGGTGCGAGCGGGATGATCCCGAAGCGACTGAGCAATCCCGTCGTCGGCTTTATCCCCACGAGGCTGTTGGCCTCGCTCGGGCTCAGGATGCTGCCCGAGGTCTCGGTTCCCACCGTTCCCGTCGCGAACGCCATCGATCCTGCAACTCCGGAGCCGGAGCTCGAGCCACTCGGATCTCCCATCGTGTAGGCGTTGTGGACCTGGCCCCCGAGCGAGCTGTAGCCGTTGGGCATGCTGAGATCCACCCAGTTCGCGAACTCGGAAAGGTTCGTCTTGCCGAGGATGATCGCTCCACTGTCCTCGAGCTTCATCGTGATCGTCGCCTCAACGAGCGGGATGCTGCCTTTGAGCGCGATCGATCCCGCCGTCGTCGGCATGTCTCTCGTATTGATGTTGTCCTTGAGCAGGACCGGTATCCCGTGGAGGGGGCCGCGGATGTGGTCGGCGCGGCGCTCGGCATCGAGCCTGCGCGCGATCCTGAGCGCGTTGGGATTGAGGGCGCGTATCGAGTTGACCTGCCCGTCGTATGCGGCGATCCGGTCGAGGTAAGCCTCGACCAGGTCTCGGCTTGTCGTTTTCCCCGACGCGAGGGCCTTCTTTAGCCGCGGGATCGTGACCGTTTGGAGATCGAGTCCGGCCACCGATCCACGGCAGTCTTTCGTTGCGGCGGCCGACGGAGTGCTGCCCGCGACCGCGCCTGCAAGTGTCACGCAGGCGAGCGCGACGAACGAGGCAAGTAGTCTGCGACCCGAGGCGAGCATCATCTAGGAAGGTTTCGCCGAAAGGCGTCCGATTCCTAGGCGCACACGTCGCCGGAGCCGATGACCCGGTAGCGGATGTCCGAGTGTTCTAGAAGATGCCGTGCACGAGCCCGACCACGGCTCCCGCGAGGATCAACCACACCGAGTTGGGGTGCCACCGCGCGATCGCAAGAAGCGCAAGCATCCCGACGGCAACGGTGAGTGGATCGACAAATGCCGTGTTTCCGAGCTGCAGAGTGACTCCGGCCATGAGACCGACCTGCTCCTCGGTCAGCCACGCGGTCAGTATCTCTGTGGCCGAGCTGGTGGATCTGAATGCGATGTTCGTCGTCGCCTTCAGTTTGTCGGCGTGGCTGTTCCGGCGTGCGCTCGTTAACTCTTCGCACTGAGCGCGCTACTCAGCGTGCTCCACCTGCTTGTGACGTATGACGATGAGAGTTCTTATTGGGGACCATGTTGCGTTCATCCACCGCGCTGCGCGGCTTAACGGTGACCGCTGCGGTGCTTTGTTTCGTTGGGTTGCCGAGAGCTGAGGCGCGCGAGTACGAATTCGATCGCGTTCTTCGCCGGGGATCCCATGGGCGCGACGTTCGTGCGCTCGAGCTGCGGGTGATCGGATGGTTTTCGGCAAAGAAGCGAAGACTCGTGCTCGATCGAGACTTTGGCCGCCGAACGAAACGCGCCGTCAAGGCGTTCCAGCGTCACTATGACTTGACCGTCGATGGCATCGCGGGGCCACAGACCTTCGGGAAGATCAAGGAACTCGAACATTCCGATGGTTCGACGGCACATTTTGACTGGCCCGAGTTCGTTCATGGGAAAAGCGCAGGGTGTTCGCGTCGGGCCAACTCCTTCGCTGGAACCTTCCGCGGGGGGCGCGTGGGACGGCACCGAGCACGGATGAATATCAAGAGATTGATGTGGCGACTCGAGGCGATGCGAGCGAAAGCAGGCAATCATCCCGTTCAAATCACGTCAGCGTTTCGTAGCGTCGCGTACAACCGCTGCATCGACGGCGCGCGGTTGTCTCAACATCTGTACGGGACCGCCGTCGACATCCGCATAGTGAACGTCGGCGCCCACCGAGAACGGAAGATCGCCAAGAGAAGCCAGGTCCACGGCATCTCCTGCTAC
>JBOGWY010000308.1:0-3906 GCA_050694015.1 Actinomycetota bacterium | reverse complement strand
CCGAGATCCTCCGGAACCGCTGGGACGAGGTCGACGACGAAGAGAAACTGCGCATCGTGGACGTGCTGGCCCAGCGCAGCGACAAGATGGCGTCGCTCGTCGGCGATGTGCTCGGCGTGGCCGCGATAGAGGCAGGTGCCATCTCGTATGCCGTCGAGCCCTTCGACTTCGTCGAGATGATGCGAGAAGTCGTGGACGAAGGGATACGCGACGAACTCTCGGGGATCCGTTCCCCGACCGGGCCCGGCAGTACGACGATCGCCATCCGGGCCGAGGGGGGACTACCCGACGCTCTCGCCGACCGCCGTCGCCAGATGCTGATCCTCGAAAACGTGCTGTGGAACGCGTTCATCCAGACGCCGGTCGAGGAAAGCATCGAGATAGACGTGCGCTCCCGAGACGGCGCGCTCGAGATAGCGGTGACGGATCGCGGCCCCGGGTTGACCGATGAACAGAAAGAGCGTGTATTCCAACGGTTCGCCCGTACCCCGCTCGCGCGGGGGCAAGAGCTCAAAGGCAGTGGGCTCGGGCTCTACACCTCGAAGCACCTCGTCGAGGCACAGGGCGGTGACATGTGGGTCGAAAGCGGGCCCGGAAAGGGGACGGTCTGGTACTGGACGGTCCCCGCCGTCACGCATTGAATGCCCGTCTTTACGACGGTTGATGCTTTACCCTCACGCCGTCGCGGGCTTGCACCCGGTTAATGAAAGAGGAGGACCATGAACAAGAGATCTGCGGTGATGATCGCCCTACTGATCGCCTTGATGATGATCGCCGTTGCCTGCGGGGGCAGCGACTCGGGCGACGCCGGATCTGCGGCAGAAGGCGACGCAGAGGAAGAAACCGCCGTCGCGACCTACAGCGAGAACGACGTGACGTTCGACTATCCCGAGGACTGGCAACAGTTCAGCGCCGACGCGGCCGCCAGTTCGATGGGCTCGAACGAGCTGTGGGACACGACCGTCGGGCCCGACGACACGAACCTCGTCAACATCACCGCGTACCAGCTGAACATCGACGTGACCGAGGAGAACGTCGCCGACATCGAGCGAGAGCTCGACGGTGTCATCCAACAGGTCGTCGACCAGGCCGGCGGCGAGATCGCGTCGGGGCCCACCCAGGGCTCACTCGCGGGGTTCCCGTCGTACGAGTACGAGTGGACGGGCGTGGACGTCGACGGGGAACCGAAGGACAGCCGCGCGATCTTCCTGTTCAACAACGACGTCGAGTACTTCCTGAACTGTCAGTACTCGACCGAGACCGAGGAAGACGTCCTCGCCGGCTGCCAACTGATCCTCGACACGTTCGAAGCGACCGCCTGAAGAACCTCTGATCTTCCGGCCCGGTATCAGGATCGCCAGCGATGATCACGGTATCGGGCCTGTGGAAGTCCTTCGGTAGCCGCGATCTCTTCGCGGGCGCCGATCTGCGCGTCGGAGCGCGCGATCGCATCGCGCTCGTCGGCCTGAACGGGACGGGTAAGACGACCCTCTTCGAGATGCTCGCAGGGGAGCAGCAAGCAGACCGCGGCGACATCACGATCGCGCGCAACGTCGTCATCGGTTTCCTCCGACAGGAGACCGACGCGCTGCGCGGGCGCCCGCTGCTCGACGAGGTGCTGTCGGTCGGCTCCGAGGTGACGGAAGCCGGCCACCGGCTCGCGGTGCTCGAAGACGAGATCGCGCAGGCGAGCGAAGCCGAGCGCCCGGAGCTGATCGCCGAGTACGGGCGGCTGCAGGATCGTTTCACGACGCTGGGCGGGTATTCGCTCGAGGCCGAGGCGAAACAGATCCTGGGCGGGCTCGGCTTCCGCGACGCCGATCTCCAGCGACCTACGGAGTCGTTCTCCGGTGGCTGGTTGATGCGCATCGCGCTGGCGAAGCTGTTGCTCGCGTCCCCCGATCTGTTGATGCTCGACGAGCCCACGAATCACCTCGACGTGGAATCGGTGGAATGGCTCGAGCGGTTCCTGAAGAGTTACGACGGGGCCGTGTTGCTCATCTCGCACGACCGCGACTTCATCAACGGCGTCGCGACCCGCGTCGTCGAGATCTGGGACCGCAGATTGATCTCGTACACCGGCGACTACGAGGCCTTCGTCGAGCAGCGCCGGCTCATGATGGAGCAGAGCGCGGCCGCGGCGAAGAACCAGGCGCGTCGCCAGGAGTCGCTGGAGCGCTTCATCGAGCGGTTCCGCTACAAGAACACCAAGGCGAAGCAGGTCCAGAGCAAGATCAAGATGCTCGAGCGGATGGACACCGTCGATGTCCAGCGGCGTTCCGCCCGCGTTATGAAACTGGCGTTCCCGCAACCGCCGAGACCGGGCCGGGTAGTGGCCGAGCTCAACGACGTCCGCTTCGGTTACGGCGACGTGGCGGTGTACGAAGGGCTCGATCTCGCGATCGAGCGCGACGACAAGATCGCCCTCGTCGGCCCGAACGGCGCGGGCAAGACGACGCTCCTCAAACTGATCGCAGGCGTGCTCGTGCCGCAGGCGGGCGAACGCAAGCTCGGCCACAAGACCCAGCTCGGCTATTTCGCACAGCACCAGATAGAGGCATTGGATCCGGGCAAACGCGTCGTGCAGGAGCTCGAGGGTGCGATCCCGGCGGGCGTCAACGTTCGACCGCGCGATCTGCTGGGACGGTTCCTCTTCTCCGGCGACGACGTCGAGAAGCATGTCTCGGTCCTGTCGGGTGGTGAAAGAACGCGACTCGCCCTGGCGAAACTCCTGGTCTCTCCCGCGAACCTGTTGTGTCTCGACGAGCCCACGAACCATCTCGACATCCCGAGCCGCGACGCGCTGGAGGACGCGCTCGAGGAGTACGCGGGCGCTCTCGTTCTCATCACGCACGACCGGCATCTGATCCGGAACGTGGCCACCAAGATCGTCGAGGTCCGGGCCGGTCGCGTCGCGGAGTTCATCGGCGACTACGACTACTACTTGGACAAGCGCGAGGAGCCGGACGAGCACGAACCCGTGTCGCGTACCTCGGCTTCGGCACGCCGGTCCCGCAAGGACGAACGCCGTGCGGGGGCCGAATCGAGAGCGCGTACGAAGAAGTTGCGCGACCGCGTCGCCGCGATCGAGAGGGAGCTCGACGAGATCACCGCCGAGAACGCGAAGCTCGAGGCTCTTCTCGCGGATCCGGAGTTCTACGCGTCGGGCGACGATGTCGGAGACCTCGTGCGCGACTACAACTCCAACAAGCGTCGGATCGATCTTCTCGAACTGGAATGGGAAGAAGCCGGCGCCGCCCTCGAAGCGGCGACCGCGTCATCCGGGTAGATCGATCGCCTCTACCTGGTAGAGGAGGCCCCGCGCACGCGACTTGGCGTCGCGGTGGTGCTCGTCGCAGACCCACTGGTGGAACCGGTACTCGTAGCCTTCGTAGAGGTCTATGCGCGCGCTGATCGGCTGCCCGCAGATCCCGCCGGGGACCCCCGGCGCCTTCCTCTGACAGCGGCCCGCCTTGAACGCTTTACGCGCGCGCCGTTCGCTCATGAAGCTGGCGCGGAAGTCGAAGAAGAGGAGAGCGGCCAGCGGGCCGTTGATCGTGACTATGAAGAGCCACTCCATAGCGCAAGCCTCGCGCCCTTTCAGGCTTCGGTCGAGGCTTCCGACATAGATAATGTGCGCTCCGTGTTCGCTCGTCCCGCTCGTGGCCTACTGCTCGCTCTGCTCGCGGGGATCGCTCTCGTTCCCGCCGCGGCGAGCCACCCGATCCCCGGCGCGCCGCGCTGCCCGATCTTCCCGGCGAACAACCATTGGAACCTGCGCGTCGACGACCTGCCCGTACACCCTCGTTCCGACGCGATCGTCAGGAGCATCGGCCTCAGCGAGGGACTCCATCCCGACTTCGGCTCGGGGCGCTACAACGGGGCCCGCATAGGCATCCCCTACAC
>JBOGWY010000307.1:0-3876 GCA_050694015.1 Actinomycetota bacterium | reverse complement strand
GCACCGAGATGGTCGCCGACATCAACCCGGACGGCGGGTCCGGGCCTTATTACCTCACGGCATCGGGAGACACGCTCTTCTTCCATGCAGAAGACGACGTGCACGGCGCCGAGCTGTGGCGCACCGTCGAGGAGACTCCGCCTCAGCCGTGCCCCGACGATCCGGGCGCGGTCTGTGTCCCCGACGGTAACGCGACAGTGGATGCCGACGGAAGCACGATCCGCGTCGATTCTGGTAACGGCGACGTCATCGTCCGGGGGGATCGCAACACGGTTCTGCTCGGCGTGGACTTCATGGGCACGCTGACGATCGAGGGCAGTACGAACACGATCCGCGGCTCGTCCGCCGATGCATGGATCGACGCTCTCGGGTGCGGGAACATCATTACCGTCCGACGCGGCGACGACCGCGTCACCGCGCGCTGTCCTCGAGGCGCTCGCAATGAGATCCGAGGCGGTCGCGGTGATGACGTGTTGCGATCGCACGGTGGTCGTGTACTGCTGAAGGGTGCAACCGGCAGAGACCGCCTCATAGGTGCGGGACGTGCCGACGTGTTGCTCGGTGGGCGCGGTCGCGATGTGCTGCGAGGCCGTGGTGGTCGCGACGTACTACGAGGCGGTTGGGGCCGAGACGTCTGCCGTGGAGGATCGGGCCGCGACGTCCAGCGCAGCTGTTAGCGCACGGCGCCGTACCACACGCGGGATGATTGGTCCTGTGGCGCAGTCTGATCCTCACGGGTAGTAAGAAAGCTGGATGCGTCCCCTCAGCCTGATCGGCCGCCTCAAAGACGCCGGATATCTTCAGAAATGGTTGGTGCTCGCGTCCATCATCGGTGTGGTCGCGGGAGTGGGCGCGATCCTCTTCATCGAAGCGGTAGAACTCGCGTCGCGGGTCCTGCTTCACAGCGTCGCCGGATACCATCCGCCGGCTCCTGTGGGAGAGGGTGACTCGTCCGGCATCGTGCGTGCGGTTCGACCGTGGCTGATACCGATCGTGGTTGCTCTCGGTGGACTGATCTCCGGTGTGCTCGTGTTCCGGTGGGCTCCCGAGGCCGAAGGTCACGGCACGGACGCCGCGATCGACGCGGTTCATCGCAACCCGAAGGGGATCCGGCCGCGCGTATCGCTGATAAAGATCGTGGCATCCGCAGTCACCATCGGCTCGGGCGGCTCCGCCGGACGCGAGGGACCCACGGCTCAGATAAGCGCGGGCTTCGGATCGCTGCTCGCTCGTAAGCTCGATCTCAACCCCACCGACGCGCGCATAGCGGTGACCATCGGGATCGGGGCCGGGATCGGCGCGATCTTCCGCGCACCGCTCGGTGGCGCCATCCTCGGTGCTGAGATCCTCTATCGCGACGACATCGAGGCCGAAGCGATGCTCCCCTAGATGATCGGTTCGATGGTCGGCTTCTCGATCTTCGGAGCCTTCGAGGGTTTCACGCCGATCTTCGGCTACCTCCGCGGCAACCATTTCGACTCACCCATCCAACTGCTCTATTACGCCATGCTGGGTCTCGTCGCGGGCGCGGTAGCGCTCACTTACTCCAAGACCTTCTATGGGATGACCGCGCTGTTCCACAGGCTGCCCGCGAATCGCATGTTCAAGCCCGCGCTGGCGGGTGTGGCGGTAGGGGGCTTAGGACTCCTCTCTCCGGAAGCCCTGGGGACGGGTTACGGCTTCGTTCAGAACGCGATGAGGGATGGCTTACCCGACGTCGCCCTGTGGGTCGTCCTCGCGCTGCCTTTCGTCAAGGTCCTCGCTACTTCGCTGTCGATCGGCTCGGGAGGGTCGGGAGGGATCTTCGGACCGGGGATGGTGATCGGTGCTTTCGTTGGACTCGGGGTGTGGCGTCTACTCGAAGGGGTTGCGCCCGGCGTGCCCGCGACGCCGGCGGCCTTCATGGTCGTGGGGATGATCTCGTGTTTCGGAGGTATCTCTCACGCTTATCTCGCATTGATGCTCATGGTCGCGGAGATGACAGGAAGCCTCGCGCTGCTTCCACCGGCGATGATCGCGCTCGGTGCCGCCGCCCTTGTTGTTGGGGACGAGACGATGTACCGCAGCCAGATCCTCAATCGTGCGGAGTCGCCTGCGCACCGCTTCCGGTTCCAGATGCCATTGCTGGCAACGGTGCCGGTGCATCGCGTGATGGCTCCACCGCGACTCGTGCTGCGCATGGGGATGTCGTTCGAGGAGGCACGTCTAGCGATGGACGGCGTGCGCGTCCCGGGAGCTCCCGTCGTCGATGAGGAAGGATCCTTCAAGGGAGTCGTCTCGAGGACAGGGCTTGCGGACACCGAAATCGAAGCCACGCTCTCTAAAGCTCCCATCTCGGACGAGTGGGCTCCGGTAACTGCCGACGACCATCTCGACTCGGTGATCGACGTCTTGACAAGCAGCCACTCGAACTGGTCGCCCGTGGTTGATCCCGAGAACCATGTCGTTGGGATCGTCTCCATGCCGAGCCTCATCGCCGGATACAAGCAGGCTCTCTCCGAAAGCTTGAAGAGATTGGTCAACGTCCGTCGCAACGTCACGCTGTTGGAGGAGGAGGTTCGGGAGGGCTCCGAGCTCGCGGGGGTGCGTATCTCGGCCGCTCCGCTCCCGCCGGGCACGGTTGCGCTCAGCCTTGTCCGCCGTGGTCAGCTGATGTTCCCGCATGCCGACACCACCCTTGAACCAGGGGACCGCGTCACGCTCGTGTCATCGACCAGTCACGCGCGCGAGGTCCAGATGCTTCTGCGCGGTGCGGGGGCAGCTACCGCCGAAGAGGGTGAGGACGAGGGCGCCGCCCCTTGGTCGTCGGGGCCGTCATAGCTTCAAGTCGCACGCGTACGGCAACGGGACGCGTGACGAGGACCCCACGTAGCTTCCGGTCTCGCTCGGGTAGCGCGTCGTCGCGTCGCCCATCACCCGCATCTGTCCCATCATCGAGTGGTCCTCGTGCGCGAGGTTGTGGCAGTGGAACATGTACCGCCCGGGGAATCCCTCGAAGCGCATGATCACGCGGACCCGCGTCGATGGATCGACCCTGACGGTGTCCTTCCACCCCAGATCACTTGCGTCGAACTCCATATTGTTGCGTTCGAGAACTTGGAAGCGGACGAGGTGGATATGCATGGGGTGAGTGAAGAACGACTGGTTTACGAAGGTCCAGATCTCCGTGTTCCCGAGACGGGGTTCGATGTCGATGCGACCTGCGTCGAACGCTTTCCCGTTGATGACCCATTTCCCGGCGTCGTTCTTGCTGAGTGCGAACTCCCGCTCGACCGTCTCCGGCCCCGGCACCAGGCGTTCGATCTGACGCAGCACCGCAGGCAGGGAACTCGGATCGTCTTCGTCCCGCGTGACGTCGAAGCGCATGATCGGTGTCGCGCTGGTGGGATCGGTGGGATCGCGCAGGTCCTGAAGAACGACCTTCGATCCGAGCGGATACTTGGCGAAGTCGACGACGATCTCGACGCGTTCCGCGGGCCAGATCGGGATCGCCGGCGCCGGCGCGGGCGCCGCGAGTAAGCCCTGATCGGAGCCGATCTGGGTCAACGGCTCACCGGTGTCCAACGTGAGTCGGTACCCCCGAGAGTGTGACGCGTTGAGGATGCGGAAACGGTATCTGCGATTCGCCACCTCGAGGTACGGCATCGGTCGTCCGTTCACGAGATACGTATCACCGAGGAGATTGTCGATGCGGTCCTTGAATGCGAACGACCCGTCGGCCCTGAAGTTCCGGTCCTGGAGGACCAACGGGATGTCGTATCTCCCGGAGGGTAGACCGAGGTCCCGATCGGCCGGATCCTCGATGATGTAGAGGCCCGACAAACCCATGTAGTTGTTGCGCGACGTCTCCTTACATAGATGGTCGTGGTACCAGAG
>JBOGWY010000306.1:0-16873 GCA_050694015.1 Actinomycetota bacterium | reverse complement strand
GCCGCTCCACCTGGGCCCCTCCCCGTTCGGGTGGGAGCGGGCGCTGCGTCACGCCCGCTCCCGATGATCCGGTCATTCGCTGCTTATCCTCGGAATACGAACCTCGCCTCGATTTGGGTTCCGTCGTCGAACAGAACCGTCAGCGTCCGGCATTGGCCTGCATATGTCTTCGGCGTCTGCCAGTTGAATCTCCACCTGCCGTCGCCGAGATACTGCAGGTCGGCGCGACCCGGAGAGGTCTCGTCGACCTTGCCCGGAGTCCCTCCACACGCCTCCTCATCAGGTTCCGACGTTACCGCCGCGACGCTCGCGGGGTCGCTCACGGCGTCGCCGTCGAGCAGCAAGCGCCACTTGAGTGGGACGGTCTGGCCCGCCTGGACCGTACGGATGTTCTCGTTGTCGACCGGCGGGTCGAAGCCCACAACCTCGTATCGTTTGAGCTCCACCGGATCACCGTGCGCGAAGCCCAGCGCTCCGTCGTCGTCGCGCACGACGAGCGTCGGGAAGTGAGGTCCCTGCGTTGTGTAGGTGTGGGTCACCTCAGGCCCATAACCGACCTCGCCGTCGCCGAAGATCCATACGTATTCGGCGATGTTCCCGTCTGGGTCGGTCGCGCCGGCTGCGCTGAAGGTGACCGAGCCGGTGCCGTCTTGCTCCATCACGGCCACGGGAAGCTGGTTGAGCGGCTCGAACTGGGCGGCTGTGAAATTCACCTCTTCACCGGTGTCGGCGACGTCACGTCCGAACATCGAGATGGTCCAGGTCCCTGCTTCTGGGTTGGCGATCCTGTAGCTCTCGTAAGTCGGACCGAGGCGGTGGACCACGTCGTCGGCGACCGTGCTTCGCTCGATGATCCGGCCGGAAGGCGATTGCAACGTCATTACGATATCGTTCCCAGGCCAACGCGTTCCGAATGAAGCGACTTCTTGATCGGGCTCTACATCGAACTGACGCGTCACCGTCTGGGACGGGCGGATGTCGAACGAGTCGCCGGGCAATTCGCTCTCCACCGCACCGATGAGGTACTCGGAGACCGCAGCGTGTCCCGCGGCGTTCGGGTGGTAGGCCTCAGCCTTGGGCACGATGAGGCCGTTCATGTACTCCTCGTTACCGCTGCACAGCTCATGTCCGTCGAAGACATCGTAGATCTCGACATATTCGATACCGGTGGCGAGGGCGGCCCTGTGTATGACCTCGTTTAGCTGACTGACCTTTTCGTTGATCCACACCTGGTCCTGCGTCAGGACTCCAACGCACACGTCCAAGTCGCCGATCTGTCCACCACCGTCGACGTAGAACCTCGGGTAACCGTAGGCAAGCACGCGCGCGCGAGGCGCTCTCCGCCGGATGCCGTCGTAGATCTCGATCAGTCGTTCCTCGAGGTCGTAGATGCGCTCGGTGACCCCGGGTGCTTCGCCGAAGATCGATTCTTCGAGCACCTGTGCACACGGCATGTCGAAGACTGTGCGCACAAGACAAGTAGCAAGAGCTTTGCCGAAGCCGACGTCGTTACCGCCGATCCCGACCGTGGCGAGCATGACGTCGCCGGCGAGATGGTCGAGTTGGGGAGGTTCCGTGAACTGACGGGCGATATCGAGGTTGTTGGTGGTCGCGCCGCTACACGCCACTTGGTCGCGTATGGGAGGCACGGCCGGCGACGATTCGAGCAATCGTGTTGCCGCGACGAGTGACCGGTGACACATGTTCACATCAATGATGTCTGTGCCGTCTTCATATGGTGGGGCGCCCTCACCGGAGGCGAACGAGTCGCCCATGGCGACATATCGCCCGGAACCCACGATGTACGTCCGCAGTCCTGCGGAATTGCCGTTCGGATCCTGCGCATCGAACGTGATGAAGGCGAAGTCCGATCGCGCCACGTCGACATCACAGCGCACCGCAGTGACGCCCGGGTCATGAGGGTCGGACCTGCACTCGAGACCGGCAGCGTCTCCGATCTTCGTGATCTGCACTGCCTGGCCCTCAGGATCCTTGGCCGCTACGGTGAACGACGAAGAAGCAAGGAAGATCGAGCGGTCCGGCGGTGTCGGCTCGACCCACGACGGCGCATGAGGATCGAACGTAGTGGCGAGTTTGAGGAGAAAGGTGATCTGTTCCTCTGCTCCCCGTCCATCGGACACGACTACGGTCGTGATCCACAGACCCGGGAGCTTGTTGCGAGCGTCCCAGGTGATGATGCCGGTATCGCGCTCTACCGTTAGATCCGGCGGGTTCGTCGTCAGAGACTCCTGCTGGGTCCCAAGACGGAACGAGAGGCGGTCTCCGTCATCATCGAACGCGGGTATGCGGAACGATCGAACCTCTCCCGGTTGCACATTGACGATCGGCGAAATCGACGTCCGCGGCGAATAGTCATTACCGCCGCGCAGATCGACGACGGCTCGGGCCTTGAGACTCGAGTCCGGACTGTTGCGCAGTGACGACAAGGTGCAACACGACTCCCATTGCACGGTGAAAGGGCCCTCGTGTGGGTAGGTGTGCGTTCCCTTGACCTCAGCGAGGAGCCAGTCGTCGACGAGGTTCACCGAAATGATGCGTCCCGTCAGCGTTCCCGAGGTGCCGTCTCCGAAGTTATTGATGTGCTCAGTCCAAGATTGCCCCGCACTCGGCGCGCCATGGTAGGAGCGACGGTCGGCGATGCGCATCGTGAATTCCACGGTGCTGCCGGAGACACGCTTCCAAGTCAGGTCGCGGTAACGGAAATGTGTGGCCGCCGCGGGAGGGGCCGTTGCCACGATGAGCCCTCCGAGCATCGCCAATAGGACAGTTAGTGCCGCTGCGCGTCGCGTCGTCCGCGTTCTCATCTCGCACCCACCTTGTCTTCCGCCAGTTCTACGGAGTTGCATCGACGGTTAAGCGCCAGATGATTAGTACGCCTTTCTACGTAGGCGCTGGTGGCCCAAAGGGGGACATGTATTCACCGATACGTTCCGTTTGAGGCGGATCGAAAACGGACGAAGCGGACCGCACGCATGCTGTCGTATTCACGGCGGTCCCTCGGCCCCCTGCCCACTAACAGCATTCGCGAGATGGGAGGAGGAAGTGTCCACGGTGCTAGGAAACGGCGTGCTGTGGTTCACAGGACAGCATCGCTCAGGGGTCACGCAGTCGGACGCTAACGAACGGTGCGTCCGCGCAATCGGGGGATCTTGATCTTCCGATGCGCCCAGCATCGATCGGAGGCGTTGTAGACGGAGAGTCGGGTCCTACATGTCTCGACCGAGCAGAACCGGTCGCGAGGATAAGTCTTGGAACGACGAGTCGCGATGTTCGTCGAGGCCCCGAGAGGAGACGCTCGGTGCGGGGGGCGCTTCATCACGGATGCACGTGGTCGGCGTGCCGGGCCGTCTCGGTTCCGTCGTTCCCTCCATCGGCATCGTCGTCATACCGCTCGCTCGTACCGTTCGTCCGCGACGATCGCGCGCGAGCGAATGCCCCGATGAGCACGCCGCCGATGGCCACCACGGCGATCGGGAGGATCCACCTTCCCGTCCCCGACGCAGCGGCGCGCTGCACCGTCGCGGAGAAACGTTCGATCGTTCCGATGAGGGGATCGCTCGACAGGGTCAACATCGACCCGAAGCGGACTCGGATCCAGTAATAGGCGAGATAGACCCCCGTCACGATCAACAGGCCACCCGAGATGCGATGCATGTGGGGAACCAGCCGCTTGAGATTCGACGCCAGGCCTTGTCTGAGCAGGCCGGCTCCCATCGACAGGGCCATCATGATGATCGACATCCCCGCGCCGTAGGCGGTGACGACGCCGACCGCTGTAAGCGTTTCACCGCTCGACAGCGACGCGCCGACAACCGCAAGGAAGACGGGGAGCGTGCACCCCAGCGACGCGATGCCGTAGCCGATCCCGAACAGATACATGGTTCGTAGACGGCGGTCGCGCTTGACGCGCACGGGATTGGGGAACGAAACCGAGAGGTGGGACCCGGCGAGAAGCATGCCGCCGGCGATGACGAGAGCGACACCAATCACCATGCCCGCCCACGGGATGGCGCCGGTCAATCGTGCCGCGCCGTATGAGAGGGGAATCGCCAGCGAGATGAACACGGTGAGGAAACCCGCGCTTACGAGAGCTCCCACCATCAGCGCCTGGAGCATCCTTGTCGGCGCAGACGGCAAGCGGTCTTCGTCGGCACCCACATAGAACGACAAGAACGCAGGCAGGAGCGCGAACCCGCACGGATTAACCGTCGATAGTCCTCCTGCCACCAACGCGATCGTGATCGCGCCCACTCATCCCTCCTTGCGCGGCATGCCCATAGGAGAGGACTCGGGTGCGGCCCGATGATTGCGCGCGTCGCTCGTTCCAGACGTCTTGAGGATCTGTCGCAGTTGCGTAATGGATGGGGATCCCTCGAGTCCGACCTCAGTTCGATACACACGGCATGCGAAGCCGGTGGGGGCGGAATCATGGGCGAACGGGTCGCGTCCGTCGATCAGGATGGTGGGGGACCCCCGGAAGCGCAGCTGCTCGGCCTCCTCCGGGGACCGAACCCGTTCGACCATGATCGCTGGGCGAAGGTCGAGGGGCAGCTCATGTATGACGTCGTAGAGACGCTCCTGGGCAATCCTCCAGCTGGGACAACCGTCGAAATAGCGCAGCGTTACGTGCATGGTGCGAAGAACCTCGGCCGGGGTTCGTAGGTTCCGCGACTGTGCGCTTCCTGACAATCCAGGTCGCGGCGACCATTTTTCAGTGCCACGAAGATGATCTGACCCGTTCGTCAGCCGAACTGCTGCGAAACGCCTGGTTCGGTGCGCGAAAGCAATCTCGTCAACGCGTTCTGAGTGACGGCTCCCACCAGTCGCCCGGTCTTCGTCGTGACTATCACGGTGGGCACGTTCTTCTTCTTCATCCTCTCCAAGAGGGCAGCGGCGGGTTCCTTTGGACGTAGTGTTGTCGGCCCCGGTTCCATCACGACCTCAACCGGATCATCGTGGGATCTTCCCCGTAGGTCCTTCGTTCGCATCCGTCCGAGGACGACGCCTTGTTCGTTGAGAACGACGCAGTAATCGTGGGGTTCCGAAGCAAGCTTCGGGGCGACGTCGCGAACGTGGTCTCCAACTCGGCATGCGAGAACCGCGTCCCTGTCGGCAACTTCGCCGGCGACTCCATAGTGAGGACCGGCGCCCTCGACCGGAAGGCCCCGCGCGATCCAGTCGAGTTTTCCTTCGGAGTAGTCGTAGACCTTCGTGAAACCTATCGCTTCGAGCTGCCACGCAGCTCGTGGACTCATGTCTCAGTCGTCGTCCCAGCAATACACGATCACAGGCGCGTCACGATCAAGCGACGAAAGGTTCACCGGAGTGAAGGATTTAAGGGGGATGTTGACCGCGCCCGGGAGATGCTCCTCGTAGTACTCGCGCGGCGGAAGGACCTCGATGAGTTGTGTTCCTGGGCGCTCCAGCAAGCGTTGCAGTTCGTGAGCGTCGATCTCAATCGGCATCTTCGTTCGCCTCCTAGGTCCGGGGGATCTTGATCGATCTGCGCGGCATACCTCCTCCTGCCATGAGCTCTCCGTCTCCTTCCCGCGATGGTCACGGAGCTAACTTGGATCATGCCGCCGGGCATGCTAAGAGCTACGTAACAGTGTCACCGTCCTGACCATGCACCGCGGGGTCCAGGCTCGCTCCGTGGTCACCACGGGTCGACGAGAGGACGCTTCTTTCCGTCGCGGATCGGCCGTGGAGGACACGAAGCGAGCATGTCGGCGATGACCCCGCGGGTATCCGCCGGGTCGATCACGTCGTCTATCTCGAAATGGGACGCGAGGTTGAGCGCCTTGCCGCGTTGGTAGGCCTCGGCCACCATCGCCTCGAACGCGTTCTCGCGATCGGTCGGGTCCTCGATCGAATCGAGTTCCTTGCGGAAGCCCAGCCGAACTGCCCCCTCGAGATTCATCCCGCCGAACTCTCCGGTCGGCCACGACACCGTCAGCAACGGGGCGTGGAACGAACCGCCCGCCATCGCCTGGGCTCCGAGCCCGTATCCCTTCCGCAACACCACCGTTATGTACGGCACGGTCACGCTCGCGCCGGTGACGAACATGCGCGCGAAGTGGCGCACCTGTGCGGTCTCCTCGGCCTTCGGACCGACCATGAATCCGGGAGTGTCGCAGAGGGAGACGATCGGTAACCCGTGCGCGTCGCATAGCGCCATGAAACGAGCAGCCTTATCGGCTCCTTCCGAATCGATCGCCCCGCCCAGTCTTCGCGAGTCGTTGGCGAAGATCCCCACGGGGCGACCCTCGACCCGCGCTAGGCCGGTCACGATCGTTCGCCCGAACTCTCGACGCAACTCGGTCACGCTTCCGGGATCCGCGATGGTCTCAATCACGGGGCGCGGGTCGTAAGCGGTGCGCCGGTGTTCCGGGACCGCCGTTCGCAGGATGGCCTGGTCGGACTCGTCCCACGATCCCGCACGGTCTCCGAAATAAGACAGAAGCGTCTTCGCGGTTGTGACGGCCTCCGCATCGTCGGCAACGAGTACGTCGACTGATCCGGTCCGCGCGTGCATCGGCGCGGGCCCGATCTCCTCGGGCGGGTGGGCGCCCAAGCCGCCGGCTTCGATCATCGCGGGACCGCCCATCCCGATGTTGGCGTCGGCGGTCGCGATGATTAGATCGCAACAACCGAGCAGGGCGGCGTTGCCCGCGAAGCAGTAACCCGACGCGACGCCGATCGACGGGACGAGGCCGCTCAAACGCGCGAACAGAGCGAATGCCATGGTGTCGAGTCCCGACACCGTCGGAACATCCGTGTCGCCCGGGCGGCCGCCCCCGCCCTCCGCGAAGAGAACGACCGGAAGCTTGAGTCGCGCGATCACGTCGAAGAGCCGGTCCTTCTTGCGGTGGTTGACCGCGCCCTGCGTTCCTGCGAGCACCGTGTAGTCGTAGGAGAGGACCGCGCACGGCCGTCCCTCGATCTTCCCGATGCCGCCGATAAGACCGTCCGCCGGCGTCTTGGCGACGAGGTCTTCGATCGAGCGCCGGCTTCGTTGGGCGGCGACGGCGAGAGCGCCGTACTCGACGAACGTGCCCTTGTCGCAAAGGTCGGCCACGTTCTCCCGCGCGGTGCGGCGTCCCCGGGCGCGTCGTTTCTGGACGGCCTCGGTCCGGGCCTCGTCGCTCATCGCGGCGCGCCGCTCTAAGAGTTCCTCGAACTCAGGTCTCGGTTCCTCGGGTCCCATAACAGGAGGACTCTACGGGGCGTGTAGCTGTGGCGTCGTCCGAGGTGCTACGGGATCAGCAGGACTTTGCCGCGCGTTCCGCGGCCCTCGAGGTATCGATGCGCGTCGGCGGCTTCTTCTAGAGGGAAGTCGCGATCGATCCGGACCTCCACTTCTCCCTTCGCGATCCACGCGAAGAGGTCGCTCGCTCGCCGTTCCAGGTCGGCCCGTTGCGCCACGTAATGGAAGAGGGTCGGGCGCGTGAGGAACAGAGAGCCCAACCGGTTGAGTTCCTGCGGATCGATCGGTTCTACGGGCCCACTCGCCTGTCCGTAGAGAACCATCATGCCGCGCGGTCGCAAACAGGTGAGACCGTCGTGGAAGGTGCTTTTCCCCACGCCGTCGTAGACGACGTCTACCCCGCGGCCCCCCGTGAACCGTTCGACGGCATCCGTGAACCGCTCTTCGGTGTACACGACGACCTCGTCGGCGCCGAGACCGCGGACGAGCTCGGCCTTTTCCTTCGTTCCGCAGGTCGCGATCACCCTCGCTCCTCGCAACTTGCATACCTGCGTCAACAGATGACCGGCGCCTCCCGCCGCGGCGTGCACGAGCACGGATTCGCCCTGCTGCAGCGCGTACGTGTCGAACGCGAGGTAATGCGCGGTCATGCCTTGCAGCACCGCCGCGGCCGCGGTCCTTGTCTCCACGCCGTCCGGGACCTTCACCACCGAGGCCGCCGATACGACCTGCACTTCCGCGTAGGCACCTCGCTGATCGCAGTAGGCGACCCGATCGCCGACCGAGACCGTTGTGACGTCGTCTCCGACGGCGTCGACGACCCCCCCGGCCTCGACGCCGATCGTCGCCGGCATCTCGAGCGGATAGAGCCCCCGGCGGTGGTAGGTGTCGATGAAGTTCACGCCGGCCGCTTCGATCCGGACCCGGATCTCTCCGGAACCCGGCTCGGGCACGGCGATGTCGGCAAGCTCGAGGACCTCGGGGCCGCCCGAGGTCTGGATCTGTACGACGCGCATGAAGCCTCCTTCATGTTCGACTCGCGGTGACGCGGAAGCGCGGCGGGAGACGTTCCGGGAGATGCTACGGTCCCGAACAGGGGGAGGGAGCGTACGTGCTTCCGCAATGGGTTTCCCTGCCGCGATCGGCTGCCGCGAGCAGGTTCCTCGTTGAGCAGGACCTCATCGAGCCGCCCGCTTCCTCCGTGGGAGTTGATGAAGGAGGCGCATCATGACCCCGCGGATGATTCGGTACGAGATCTCGCGACGGCGGTTCATCCAGGCGGTGAGCGTCACCGCGTTGGCGGCCGCTTGCGCCCGAGGGGAGGACACGCCGCAGAGACAAGCACCTGCGGGTGCCGCGCCCGACGAGGTGTTTGAGGAACCGTCGACACAGCTGTCGGGCGACCTGCGCATCCTGTTGTGGAGCCACTTCGTTCCGCAGCACGACGGATGGTTCGACGACTGGGCCCAGGAGTGGGGCGAGCAAGTCGGCGTCAACGTCACCGTCGACCACATCGACGTCACGACGATCCCCGCGCGCATCTCATCCGAGATCTCCGCCGGCGAGGGTCACGATCTCATCCAGTTCATCGCGACGCTGTCGCAGTTCGAGCCCAGCGTTCACCCCATGAACGACCTGATGGACGAGGCCAACAAGCGTTTCGGGCGGCAGCTTGAGCTGTGCCAGAAGTCGAGCTTCAATCCCTCGACCGAGAACTTCTACGCCTATGCCCCGGCGTGGACCCCCGATCCCGGCGATTACCGGAAGTCGATGTGGGAGCAGGCCGACTTCCCCGACGGACCGTCGAGCTGGGATGAACTCCTCCAGGGCGGAGGACGGATCTACAAGGATCAGGGCGTCCAGATGGGTCTCGGGCTCTCGCAGGAGCTCGACTCGAACATGTACGCGCGCGCGTTGCTGTGGTCCTTCGGTGGCTTTGTGCAGGACGCGAACGAGAACGTCACCCTGGCCTCGGACGACACGATCGCGGCGGTGGAGTATTGCAAGGAGCTGTTCGACGCGGCGATGACCGAGGAGGTCTTCGCATGGAACCCGGCGTCGAACAACGAAGGACTCATCTCCGGCCAGTTGAGCTACATCCTCAACTCGATCTCTGCGTGGCGGACGGCGCAGGAGAGCATCCCGGACATCGCGCGAGACATCTTCTTCGTGCCTGCGCTCGAGGGTCCCAAGGACCAGATGGCGGCTCAGCACGTGATGTACAACTGGATCGCTCCGAAGTTCTCGCAGAACCTCGACGCCGCACAGGAGTTCCTGCTCCACTACACCGCGAACTCGGCGCGGTTTTGCTACGAATCGCAGTTGTACGACTTCCCCGGCTACCCCGACCAGGTGCCGCAGTTGGATGGATGGCTCGACGAAGACCCCTTCGCGCTCGAGGGGGATGACCCGGCGAAGCTGCAGCCGCTGAAGACCGCGCTCGACTGGTCGACCAACCTCGGGCACCCGGGGCCGGCAAGTCCCGCGATCGGCGAGATCAACGGGACCTACGTACTGCCCAACATGCTCGCGCGCGTCGCGCGCGGCAAGCAGGAGCCGGAGGAGTCGGTCCAGCAGGCGCATCAGGAGTGTGAGGAGATCTTCAAGAAATGGCGCGGCGAGGGTCTCGTCGGCGGGGCCTGATTGCGCATAGCGGCGACGGGTAGGTAGATCTAACGTGGCGCACGTCGTCGAGGTTCGCAGCCTGAAGAAGCACTTCGAGGCGGGCGACGTGCGGGCGGTCGACGGCGTCGACATCGCCACGACCCCCGGCGAGTATCTCGTCCTTCTCGGCCCGTCCGGGTGTGGCAAGACGACGCTGTTGCGGGTCATCGCGGGGCTCGAGGATCCCACCGAAGGCGACGTCCTCATCGGAGGCAACGTGGTGAACGGGCTGCCGCCGCGCGCCCGCGGCATCGCGATGGTCTTCCAGTCCTACGCGCTGTACCCGCACAAGACCGTCATGGACAACATCGACTTCCCGTTGAAGGCAACAGGTATGCCCGCGGCCGAACGACGGAAGAAGGTGCAGTGGGCGGCCGAGCTTCTCGGCATCGCTCGACTCCTCGGGCGCAAGCCGCGCAATCTGTCGGGAGGTGAGCGTCAACGTGTGGCGCTGGCCCGCGCCATCGTGCGCGATCCCACGGTGTTCCTTCTCGACGAGCCGCTGAGCAACCTCGATGCGAAGTTACGGACGGCGGCCCGGGACGAACTAAAGCAGTTCCAGGAACGACTGGGTACGACGACGATCTATGTCACACACGATCAGGTAGAGGCGATGGGCCTCGGTGATCGGATCGCGGTCATGTCGGAGGGCAGGGTGCGCCAGATCGGCCCTCCGAAGGAGGTCTATAGGGACCCGGCCGACACGTTCGTCGCCACCTTCATCGGGTCGCCTCCGATGAACCTCATCCACCGGGGCGATCATCTCCTCGGCTTCAGACCCGAGAACCTCCTGCCGGTCGACGCGGTGAACGGGCACGGCGACAACATCCTCGAGGTCGACGTCAGCGTCTATCGGATCGAATACCTGTCGGGCGATCGTCACGTCTACGGCACGGCTCCTGCTTTGGGGGGAGAGGATGCGCATGTGATCGCACGCGTCCCGCCGACGGTTGACGTGCCGATCGCCGACGACGCCGAGCAACGCTTCGCGATCCACGAGAGGGACCTACGTTTCTTCGACGGCGAGTCCGGCGAACGGATCGCGGCGCGACCGGTGCGGTCGTGATGTCACCCCGGAAGGCGGAACCGTGAGCGCCGAGGCAACGTGGGACCGATCGCGGGCGGGGACCACTCGCAAGGGCAAACTCGCCGACAGGGAGGGTCTCCTCGCGAAGCTGTTCCTGCTGCCGACCGGCCTCTACATAATCGGACTCGTCGCGTTCCCGTTCGTGCTGGCGATCGTGTTCAGTTTCAGTGACGTCACGACCGGCAATCCGAGCCTCGACTTCGTCGGGTTCCGGCAGTGGAGAACCATCCTGTCGTCGCGTGTCTTCTGGACATCGTTCTGGAACACGCTCATCTTCACCGCGATCTCGATGGTGTTGATCGTCGTCATAGCGCACGTCCTCGCGACGATCCTCGTCAAGGACTTCAGGGGGAAGTGGTTCGTACGTTTCTGCGTACTTCTGCCGTGGACGACACCCGTATCGCTCGCGGCGGTGTCATGGCTCTGGTTGCTCAACTCGATCTTCAGCCCGATCGATTGGATCCTGCGCTGGTTCGGGTTCATCGAGGCGAACATGTATTACCTGGGTCGGCCCGTCCTCGCGATGGCGTCCATCATCGCCGTCCACGTGTGGCGCATCGTGCCGATCGCGACCGTCATCATCATGGCCGGCATGATGGCGATCCCCTCCGACATCCGCGACGCCGTCGACGTCGACGGCGCCGGCTTCTGGCGGAGGTTGTGGGAGATCGATATCCCCCTCACTCTGCCCATCACAGCGGTAGCGGTGTTGTTCGGTGCGATCCTCACCTTCGCCGACATGACCGTTGTGTTCATCTTGACCCGAGGAGGGCCCACGCAGTCGACGCAGGTGTTGTCCAGCTGGGCCTTCTTCAAGGGGATAGAGGGCGGCGACCTCGCGCAGGGGGCTGCCATCGCACTGTTCCTGTTCCCGTTGTTGCTGGCATCCGCGATCGCGATCCTGAGCGCCGTACGTCGCCGTGAGGTGATGTAACCGTGGCCGACGCGCACCGCGAGACCTTGAGTATGGGCGGTATCGACCTCACCAACGAAGACGACGTCCATCGGGCGCGCCGCCATCGCCGGCGGCAAGTGACCCGCGGTCGCGTCGCGGTCTATGTGACCGCTCTCGTCGCCGTCCTGTGCGGCGCGGGCCCTTTCATCTGGAGCTCGATCACGTCGTTCAAGGCGGACGCCGACCTTTATACGAAAGCGAACAATCCGTTCGTCTTCAACCTGCCGCCGACGCTCGAGCACTGGGAGCTGCTGTTCTACGACACCGCGTTCCTCACGTTCGCGTGGAACACGTTGTGGGTGGGCCTCCTGGTCGTCGCCATCACTCTCGTGGTCTCGCTACCTGCCGCGTATGCGCTGGCTCGGCTCGATATGAAGTGGAGCGGTCCCCTGGGGATCGCGATCTTCTTCGTGTACCTGATCCCGCCGACGCTGCTGTTCATCCCCATGACGCGGGTGGTCGGGAACTTCGGTCTCCTGAACGACACCTGGTCGATGGTGTTGATCTATCCGACGATCACGATCCCGGTCTCGGTATGGCTGCTGATCGGATATCTCAAGGGGCTGCCGAAGGACATCGAGGAGCAGGCGATGGTCGATGGCTACAGCCGTCTCGGCGCGTTCCGGCACGTCGTCGTCCCGCTCACCTTCCCGGGGATCGTGGCCGTCATCGTTTTCGCGTTCACGTTGGCGGCGCACGAGTTCATCTACGCCCTGGCGTTCGTCTCGTCCACGGCTGAGAAGACGATAAGCATCGGCGTCCCGACGGAATTGATCCGTGGTGACGTCTTCTACTGGCAATCGTTGCAGGCAGCGGTCGTGGTCGTGGCGCTGCCGATCGCGCTCCTCTTCAACCTGCTCCTACAGCGCTTCATCGCCGGCTTCACGATGGGTGCGGTGAAGGGCTGAGCTTGCGCGTAGCTATCTTCGGTGCCGGTGGAGTCGGCGGCTATCTGGGGGCCCGTCTCGCGGGAGGAGGGGCCGCCGACGTACATCTGATCGCGCGTGGAGCCCACCTCGATGCCCTGCGGCGCAACGGCTTGGAACTCCGTAGCGTCTTCGGCGATGCACGCGTAACAGTAGCGGCCACCGACGATCCTTCCGAGATCGGACCCGTCGACGTCATCGTGTTCACGGTCAAGGCGACCGATACGGCCGATGCGTCGCGGCGGTTGCGCCCACTCCTAGGCGAGGACACGGCCGTGATCTCGTTCCAGAACGGCGTCGACAACGAACAGCGGATAGCCGCCGCGATCGGTGAGCGTCACGTGCTCGGTGGAGTGGCGTTCATCTTCGCGACGATCGCCGAGCCCGGCGTCATCGATCACACCGGGGGACCGACGCGGTTCGTCTTCGGAGAGCTCAACGGGGCAACGACCAAGCGCGCGAAGCGCTTCCTCGATGTGTGTCGCGCGGCGGGTATCGACGTCGAGATCTCCGGCGACATCCGCACCGCGATGTGGCGCAAGTTCGTATTCATCTGTGCGCACGCCGGCATGACGGCGGCCGCGCGCATGCCGGTCGGAGCGTTGCGTGAGGACGACGCGGCGTGGCACATGTATCGACAGGTCGTTGAAGAGGGATGCGCAGTGGCCGCCGCCGAGGGCATCGGTCTTCCGGATGATGCGGTCGACACGGCGATGGAGCTCGCGCAGGGCCTCGACCTCGGTGCCTACTCTTCGCTGCACTACGATCTCGAGCACGGCAAGCCGATGGAGCTGGAGTCGCTCAACGGCTACGTCGCGGCTCTCGGCCGCCGACATGATGTCGATGTCCCCGCCAACGCGGCGATCTACGCGTTGTTGTCGCCCTCGGCCCGACGCAACCGGGCCGGACGACCCTAAGTGTTGGGGCCGCCGCTCTTGCGGCGGTTAGTGGCCCTTCGTCACGGTGATCCGGCCGCACATCCCTATGCACTCGTCGCCGACGAGGACGGAGTGCTCTACTCCGGCGAAGGCGAAGTCGCACCGGTAGAGGTACTCGCCGGGTTTGCGGAAAACGAAGCCGGTCTTGCCGTCGATCGGCACCATCATCGTGTCGACGTTCTTCCACGGACCACCATAGGGAGTCACGTGGTGATCGACTCCCGTGTTGTTCAGCCATTCGACCTCGTGCCCTGCGCCGATCTCGAGCTCACTCGGATCCCATTGCCAGAGTGGGGTGACCGGCCCTCCCGTCGCGTTGACTTCATGGGTGGCTCGACCGGAGGCCGATCCGGCCGCGGGTGATGAGCCGCGGCGCGACGGGGATGCTCCCGTCGACTTCGAGACGAAGTCGAAATGAACAGTGATCTCGGGCTCGCCCAACCAGTTACAGGCGACCATCTGAACGCGCTGGCCGCGCTGCAGGCCTACGTTTATCCCCTCCTCGCCGTCGGCGCCGTCGAGCACTTGCGCCTGCTCGGAAGCCGCGAGCTGGTCGCCGTTCGCCCCGAGCACGTACAGGTCCCAGTCTCCGGACAGACCCTCGACTTTGACGTTCAAGGTTCCGGATGCGGGGGCGCGGAACGGCTCGGAGACCTTGTGGATGCCTTCGATACCGTCGAGACAGCTTCCCTTCCCTGCCTCGTAGTAGATATCGACTTGCATCGCGGGGAAGGGCGCGCTCTGAGCAACGAACGTCCCGTTCTGACGGGCTCTGCCGGTGCGGGCGGGCGCTGCGGCGACCGTGGAGAGGGTCAGCAAGGCGACCAGTGCGGTGGTCCACGTGCGCATAGGGCCCTCCTTCCTTGGCAGCTTGGCAGCGGTCGATGAGGGCGTTAGTGATGTACTTCGACGCCGAGCGACGATCCCCTAGGGTCATCTCTCGATGTGGCCGGGTGGCCCTGTGGAGCCGAGCACTACTAGCCGGGAGGTTGTAGCCCTGCCAGGGTGACTTCAACGAGGCGACGTACTGCTGCCTTCGACGGGAGTCTGTGTGCTGCCGCAAGTGCATGGACGCAATAGGTAGCGAGCTCGATGGGGGACACGTCATCTCTCACCGCTCCCGCGTCGGCCGCCTGCGCGATCGAGGCACGCATCAGGTCGCGCACCTGCCGTTCGGCCCCTGCGACTTGTTCGTCCGTATGGAGAAGCGCCACCAGTTCGGTGTCGGGATGGCCGTGCGAATCGTGTGAGATCTGGGCGAACGCTTCAAGGAGCGCCCCGACCCGGTCGCCGGGATCGGTTACCCGATCTCTTACCTCCGTTAGGTATCTGAGGTGGGCGGTGATGTGTCTTTCATGCCACGCCCAAAGGATCGACTCGACATCCGGGAAGTACTTGTAGAGCGTTGCCCTACCGATGCCCGTCTCTTCGGCGATCCGGGACATCGTCACCGACAGCAATCCCTGCTCGGTCACGAGCGCGATCGTGGCGTCTTGGATCGCGTCTCGCATCTCGTGACGATGGGTCTCGACGGTGTCGGTCCAGAGGCGCGGCATCCTCCTACTATACAAAGTGTATTTGACAGAGACACGATGTCTCGTAAACTCTGGCATGCCCAGATGCTGCGGAGGAGGTCTCCATGACAGACGAACCGAAGCCGCCGCCGAGACCCCTGTGGGTCAAGGTGACGTTGGTCGTGGTTCTGGTGATCGTCGTGGCGGTCGTGGTCGTGGCGATCGTGGGCGGTGGCCATGGACCCAGTCGCCACTTGCCGGGCGGTAGTGGCGGCCATACACCTCCGGTCGAGCACGGTCCGTAGCCGTCGCGCCGACGATGCTGAGCCCCGGCGCTCGTAAGGTCGCGCTGTCCATTCATCTCACCGTCTCGGTTGGATGGATCGGCGCCGTCCTCGCGTACCTCGGACTCGGAATCACCGCGGTGAGGACCGACGACGTTCCGTTGATCCGTGCGATGTGGGCGGCGATGGAGACGACGGGCTGGTACGTGATCGTTCCGCTCGCCGCCACTTCGCTGGTCACCGGGGTGGTGATGGCGCTCGGCACGAAATGGGGGTTGTTCCGCCACTACTGGGTCGTGACGTCTTTCGTCCTGACGACCTTCTCCGTGGTGATCCTGCTACTGCACATGCCGAGCGTGAGCTCAACTGCGGCGCACGCCCAGACCGTCGACGGCAGTGAATTGGACGCTCTGGGCGGCGACCTCGGACATCCCGGTATCGGCCTGGTCATCCTCCTGCTGGTCCAGGTCCTCAACCTGTACAAGCCGAAGGGCCTCACGCGCTACGGATGGCGGAAGCAGAACGCGCTGCGCGACGCGGGATGACGCCCGATTCATGTCCCCGGCGTAAGGAAGATCCCGAGGAACGCGCCATAGAGCACATGAGCCACGAGCGTCACCACGGCGGTCTGTCTTCCGTAGTTGAGGCCGAAAAGGCCGGGGGCTCCAAAACGTTACGTGCGGTCGGCCCGGATCGGTTGGACGCCATACGGGGATGGCATAGCCGGCGATCGGCGGCTGATGGTGCGGCGAAAGGGGAGTCATCCGTCGAGATCGACGCGGATGCTGAGGAGATCGGTCCCCATGAGTCTGACGAACGCGGCGTTGATAGGTCGCAGCGAGCGTTGACGGGCTCGCGCGTCGTCGTCCGGGAGGACGTGCGCGATACCGATTCGCCAGCGACCGTTGACGCGCAGGCGCACGCGCGGGTTCGCTTTGATGTTCTTCACGTAGCCGGCCTGGTGCCCGTGTTCGGCGACGATCCAGAAGGTGTCGCCTTCGAGCCCGTTGCCGACCGGGTTCCGCCACGGTCTCCCGCTCTTTCTCCCGGTGGTTTCCAGCAACGCCCACCACGGCACGTATCCCGCGACGATTTTGACAACCGGATTTACGACGTACTTCCCGAGCGCCCGGGAGACGCCGCGCTTATCCACTGAGCCGGACTCTATCACTAGCGTTCTTTGGCTCAAGAAAACCGGGGTTGGGCCTCATCGCCGGGCGCTCCTGGTGAGGAAAGGCAAGTAGTTCGACCAGCCGCGCCGACATGTAGCTTTCTCT
>JBOGWY010000305.1:0-3029 GCA_050694015.1 Actinomycetota bacterium | reverse complement strand
CTATCTCGACGTCGAGATCGTAGAGGAGTTGCGCGACCAGCTCCGCAGTCGACGACGCGGTCGTGACGACGAGGTTACGGGTTCCGAAGTTGTCGTTGCCGGGGTGGTGGTCGACGTTGATCAGATGCGTCGCCTTGCGCGCGAGGGGCTCGACATCCCCGAGCCGATCCGCTGCACCGCAGTCGAGCGCGAGGAAGACGGGGGTCTCGGGCACGTCTGCGGGTTGCACGATCGTGTCGCTGCCGGGGAGGAACGCGTACGTGATCGGGACCGCGAGCGGCGCGGTCCCCCACGTCACGTAGGTCGTCTTGCCGAGCTTGCGCAGGCCGAGCGATACCCCGAGCAGAGAGCCCATCGCGTCGCCGTCGGGATTGACGTGACACGCGATCGCGACGGCATCGGCTTCACGCAACACGGCGACCGCGTCGTCCCAGTCGGCGACGTCGTAGTTCACGAGTCATCCTCGTGGATCTTGTGGAGGATCTCCTCGAGGTGCTCGGCCTCTTGAGCTCCCGTGTCGAGCTCGAAGCTCAGCTCGGGGAGGTACTTCATCCGGACCTGGCGACCGAGCTCGCCGCGGAGATGCGGGGTCGCGCTCGTGAGACCCTTCATCGTCTCTTCCTGCTGCTCGGCCGAGCCGAGCACCGAGACCCATACCCGCGCGTGACGCAGGTCCGGCGAGATGCGCACCGCCGTCACCGTCGCGAAGCCGATGCGCGGGTCCTTGAGGTCACCGATCGCTTCACCGAGGACCTGGCGCGCGAGCTTCTGAACCTTCTCCATGCGCTGAGTCATACGAGATCGTCCATACTCACTATCTCGATCGAACGGTCGACGATCTCTCCGCCGACGATCGCGCTCCGGGCGATCTGCTTCTCGACCTCTTGCAGGACGTCGCGACAATGACCGATCGTGCCCGCGACACAGCTCACCCCGAACGCCGTGCGCTGCCACTTGTCGAGATGGTCTATCTCCGCGATCGCGACGTTGAACTTCTTGCGCACCGACTGCGTCACGGCGCGGGTCACCTGCCGCTTGTCCTTGAGCGACCGGCTGTCGGGGATGAACAGGTCGTACCGAGCGACCCCGATGAACATCGGCCGTTTAGCGGGCTACTTCTTGAAGCTCGAAGGCCTGGATGATGTCGCCTTCCTTGATGTCCTGGAAGCCCTCGAGCCCGATACCGCACTCGAATCCCGACGCCACCTCGCGCACGTCGTCCTTGAAGCGGCGCAACGACACGACGTTGGTCTCGTACACGACGGTGCCGTCGCGGACGAGCCGCGCCTTGGCGTTGCGGCGGATCGCACCATCGGTGACCATGCAGCCCGCGATCAGGCCGAGACGAGGAACTCGGAACGTCGCGCGCACCTCTGCTTGCCCCAACGGCACCTCGCGGATCTCGGGACCGAGCAGACCACGAGCTGCGTTCTCGATGTCCTCGACGGCCTGGTAGATCACGCGGTACGTCCGGATGTCGACGCCGGCTTCCTCCGCCATCGGACGGGCCTGTGCGTTGGGCACGACGTTGAACCCGATCACGATCGCGTTCGAAGCCTGCGCAAGCGTGACGTCGTTCTCGGTGATGCCACCGGCGCCCGACCGCAGGATGTTGATCTTGACGAGCGACTGGTCGAGCCGGTTGAGCTGGTCGGCGAGGGCCTCGACCGAACCTTGTGCGTCCGCCTTGAGTAGCACGTTGAGCTCGGGGATCTCGCCCTCGCGCGTTTGTGCCAGAAGCGTCTGGAGCGTCGCGCCGCGGGACGACACGAGTTCCGCAGCGCGTCGGTGCTGTTCGCGTTCGGACGCGACCTGGCGCGCCTCGCGCTCGTCCTCCAACGAGCGGAAGTCGTCGCCGGCTTCCGGTACGGACTGCCACCCGAGCACCTGCACCGGCTGGCCCGGCGTCGCGCGCTCGACCTGTTCGCCGTTCTCGTTGAGCATCGCGCGCACGCGGCCCCATGCGGCCCCCGCGATGATCGCGTCCCCCTGGTAGAGCGAGCCGCGCTTGACGAGCACCGTCGCCACCGGGCCGCGGCCCTTGTCGAGGTGCGCCTCGATCACGACACCGCGCCCCATCGCCTCGGGGTTCGCCTTGAGGTCGAGCTGCACGTCGGTGGTCAGCAGGATCATCTCGATCAGCTGGTCGAGGTTCGTGCGCTGCTTCGCGGAAACGTCGACGAACACCGTCTCGCCGCCCCACTCCTCGGGCATCAGCCCGCGGTCGGAGAGCTGCTGGCGCACGCGCGTCGGATCGGCCTCGGGCTTGTCGACCTTGTTGACCGCGACGACGTTGGGAACGCCGGCCGCCTTCGCGTGGTCGATCGCCTCGAGCGTTTGCGGCATCACACCGTCGTCGGCGGCGACCACGAGTACGGCGATGTCGGTCGCCTGCGCGCCACGTGCGCGCATCGCGGTGAACGCGGCGTGCCCCGGGGTGTCGATGAACGTGACCTCGCGTCCGTCGTGCCGAACCTGGTACGCACCGATGTGCTGGGTTATACCTCCGGCCTCGCCGCCGGCAACGTTCGTGCGCCTGATCGCGTCGAGGATCGCCGTCTTGCCATGATCGACGTGGCCCATGACCGTGACGACCGGGGGCCTCGGGACGAGCTGGTCCGGATCGTCGGCCTCGTCGTCGTAGTCGTGGTCCTCTTCCTCGCCGGGATCGATGATCTGTGCCTGCACACCGATGTCGTCGGCGACGAGCATGAGAGCGTCGTCGGACATCGACTGCGTGACGCTCACCATCTCGCCCAGACCCAGGAGGATCTTGACGATCTCGGCCGGCGGGCGGTCGACCTTGTCGGCGAACTCCTTGACCGTGATCCCGCGGTGGAACTTGATCGGCCCCAGGTCCTCCTCGGGCTCGGCGGCTGCCACCGGCTCGGGGGCCTTCGGCGCGGCCTTGGCGGCGGGTGCGGGCTCGCTCTTGGCCTTGGCGGCGGGTGCGGGCTCGCTCTTGGGCTTGGCGGCCGGTGCGGGCTCGCTCTTGGGCTTGGGGGCAGGCGCGGGCTCGGCCTTGGGGG
>JBOGWY010000304.1:0-6189 GCA_050694015.1 Actinomycetota bacterium | reverse complement strand
CGACATGCTCGGTCGCCCCACCTCGATCTCGCTCATCGCGTGCTGGAGACCGATCCCTTTATTGCTGTTGATCATCACTAGGAGTCGACGATCGCTCCAGTCGTCGGTCGGTAGATCGTTCGGAGGCGTGTTTGGCCACAGTAGCGGCCGAAAGTTCACTCCTCGTGGGACGAGCCGCTCCGCTCCCGGGAATGCGAATAGAGCTCTGCTGGACTCGGCGATGCGATCGATCCGGTGGAACGCGCGATGCGCGACCAGTGGTGACTCGAGCGACCACGAAACAACGCGGCCCGACGCGGATTTAGCGACGCGAGGCGGCAAGGTGGTGAGCGAACCGTAATCCCACAACACGACTGTCTCGTCATCATCACGAGCGTCGGCGGAGTGAAGCGGCACACACCGGTAACCTCGTTCTTCGAGGTCGGTTAGCAGCATGCGCAGTGCCGGCAGACGGCCGATCGAAATCTGTGGAGTCTCGGTGTCGGCATGACGGTCGACCATCGCTAGGACGACGCGAGGGCGGTCCCTCATCGATGCTCGCGCGCGAGCCGTTCGTAAAGCGACGTGTAGGCCTCGATCATCCTGTCGAGACTGAAGGTCCCGAGCACACGCTTCTTGTCACGTTCTCCCAGCCGGCCGCGCGACGCCGGATCGAGCGTGACGACCTTGGTCAGAGCGTTTGCAAGAGACCCGGGGTCGCCGGGAGACACGACCCGGGAGGGATCGTCGATAAGGACGCCTGAGTCGCCGACGTCCGTGGACACCACAGGCGTTCCCGTCGCCATTGCCTCGCCCAAAACGAGCGGGAAAGCCTCGCCGTAGGACGAGGAGGACGCTGCGACATCGAAACCCGCGTTAAGCCGGTCCACGTCATCGCGCGCTCCGAGGTAGTGGACAGAACCGGTGAGGCCGCGGCCGCTCACCCAACCGTGCAGCTCTACGTTCTGCTCCGTCATCCCCTCCCCCACCAGAACGAGATGCACATCGGCCGATTGACGGCGTACGAGTTCGCATGCGGCGATCAGCGTTTCGTGGTCCTTCTGTGGATGCCATCGAGCGACGCGCCCTATCAGGACGCTGTCGGGGGATACGCCGATGGTGCGCTTCAGATGTTCCCCCGCGTTCGGAAACACCGGCGGTTCGGCGAACCCATTCGGGATCACGACCATCTTGCGTGAGCTATAACCAAGATCAGCATGTACGCGCTGTGTAGCGCCGGCACAACAGACGATCGTGTCGGGGACGAAGTGCGACAGTCGGGCATTGACCTTCAGTCCGACACGCATGGCCAGCGATGGATCCGGTGGGACCGGTCCGGTGTGCAACCCCCACGCAACTGCGCTGCCGCGTGCGAGCCAGGCCCCGATGCCGCCGACATAGTCGGCGTGATACATCCAGGTCTGAACCACGTCGGGCCGTGTTTCACGCAACGCAGCGAACAGTCGCCGTGATACGGGAAGATTCCTCCGAAACCTGTCCCGGCCCAGAGCTACGACAGGGACCCCCAACTCCTCGATGCGAGGTCCTATCTTTCCCACCGAACCAAGCGAGATCACGCGGCTCGCGATGCGCGCGCGGTCCATATGACTAAGGAGTCGAAGCAGAACGGTTTCGGCCCCGCCGACCTCGAGTCCGGTGATGACATGCGCGACGATGAGACGATCGCGCGTCATCGCGACACGACGCCGACGAACGCCGGAAAACGAGTACTGTGCGGTCTGGGGAGCGGCATCTCATACATGACTATCAATTCCGGAATCGATGACTCTTGAGTGACGCGAGCGTAAGCGCGCGGGCAGCGGAAGCCCATCACAACCGTTCCACCTTGGGTTCCGTGTGGGCGACGATCGAAGCACACCCTGTCCTGTTTACGTTCCTTATCGCGTTTGCGGCACGCGTCCTGGTCGCATTGATCGCCAACAATCTCTTCGATGGCGCTCTCATCCAACCCGACAGCCTCACGTATCACGAGATGGCTCGAGCGATGGCGGAGGACGACACCGCTAACTGGGACGATTTCACGGTTGGGTTGTTCTGGAGAACCGCCACCTTCCTGCTCCCGCTTCGGGCCCTGTACTGGCTCCTGTCTCCTTCAGTGTTCCTTGGCGGCCTCTACGTGGGCCTGCTCGGCGCAGAGGCCGCCGCCATGACGATCGTGCTTGCCAGATACGCCCTGCGCAGGCTCGCACTGGTTCCCGGATTGATCCTGGCCCTGCTTCCGTCCCAGGTGTTCTGGTCGGCCGTCACGCTAAAGGACGCGATGGTGTGGTTGCTCTACACATGCCTGGCCCTGTTCATCTTGCGCAGCATGAAAGCTGAGGGTCGCAAGCTCTTCTTGTATGGAGTCCTCACCGGCATATTCCTGATCCTCCTTGCTTACACTCGTCAGCACAGTTTCGTGATCGCGTGCTGGGCTGTGCCGATCGCCGCCGCCCTCGCCCGGCCGACGGCGTCTCGCATCGCCGGCAGTTTGGTATTGGCGATCGCATTGCCCTTGGCGGTCGGATTCGGACCCGCCGGGATAGATCTGATCACCGGCGCCAATCCAAACCAGATGCGCGTCCTCAATGCCGAGAACGCCGAAAGTGCGTTCGTCGAACTGCCCTCCGAGATCAAAGAGGCTCAAGAGCTTGAGCGACAAGCGAGCGAGGCCACTGGCGAACGAGCCGAGATTCTGCGGAGGCGCGCCGCGCAGCTCCGCGAGGATGCCGCCCCGGAGATGATCGAACTCGAAGGCGAGAAAACGCTCGCGCCCAGTTTCCGACACCTGCCGCGCGGCCTCACGGCGATGTTGTTCGAACCATTCCCGTGGACATCGAGCGACAGCACCAGCTTGAACCTGGCGCGCCTCGAGACGCTCGTCTGGTACCCCATCCTTCTGCTCGCAGCGATCGGGCTCTCCGCGGCATGGCGACATCGCGACCTGTTGGCATTCCCCCTAACAGCCGGGACGGCAACGCTGTTCGTCTATGCGCTCACTGAGGGAAACCTAGGCACCGCGTACCGGCACCGCGGTGAATTCGTTTGGGTGATCGCGTTGCTCGCCGGATTCGGTGTCGTTCGGATCGTCGCCTGGCGACGCAAGCGCGTCGGCTCTTAGGCGAACCACTCCACGGTCTGCTTGACGGCCGTCGCCCAGTCGGACTCGACGTGCCAGCCCAGGAGTTCACGCACGCGCGCCGCGTCAGCGTGAGAGTGCCGGATGTCACCCTCGCGCGGCGCGACGTGACGAGGCTCGAGGTCTTTGCCGAGGGCTCCAGAGATCGACCGGAAGACCTCGTTGACCGTCCGCGGTCTACCGCCAGCAACGTTCATCACGGCCCCCTCAGCTCCCGCAGCCTCGGCCGCCAGCAGATTCGCCCGGACGACGTCGTCGATGAACGTGAAGTCTCGGGATTGCTCGCCGTCGCCGTGGATGTCGGGAGCCTCGTCATGCTTCAGTGCGGAGATGAACGCGGGAAACACCGCGGCGTACTTGGACTCGGGGCTCTGCCCTGGTCCGAAAACATTGAAGTAGCGGAGGCAGACCGTGGGCAGGCGCCCGAGGCTCGACCACACACGGCAGTAGTGCTCGCCGGCGAGCTTGCTCACCGCGTACGGCGAGAGTGGGTTGGGCGTCATGTCCTCTCGGCTGGGGCCTTCGAACGCGCCCCCGTACAGGCTCGAGCTCGAGGCGTACACCAACCTGCGAGCGCCGGCTTCCTCTGCGGCGATCAACAGATTCAAGGTCCCGGTGACGTTCGAGTCGTGTACGAGCGAAGGCTCATCAAGAGATCGAGGAACGCTCCGGATGGCGGCCTCATGGAAAACGACCTCGGCCGCCGCGACGGCTCGCTCAAGATCTGCCGGATCGCGCAGATCCCCTTCGATAAACTCCGCGCCGTCGGGAACCGACTCGCGGAAACCACCCATGAGGTTGTCGAGGATGACGACCTCGTCGCCGCGTTCCAACAGCTTACGAGCGATCGATGAGCCGATGAAGCCGGCACCGCCGGTGACAAGAGCGCGCATCAGAGGCGGACGATGTTGTCGCCGCGACGTTGCAGCGCGTTGCAACAATCGAGCACCATCGGTGCGTTGGCCGCAATCAGCTCCCAGTCCACGCCGGCCTGCGGTACGAGGATCACAACGAGGTCTTGCTCGTGAAGGGCATCTTCCGTCAAGGCCGTCGATTCCATCGGCTTGCCGCCGATGTCGACCGAGGGGACGAGGGGGTCGTGGTAGTTCACGGTCGCGCCGCGCAGGATCAGCGTCGCGAGGACCTTCTCGCCGGCCGACTCGCGCGTGTCCTCGGTCCCGCCCTTGTAGGCGACGCCGACCCCGAGAATCTTGGCGTTACGCACCGACTTGCCGCGATCGTTGAGCAACAGGCTGATCCGATCGACCGTGTAACGCGGCATCTCCGAGTTGATCGCCTGCGCGAGTTCGATGAAGCGGATCTCGTGCGCGCGGTGCTGGCGCACGCGCCACGACAGATACGCAGGATCGAGCGGGATGCAGTGGCCGCCCCAGCCCGGCGACGGCCAGAACGGCATGTAGCCGAACGGTTTCGTCGCGGCTGCCTCGATCGCTTCCCAGATGTCGATGCCCATCTCGTTCGAGTAGATCGCGAGCTCGTTTACGAGCGCGATGTTCACGTGACGAAACGTGTTCTCGATCAGCTTCGCGAGCTCGGCCTCGCGCGGGCCGGAGACGGTGACCACCTTCGGCACCACCTGTTCGTAGAGCAGCGCGGCGATCTCCGTCGAGATCTCGTCGACGCCGCCGACGACCTTGGGGATGTCGTTGAAGTCGTAGACCGGGTTGCCCGGGTCGATGCGCTCGGGCGAATACGCGAGCAGGAAATCCTCTCCCACCTTCCGTCCGCCCGCTTCGAGCAAAGGCTGCAGCAACTCGTCGGTCGTGCCGGGATAGGTCGTGGACTCAAGGATGAAGATCGAGTCCGGCTTCATTACCTTGCCCAGCTCTTCGCCGGCGAACACGACGCTCGACAGATCCGGAGCACCCTTCGCGATCGGCGTCGGCACGGAGATGATCACCGCGTCGGCGTCTCGGATCGGGTCGAACGAGACGCTCGCGCGCAGGTGACCCGATTCGCGCAATGGGGCGATGCGCTCGTCGGGTACATCGCGCAGGTGCGACCTCCCTTGCTCGAGCAGATCGACCTTCTCCTGGCGGAGATCGATGCCGTGGACCTTGTAGCCGGCCTCGGCGAACGAAACCGCGACGGGCAGACCCACGTAGCCCAGACCGATGACCCCGATCATCGCATCGCGGTTCTCGATGCGGCGGCGTAAATCGTCGAATCGGCTCATGTTTTCGGCTTGGGACTCCTGCGCGGAGTAGGGATGTGGCGAGAGCGTCATTCTAGTATGGGCGCGAAAACGCGACGAAAGCTGGAGGTGATCGATGAACATCCTTGTTACCGGCGGAGCGGGCTTCATCGGGTCACACCTCTGTGACCTGTTGATCGAGCGCGGGCACCGCGTGATCGCGCTCGACAACATCTCCACGGGCCGCTACGAGAACATCGAGCACCTGATGGGACACCGCAATTTCGAGTTCGTGCTCGGCTCGATCCTGAACGCCGATCTCGTCGACGACGTCGTGGCTCGTTCCGATGCCGTGTTCCATCTCGCCGCCGCCGTCGGCGTGAACCTCATCGTCGAGAAGCCCCTCGAGAGCCTGGCGACCAACATCCGCGGTTCGGAGACCGTCTTCGAGAAGGCGCACAAGTACGGCGCCCGAGTGCTGGTCGCGTCGACGAGCGAGATCTACGGGAAGAACACATCCGATCGCCTCGGGGAGGAAGACGACCGCATCCTCGGCTCGCCGCTGAAGAGCCGGTGGTCGTACTCGGAGGCGAAGGCAATCGACGAGATCCTCGCCTACACCTACTGGAAGGAGAAGGGCCTCGAGACGGTGATCGTCCGGCTCTTCAACACGGTCGGGCCGCGACAGACCGGCCACTACGGCATGGTGATCCCGCGCTTCGTGAGCCAGGCGATCCGCGGCGAGCCCATAACGGTTTACGGCGACGGATCGCAAACGCGTTGCTTCTGTTTCGTCGTTGACGTTGTCAACGGGATGATCGAGCTCATGAACAATCCCGAGGCCTACGGCAAGGTCTTCAATCTCGGAGGCACGCAAGAGATCTCGATGAACGATCTGGCGAATCGTGTCATCGAC
>JBOGWY010000303.1:0-11916 GCA_050694015.1 Actinomycetota bacterium | reverse complement strand
CCGACGAATCGACCGAAACGGGCCGGCGCGTCGACTTCTCGGTCGCGTCCATGCCCCGCAACGTGGCCGGAGTGCCGATCAACCCGGTCGAGTGGAATCGCAACGACGGGTTCAGCCCCGGGGCGCTGATCGTCACGAAGGTTCCCGGCCTCGACACACCCGAAGCCTTCGCCGCGACGAACCCGGTGTCGCTGCGCGACCTGTCGCGCTACGACGATGCCGACGCACCGGTGGTCGTGCTGAACGCGGAGACCGGCGAGCGCCATCCGATCTGGACCGAGATCGATGCGACGACGACCTCTCCCGAGGGCACGGTGTTCCTGATCCGTCCCGCGACGAACTTCGAGGAAGGGACGCGCTACATCGTGGCGCTGCGCGACCTCAAGGATGCGAGCGGCACCACCCTCGAGGCGAACGACGCGTTCACCGAGTTCCGCGACGCCGAACCCGCACAGTGCGAGCACGAACCCAAGGAGAGCAACGGCAAGGGGAAGGGCAACGCCCACGGTCACGACAAGGACAGGGGGTTCCGCGACGAGTGCGTCGGCGATCCGGCCGGGGATGATGCCGAGCGGGCCCGCCACTTCCAGGGACTGTTCTGGACGCTCGAGGGAGCCGGGATCCCACGCGGCGACCTCTACCTCGCGTGGGACTTCACCGTCGCGTCCGAGCGCAACCTCAGCGAACGCATGCTCCACATCCGCGACGACGCGTTCGCGCGACTGGGCGACGAGAACCTCGCCGATCTCCAGGTCGAAGGGGATTCGCCGTCATTCACGATCGACACCGTGACCGACCGTCCCGACGACGCCCCGCGCGTGCTGCGTCGCGTCGAGGGCACGGTCAGCGTCCCGTGCTACCTGAACCTGCCGAAGTGCCCACCCGGTTCCCAGTTCGCGTACGCCGGGCTCGACTCGACCACCCCGGTGCCGATCCCGGGCAACACCTACGACGCGAAGTTCATCTGCAACATCCCCGAGTCCGTCCTGACGAACGGCCCCGCGCGGCCGTCGCTGTACGGCCACGGTTTGCTCGGCAGCGCCGATCAGGTCAACGACGACAAGCTCTACAGTCTCGGCAACGACCACAACCTGATGTTCTGCGGCGCCGACTGGATCGGGATGGCCGAGGAGGACACGCCGAACGACGCTGCGATCCTCGCCGAGCTAGGCCGCTTCCCGACGCTGGCCGACCGCATGCAACAGGGCTTCCTGAACTTCCTGTACATCGGCCGCACGGCGATCCACCCCGACGGTTTCTCGTCGGACCCTGCGTTCCAGATCGACGGCGCGAGCACGATCGATACGCAACGTCTGTACTACGACGGCGGGAGCCAGGGTGGGATCGCCGGCGGCGGACTGACCGCGGTCGCGCCCGACTTCACCCGCGCCGCGCTCGGGGTCCCGGCGATGAACTACTCGACGCTTCTGAACCGCAGCGTCGACTTCGACATCTTCGAGGTCATCATGGATCAGGCCTATCCCAACGAGATCGAACGGCAGCTGCTGTTCTCCCTGATCCAGATCCTGTGGGACCGCGGCGAGGCCAACGGCTACGCGCACCACATGACCGACGACCCGTTGCCGAACACGCCGGCGCACGAGGTGCTGCTGCACATGGCGTTCGGCGATCACCAGGTGACGAACTGGGCGACGCTGGTCGAGGCGCGCACGATCGGTGCGGCGATCCGCGTGCCCGAGCTCGATCCGGGCCGCGATCCGACCGCCGACATGTTCTGGGGCATCGAGGAGATAACGAGCTACCCGTATGCGGGCTCGGCCATCGTGGTGTGGGACGTCGGCCCCACTCGCGTCGAGAACGGCGAGACGAAGGGCACCGATCCACCTCCGATCGAGAACGTGCCGAACCGCGCCGGTATCGACCCGCACGGGCCCGACGCGTCCGAGACCGTCGACGGGCAATTCCAGATCGGGACGTTCCTCACGCCGAACGGTGTCGTGAACGCGGTGTGCGGGGACGCTCCGTGCTACCTCGACGGCTGGACGGGCCCCGGCGCTTAAGGAGGACTAGCGGAGCGCGGTCTCGACGGCTTCGAGGAATCTCACGCGTGTGAAGGGTTTCTCGAGGAGGTTCACGTCGCCGGGCACCAGCCCTTTGTCGGAGATCACCGAGTCGGTGTAGCCCGACACGAACAGCGTCTTGATCCCGACGCGGTCGGCCAGCGTCCGGCCGGAGATGCCCGGCATGATCACGTCGGTGATGAGGAGGTCCACCTCGTCCCGTTTACCCTCGAGGATCTCGAGCGCGCGGAGTGGGTCGGCGTACGCTTCGACCCTGTAGCCGTGCTCCTCCAGGATGCGCGTCATGATCTTGAGCACCGGCTCCTCGTCCTCGACGACGAACACGCACTGCCCCGCGCCGCGAGGCTGTGCGTCGGATGAGACATCCGGCGTCACGCCCTCCCGGGTTTCGGCGACCTCGACCGCCGGCAGATATACGACGAACGTCGTGCCCTCCCCCGGCGCCGTCTCGATGTCGATCGCACCGCCGAAGCGCTTCACGACCCCGTAGACCGTCGCGAGACCGAGGCCGGTCCCCTGCCCGCGTTGTTTCGTGGTGAAGAACGGTTCGAACGCCCGCGCCTCGACCTGGGGGGTCATCCCCGCACCGCTGTCGCAGATGGAGATCGCCGCGTACGAGCCGGGCTCGATCTCCTCCTCGTCGTGGCCGCGCTCGCGCTCGATCGTCCTGCCCCCGGTCGTGATCAGGATCTCGCCGCCTTCCGGCATCGCGTCGCGCGCGTTGACGACGAGATTCAACACGACCTGCTCGAGCTGGCGCGGATCGATCTCGATGGGCGGCACGTCGTCGCCGATCTCGTAGCGGAGCTTGATGTTCTCGGGCACGCTGCGGCGAAGCAGGGTCTGGAGCCCGACGATCGCGCCGTTGATGTCGATGATCTGCGGCCGCGCCATCTCCCGACGCGAGTACAGGAGCAGCTGGCGCGTGAGGTCGGAGCCGCGCTTCGCGGCCACCGCGATCTCTTGAGCGTCCTCGCGTTTCGGGTCGTCCTCCGGCAGCTCGTCGATCAGGAACGCGGCGTAGTTCTGGATCACCGCCAGCAGGTTGTTGAAGTCGTGCGCGATCCCGCCGGCGAGTTGGCCGACGGCTTCGAGCCGCTGCGCGTGCCTCAGACGCGTTTCGAGTTCGAGCCGCTCTGCCTCACGCTCACGGCGCTCGGAGATGTCGCGCTCGGTGACCACGACGCCGCGGATCGCCTCGTCGTCCAGCAGGCTCCGCCCCCGGATCTCGACCCAGACCCAGCCGCCGTCCTTGGTCGCGAGACGCACCTCCAACGTGACCACCTCGTCGGGGTTCGCGATCGCGCGGGTTAGCGCCTCTTCGGCAAGGGGACGTTCGTCGGGATGGATCAACTCGAGACAGATAACACCCACCAGCTCCTCCGGTTCGAAACCGGTGAGCACCTCGACCTGCGGACTGACGAACATGACCTGCGAGCGCTCATCGATGATCTTGATCACGTCGACGGACTCGTTGACGAGGGCCGCGAAGCGCTCGCGACCGAGACGCATCTCCTCGGCCGCCTCCTTCTCGGCGGTGATGTCGAGCAACACTCCCTGCAGGAGCGGTGGGTCCGCCTCGATGAAGCGTGCGCGGTCGCGCACCCAGACCTGCTCTCCGGCGCGCGTCCGCATCCGGTACTCCGCGGAGAAATTGCTCCTCGACGTCAGCGCGGCGTCTTCTTCCTCCAAGACGTAGGCGCGGTCGTCCGGATGCACGTGTTTGAACCAGTTCGACGGGTCCGCGAGCCACTCGTCGGGGCTGTATCCGAGGGTCTCCTCGATCTGCGGGCTGACGTAACGCCAGCGACCCTCGCGTCCGAGTTCGGCCTGGTACAGCGCGCCCGGCAAGCCCTCGATCAGACGCCGGAGCTGCTCCTCGGCCGAAACACGCACGCGCGCTCGGCTGCCTAAGTCTTCGCTCACGTTCCCCCCGACGGGAGGGCCACCGGACCGGCCCCGGCCCCGTACTTTGGTACTTACCATTCTTATCGGAAATCAGGGCGGGCTGCCCGTCCTGCCACGCCGTACCGGAAAACATTGAGACCTCATCTCAGGGATCGACGCAGGTAGGGGAACGAGGCGCGGCCACGAATCCTCGAGGTAGCAACGTTACGTTTCGCGGATGACCGGGGGGACCGGATGCGGAGGACAGTCATCGGCGTCGTGATCGCGACCCTGCTACTCGCGGGACTCGTCGTGCCGGCGCACGCAGGCAAGAAAGCCAAGCCGCGTAAGTCCGAGTTGCCCTACAGCGAGCCCGCCTACGGGACCGCGGGCGTAGGGGTCTGCTTCCAGGGGGCCTCGTGCGCCTTCTTCGGCGACCCGCTCGGGAGCGAGAAGTTCGTAGGCGCGTCGATAGAAGACGACCTCGGCTATCCGGTGTTCGGATCGGTGATCCAGGACACCAACGAAGACGGCAACTACCTCGCCGCCGACGACCTCACGGTGAACTTCTGCGGCAAGACGAGCGAGCCGGTCGAGGTCGAGCCGAACAAGTCCGTGTCGGTGTGGGTATGGCAGGGGCCGGGAGCGGCTCCCGCGTGCGCGGGGGCCGCGTCGTCCGGCACCATCACGGCGATCTTCTCGTCCAAGCCCTAGGCAGCGGGGCCCCGGTCGTAACCCGCCGAAACCGGACACCGTCTGCATCCTGGCACGACGAAAAGGGGGCCCCTTGGGTGTCTCCGACAATGACCTAGGGGGCGGGGGATGCCATCCTGACCACATGGTCCAGGCCCCCGAGGAAGAGGTGCTGCGGGCCGCCCGCGCTGCCGAGGCGGCCGCGGCGCGCGCCCACGTGCGGGTCGAGGAGGTCCACGGTCTCCCCGGGGAAGCCGCCGTGAGCGAGCTGTTCGACCTGGTGTGGGGCACCGACGGCGTGCCGGTGATGCCGGCGAACCTCCTGCACGCGCTGTCGCACGCGGGGAACTACCTGGCCGCCGCGTACGACGGCGAACGCATGGTGGGGGCCGCGTTCGGATTCATGGGCGAGCGCCACGGCGAGGTCTTTCTGCACTCGCACATGACCGGCGTCGACCCGGAGCTCCAGCGCCGAGGAGTGGGCTTCGCCCTCAAGCTGCATCAACGCACCTGGGCCCTATCCCGCAACCTCCCGCGTATCGAGTGGACCTTCGATCCGTTGGTCCGGCACAACAGCTACTTCAATCTCGTGAAGCTGGGGGCCGAGATCATCGACTACTACGAGAACTTCTACGGCGAGATGCCGGACGGCATCAACGCCGGCGACGAGTCCGACCGGGTCGTGGTGTCGTGGGATCTCACGTCGCCGCGTGTGGCCGCCGCGTGCGAGCGCGGGCTGCCCGAGCCGGATCTCGATCGGCTACGCGCGGAGGGGGCTCAGATCGCGCTCGACTACGACGACGAGATGCGGCCGGTTCCGTCCGGCGGCGCGGGTGGGCCGCTACTGCTATGCCACATCCCCAAGGATGTGGTGTCGCTGCGCCAAACCGATCCCGACGCCGCGCTGACGTGGCGGCGCGCGCTCCGGGACAGCCTCGGCACCGCACTGCAGAACGGGCATCGCGCCGTCGCCATCACGCGCAGCGGCTGGTACGTGCTCGAACAGCGGGCCGCTGCGTGAAGCTGGTCGCGGTCGAGCTACGGCGGATCGCGCTCCCACTGGTCTCTCCGTTCCGCACCTCGTTCGGCATCGAGACCACCCGCGACATCCTGCTCGTGCGCGTCGAGACGCCGGAGTCCGAAGGCTGGGGTGAGTGCGTCGCGGGGGCCGAGCCTCTTTACTCGGCGGAGTTCATCGACGGCGCCCAGTACGTGACCGAGCACTTCCTCCTCCCCCGCCTATTCGCGGCCGGCGACATCGATGCGCACGCGGTCGCGCCGGTGTTGCGGGGGATCAAGGGTCATCCGATGGCGAAGGGCGCGCTCGAGATGGCTATCCTCGACGCCCAGCTGAGGGCCGCGGGCACGTCGTACGCGTCGTTCCTCGGAGGGGTGCGGCCTCGGGTGGATTGCGGTGTCTCGGTGGGGATCTACGACGACGATGCCTCGCTGCTCGAGGCGGTCGGACGCTTCCTCGAAGCCGGCTACATGCGCATCAAGCTCAAGATCGAGCCGGGCCGCGACATCGAGGCCGTCGCCGCGGTGCGCCGTGATTTCGGGGACGACATCCTGCTGCAGGTCGACGCCAACACCGCTTATACGCTCGCCGACGCGCAGCATCTGGCGCGGCTCGACGAGTTCGGACTGTTGCTGATCGAACAACCTTTGCCGGAGGACGACGTGCGGGGCCATGCCGAGCTAGCGACGAAGGTGCAGACGCCGATCTGCCTCGACGAGTCGATCACGTCGGCGCGCGCGGCGGCGGACGCGATCGCGCTCGGCGCGTGTTCGATCGTGAACATCAAGGCGGGCCGCGTCGGCGGCTACCTCGAGGGCCGCCGGATCCACGACCTCTGCGCCGCGCACGGCATCCCGGTGTGGTGCGGGGGAATGCTCGAGAGCGGGGTGGGCCGGGCCGCGAACGTCGCCCTGGCATCGCTCCCGAACTTCACGCTGCCGGGCGATACCTCGGCGTCGTCCCGTTACTACGCGCGGGACGTGACGGAACCTTTCGTCCTCGATAACGGGACCTTGAAGGTGCCCGAGGGGCCGGGCCTGGGTGTGACGCCACTCCCCGACGTGCTCGCCGAGGTAACGACCGCGACGAAGGTCGTCACGAACGACTGAGTCGGTCGGCACCACTCGTCGCGCGACCACCGACGATGCCGAGGTCGTCTTCCAGATCCAGCGAACATCTGCGCTCGTCGGTTTCAAGCACATATTTCCCCCGGCCGAGTTCCCGTTCCCCGACGACGCGGAACGCAGTACCTGGGATCGGCTCCTCCGGTCGCTTGAAGGAACGGTCCTCGTGACCGAAGTGGACGGTCGGCCCGTTGCCGTCGCGGTGGTGGGGAAAGAGGAACTTCTACGTTTCTACGTGATGCCGGAGCGATGGGGCACCGGCGTTGCCGATCATCTCCACGAAGAGGTGATCGCGCTCGTCCGGTCGCGAGGCGACGCGATCTGTCGTCTGTGGGTCCTCGAGGAGAACGGGCGAGCCCGGCGTTTCTATGAGAGGCGAGGGTGGCTCCTCGACGGTCGAACCCGCGTCGCGCGGTTCCCTCCGTATCCCGCGGCGGTGGGCTACACGCTGAGGATCGCAAGCTTCCAAGTCTGAACCGCCGTTTTCTTCTGCAAGCACCCGCCTGAAAACGCGGCTATGTGCTCACAAAACGGTGGCCGGGGTGCCTAGCTCGGAGCGGAAGACTCTCAGGAAGTTGGCGCCGGCTACTTTCACTACGTCTTCTTCGGTGAAACTGCGGTCGAGCATGGCCTGAGTGACCAGGGGGAGGTCGCGGCTCGAGCCTTCGGTTCCCTCCGGAACGACCTTGACGTTCATCCCCTCCATCGCGAGGTCCTCGTTCGGATAGAAGGTGTCGAAATATTCGGTCACGAAGTCGGGGCCGAAGCCGACGTGATCGATGCCCGCGACCTGCGCGATGTACTCGACCTGGTCGACGATGTGGGACAGCGCGGGCCTCTCGGGATCCAGGAACCCGGCGAACATGTTGACGCCGATCACGCCGCCCGACGCCGCGATCGCCTTGAGATGCTCGTCGGGGAGGTTGCGGTGATGCTCGCGCAGCGCCATCGCGTTCGAGTGGCTGGCGATGACCGGTCGCGTGCTGATCTCCAGGACGTGGTCCACGCCCGACAACGACAGGTGCGAGACGTCGAGCAGCATCCCCATCTGTTGCATGGCTTCGACCGCGCTCACCCCCGCCGCGGTGAGTCGACTGTTCGTCGCTTCGGCGGTGCCGTCGGCAAGCATCGTGCGCCCGAAGTGAGTGAACGACGCCATCCGCACCCCGAGACGGAAGTAGGTGTCGAAGAGCTCGATGCTCGTGCCGATCTGGCGGCATCCCTCGAGGGCCAGGACGAGGGCGATCTTCCCGTCCGCCACTGCAGCCTCGATGTCGGCCCCCGTCACGCACAACGCGACGTCGCTGTGGTTCGCCTCGACCTGCTGGTGGAACAGCTCGATCAGTTGCAAGCTGCGCCTCAGGCCGCCCTCGGGCAGGTACTCGTCCTCGATGAAGATCGGGACGACCTGCACGTCGACTCCGCCGCGCCGCAGCTCGGGGATCCAGTGGTCCCGGAAGTAGTCGGTGCGGCCGTGCGCGTAGTGATACGCGACTAAAAGGATCAGATCGTTGTGGCAGTCGACTACGACCGCTCGCTCGTGGAGGGGATGGCTCATATTGCGACCCTAGCCCTACGCCACTCGAGGTACCACGCGCGCGCCCAGGTGTACGTAACGCGCGCGATCGTTCTCGTCGAAGTCGAAGAACGTGATCGGCGTGGTGATCCCCATGAGCTCGAGTTGGAACGAGCCTTCCTGTAGCGGCTCGAGCGCGACGGAGTCGAGCGGCGGGATGGTGCTCAACTTGGCTGCGCTCCCTTGCGGAGTCACGGACACCAGCAGCTGGTCGCCCTCGGCTTTCGCCTCGATCAGAACCACCGGCGTTTCGTAACGACCGACGATGCGGTTCAGATCCTGCTCGACCGGCTTCGGCTCGAGCTTCGGAACGGCGATCCCGGCGAGATCGCCGAGTACCTCGCGCGTCACCTCTTCCGCGAACGGGATCAGGCCCAGGCCCCCATTGCCCTGCAGGACGAACGCGATGTTCTTCTCGGGGAACATCCGGAACTCGCAGTGCTGGCCGAGGGTGTCTCCGTTGTGGCCGAAGCCGGAGCTGCCGCCCCAGGTATAGGTGAAGAAGCCGAGGCCCCACCCCGACAGGAAGCCGGGAGCCAGCTGCGGCAGGTCGATCTGCGCCTCGCGCATCGCGAGGGCACTCTCTTGCGAGAGCAGTCGCGTGCCGTCTTCGGCAACGCCCTCGTCGAGGTGGAAGCGCGCGAACTTGAGGACGTCCGAAGCCGAGCACGACAGCTGCGATCCCGCAGGGGCGTACGCGTACGGAAGTGCCCACACCGGGGCGAGGACCACCGACTTCAGATCCAGCGGATCGGGCGTATGCCCCACCGCAACCGCGTGCATGATTATCTCTTCGGTCAAGGCACCCGAATGACGGCAGCCGAGCGGGATCAGGAGATGGTCGTGCAACGCGCGCGCGAACGACTTCTCGCGCAGGATCTCGATAACGCGACCCAGCACGATGTAACCGGCGTTGGCGTAGGAGAAGACCTCACCGCGCGGCGCGAGCCGGGGCAGGCTGCCGCACGTCGCGACGTAGCGCTCGACCGCTTCGTCGCCGCGGCCCCAGTCGTCCGACTCGGGGAAGTTCCCGAACTCGTCCCCCACCATCCCCGTCGTGTGTGCCAGCAGCTCCCGGACCGTCGCGGTGCGACCGTCCTCATCCGGCCCGAAGTGGAGATCGGGGATGACGTCGGCGACCTGTTGGTCGAGGCCGAGCTTGCCCTCGTCGACGAGTTGCATGATGAGCGTCGCCGTGAACGACTTCGTCGCGGACCCGATCTGGAACAACGTGTCGGTCGTGACCGGCACCTGCGTGTCGACGTTGGTGACACCGCTCACCGCGGTCTTCACTTCGCCGTCGACAAGAACGCCCAGCGACGCGCCGGGGACCCCGTGCTTCTTGCGCAGATCGTCGAGCAGTGCTTGAAGCGAGTCAGCCTCGGCGGCGATGTTCATCTAGCTCCTCCTCATCTAGAACCACGTACCTGTCTTGACCTCGTCGAAACGGAACCTGCGCAGAGCTATGGGGGTGACGACGACCGCGATGCCCAGCAGCACGAGGATCGGGACCATCACGTCCGCGATGCCGGCGGGCTCGAGCACGACCTGGCGATACCCCTTGATCGCCCAGTAACTGGGGACGGCGGGCGCGACGGTTTGCGCCCAGCCCGGGAGCAACGCTACGGGAGCCAAGCCGCCACCCAGCCCGCCGATCAGGATCGCTCCGAGGTTGCCCACGGTATTGAGTTGCTGCACCGTCCTGAAGATCGCAGCGCAGAGGATCCCGAGTGCGACCAGACACACGGTCAACGAGATGACGAGTGCGCCGAGCGCCAGCAGCGAACCCTTTATGTGCAGGTCCATGAGCAGTGTCGCGGCCGCGAACAGGATCACTTGCTGGACGATCGCGATGACGGCGGTCGGGATGACCTTGCCGACCATGATCTCGGTGGGGCTCGCGGGGCTCGCGAGCAGACGCTGCCACGTCCCCCACCCGTGCTCTTGGAAGAACGAGTAACCGACCGTACTGACGAGGAACAGCGCGAACAGAACGGAGAGGCCCGGCACCGCTTGCTCCGCGCCGGACGCGCCCTCGTAGCCTTCCGCTACCAGGCTCGCCCGGAACATCGGCTTGAAGAACGCCATCATCAGAAGCGGCATCACGACGAGGACGATCATCGAGCCCGGGGGCCGCGTCATGATCTTCAACTCCATCACGATGACAGCGGCGCTACGACGCAGCGACATCCTGCAACTCCTTCTCGATCTCGTCGTCGTCGTCGAGCGCGGTCCCGGTAACGTTGCGATACGCGGCCTCCAGCCCATCCCTGACGATCTCTACGGATCGCACTCGACGCGCGTCCTCGCCGAGATGCGAGATCGCGACGCCCGCTGCGGAGGCCGGCTCGCTGCTCGAGAACCTCAATACGGACACATCGGTCGCGTCGCGCACGGCGCCCGGTAGCGACGGCGCCGCCCCGTCGAAGCGCAGCTCGACGTGGCCGTGCCCGTGCCTGGTAATGAGCTCGGAGACGCGCGAGTCCGTTGCGATGCGACCTTCGTGCAAGATCGCGACGCGCGCGTCGAGCTCCTCGACCTCGCCGAGGTAGTGCGTCGTGTAGCAGATCGCTGCGCCCTCGAGGGCGAGGTGCCTCACCACGTCCAGGAGCCGGCGCCGGCTGTCCACGTCGGCTCCGACGGTCGGCTCGTCGAGCAGGAGCAAAGGAGCTCGCGACATCAACGCCATCGCCGTGTGCAGCCTTCGTTTCTGACCGCCGGACAGGAGCGCCGCTCTCTTGTCCGCGAGATCGTCCAGGTCGAGCGTCGGCACGAGCTCGTCTATCCGCGCGTTCACCGCGCGGCTCTCGAGGCCCGCGAGACGGCCGAAGAACGCCAGGTTCTCGCGCACGGTCAACGGTGGATAGACGCCGAGTTCCTGTGGTGCGAGACCCATCCGCTCCCGCGCCGCGCGGGGCGAGCGCCCTACGTCGATCCCGGCGACGGTCACACTTCCCGCCTCGAACGGCCGCAACCCGGCGACGATCGAGACGAGCGTGGTCTTGCCGGCGCCGTTGGGGCCGAGCAGCGCGACGACCTCGCCCGCGTCGATGTCGAGGTCGAGATGGTCGAGCACGGTCTTGTCGCCGTAGCGCTTGACCAGTCCCGCGACGGTCAGGAGCCCCATATCTCGCCTCCGCAGTTGAGATACCGGGCAGTATGCCATATACTTTCTGGTATGTCACCTGCCGGGCGGTATCTCGAATGGTAGAGGCGGCCCCCCTGTCGCGGGAGGCACGCAAGGCCGAGACCAGAGAGGCGATCGTCGAGGCCGCTAGGAGGCTGTTCGCTCGGAAGGGCATCGAGGCCACCTCCCTGGATCGCATCGCGCAGGAGGTGGGTCTGACCAAGGGCGCGATCTACTCGACCTTCGAGAGCAAGGTCGACCTCGTCGAGGCCGTCGCGCTCGCCACGTCCATCTCGATCGAGGCGAGGTACCTCCTCGATCCGGATCTCCCCCTGAAGGAGGGACTGAAGAGGCTGGGGGCCGACGTGATGGAGACTCGGAAGAGGTTCGTGGAGGACTCGATGATCCTCCACCTCGAGCTGATGCTGTACGAGCGGCGCCACCGCAAG
>JBOGWY010000302.1:0-5385 GCA_050694015.1 Actinomycetota bacterium | reverse complement strand
CTTCGGGATCGATACAGCGTTCGACGACTATGCGAGTCTCCTGGCCGCCGACCTCCACGCCGTACACAACTGCACGCCGAACCATCTCCACCACCAGATCAATCTCGCGACCATCGACGCGGGTAAGCACCTGCTGTCCGAGAAGCCTCTCGCTATGACGAGCGCCGAAACCGGCGATCTCGTCGCTCGTGCCGAGAGTGCAGACGTCGTCACCGGTGTCTGCCACAACTATCGCCACTACCCGCTCGTGCGTCAGATGAAGGCGATGCTCGATGCCGGCGACCTTGGTGCCCCGCACCTGATCCACGGCAGCTATCTGCAGGACTGGCTCCTGTACCCAACGGACTGGAACTGGCGCCTCGAGGTCGAGAAAGCCGGCGAGTCGCGCGCGGTTGCCGACATCGGCTCCCACTGGATCGACCTCGTGCAGTACGTGACGGGGCTCACGGTCACGAGGGTCTGCGCCCGCCTTCGCACCGTTCACGAGAAGCGCTTCAAGCCCGAGGGTGAGGTGAAGACGTTCGCCCACTCGGAGGGCGAGGTTGTCCCGGTCGACATCGGCACCGAGGACCTCGCGGCCGTGCTGATGGAGTTCGACAACGCCGCGACCGGCGTGGTCACGATCTCGCAGGTCAGCCCAGGCCGTAAGAACGACTTCGCCGTGCGCATCGACACTCCGAGCGCAGGTCTCGCGTGGGAGCAACAGGATCCGAACCATCTCTGGATCGGGCGCCGGGACGAGGCGAACGCAGACCTCGTCAGGGATGCGTCGTTGCTCGCGCCGGAGGCGGCCGCGCTCGCGCATTACCCGGGCGGTCACGTGGAGGGGTGGGCCGATGCCCTCAAGAACCTCGTCGCCGATTTCTACGCGATGGTCGCAGGCAGCCACGAGGGATCCTTCGCGACCTTCGCCGACGCGCATCAGGTGACTCGTGTGGTCGAAGCGATCGTAGAGAGCAGCAGGACCGAGAGATGGGTGGAGGTAACGATATGAAGCTCGGTGTACTCACCGTTCTGTACCAGCAGATCTCTCGGGCCGAGGCGCTCGACCGGATCGCGGCCCTCGGTATCGAAGCGATCGAGCTCGGCACCGGCAACTACCCCGGCTCGGCGCACTGCGATCCCGACGAGCTGCTCGGCAACGACCAGGGGATCACCGAGCTGAGCAAGGACGTCGAGTCGCGCGGCTTGACGATCAGCGCGCTCAGCTGCCACGGAAACCCGTTGCATCCCGACGACAAGATCGCGACCGAGGCGCACGAGACGTGGCGCAAGACGGCGCAGCTCGCCAACGCGCTCGAGGTCCCGGTGGTGAACCTCTTCTCGGGATGCCCGGGCGATCACGAGGGTGCCAAGCTCCCGAACTGGGTGACGTGCGCGTGGCCAGAGGACTTCCAGGAGATCCTCGAGTGGCAGTGGAACGAGAAGGTGATCCCGTACTGGCAGGCCGAAGCCTCCTTCGCGATGGAGCAGGGCGTCAAGGTCGCGTTCGAGATGCATCCGGGTTTCGTCGTCTACAACCCCGAGACGCTGCTCCGGCTACGCGATGCCGCGGGCGACGTCCTCGGGGCGAACTTCGACCCGAGCCACCTCTACTGGCAAGGCATCGACCCGGTCGCGGCGATCAAGCTTCTCGGCGGACGCGACGCGATCTTCCACGTGCACGCGAAGGACACGCGCATCGACGACGACAACACGCGGCTCAACGGCGTGCTCGACACCAAGGCGTACTCGAAGGTGCTCGAGCGTTCGTGGGTGTTTCGCACCGTCGGTTACGGGCATGGTGAAACATCGTGGCGCGACCAGATCAGCGCGCTGCGAGCGGTGGACTACGACTACGTGTTGAGTATCGAGCACGAAGACGCACTGATGTCGATCGACGAAGGTCTGAGCAAAGCCGTCGAGTTCCTGCGCCCGCTCGTGATCCGCGAGCAACCCACCGACATGTGGTGGGCCTGACCACCACGCCCATCAGACGGTTTTGGGCGGGCGGGCCGGCACGTTTGCTTTAATCGGCGCGATCCGCGTTTTCAGGCGGGCGTGTGCAGAAGAAAACAGAGGGGCAGTGATGAGGACCAAGAGACTGGGTAGGGAAGGCCCCGAGATCTCGGTGATCGGTTTCGGCACCTGGGAGGCCGGCGGCGGCTGGGGCAGCGGGTACACCGACGACGAGATCGTCGCTGCGATGCGCACCGGCCTCGACAACGGCATCAACTGGATCGACACCGCCGAGGTGTACGGCGACGGTCGCTCGGAGGAGCTCGTCGCCGAAGCGATCAAGGGCCGCGACGACGTCTACGTATTCACGAAGGTGATCGAGGGCCGCAGCGGTGTCGATCGCGACGGTGTGCGCGCAGGCGCGGAGGGGAGCCTCAAGCGGCTCGGCCGTGACGTGATCGACCTCTACCAGGTGCACTGGCCCCCACGGCGCGTGAAGATCGAAGAGACGTGGGAGGCGATGGCCGCGCTCGTCGACGACGGGCTCGTGCGCTGGATCGGGGTCTCGAACTTCAGCCGGGAGCTGATCGAGCGCTGCGAGAAGATCCGGCACGTCGACTCACTCCAGCCGCACTTCTCGTTACTCAACCAACGCGGCCGCGGCGACCTCTTCCCGGATCTCGAAGCGAACGGCACCGGCGTGATCGGCTACGGCCCCCTCACCTACGGGCTCCTCACCGGCACGATCACGGCCGAGACGACGTTCGACCAGAACGACTGGCGCTCGGGCAGCCAGGGGATCGGCTACTACAACGAGTACTTCGCACCGGGGGTACGCGAGAAGCACCTCGCGAAGGTCGAGCAACTCAAGAAGGTCGCCGAACGTCTCGACATCACGCTCCCGCAACTCGCGCTCGCGTGGGTCGTGCACCAGAACGGCGTCACGGGAGCGATCGCCGGCTCTCGCTCGACGAAGCACGTGACCGAGAACACGCAAGCGGGAGACGTAGAACTATCCCAAGACGCGCTCGACGAGATCGACGGGATCGTCGCGGGGTGAGAATTACTTAGGAGTCTTGACCGGTTTCGCGAGCGTCGCCTTGGCCTTCTCGGTCAGCGACACCTTGGCCGTGTGCTCCTGCTTCCGCAGGTAACGGAACCCGATCACGAGCCGCTGCAGCGCGGTCGCGAACGACACCGCCGCGACTAACACGAGCGCCCAGTACAGCTGACCGGTAAGACCACCGATCACGATGAGGAGTACGCGCGTATCCCGGCCCCCGAGACCCTCGGGGGTGTCCGTTCCGAGTCCCTGGGCGCGCGCTCGCGTGTACGACACGAGGAACGAACCGACGAGCGCGGCTGCCGCAACGACCGTGTAGCGCGACGGGTTGGCGTACGTGATGCCGAGGATCAACGCCGCGTCCGCCCAGCGGTCGAGCACGCTGTCCAGGAACGCTCCGGCTTTCGAAGAACGCTCCGTGAGTCGCGCGAGATCACCGTCGACACAGTCCATGACCTCGGCCGCGAACGTCACGAGCGCAGCTGCCACGAAGGCGTGGAGCGCGAACCCGATCGACGCGACGACCGTGAGGACGCCCGCGACGAGGGTTATCTGGAGAGGGGTCACGCTCGTCCGGGCCAGCGCCTGTCCGATCGGACGGGATAGGGGCCGGAAGACCCACCGGGTGACCGCGTAATTCATCTAGCCATTCAACACGCTTCGCGCAACTAAGGCGACCCCGGTCCGCCGTGTTTGCAAGAGTTTGCACTACGGCTCGCTCAGCCGGCCTCCAGCGGTGCGACCCCGAACCCGACCGAGAACTGGCGGCACCAGACCACGGCGCTCACGTACTTATCTAGGTCCACGTCGTCCGGTATCTCGTAGTTCTGGTTTCCCACGTTGCCCTTGAGCGCCCCCAGATCGACGAAGCGCTCGCCGTACACGAACCAGTCGTCTCCGGCGGGGATCTCGGACAGATAGACGCGGAGGTCGGGCCCGTTGGAGGTCTCGAAGTCCTCGAAACGAAGGAAGCGGCGGCCGTCGGCGAGCTCTAGAAGAAACGCGGTTCCTGAAGTGTCGTGCTCGAGTCCGTGGAAGGGGCCGCTCGCGAGCTCCATCTGCGCCCGAGCCCTCGTGCTCGAACCGCCACCATCGTTGTCGGCTTCGCTATCTGCCCCGACTCCGGTCGCCGTCGGTTCCGGAAATGCTTCGTCCACGGTCTCGTCGATGAACAGCTTGTGCGGCTCGAAGTACGTGACTACGAAGATGCCCAGTGCTACCACCAACGTAAGAACCACAGCGGCGAGCCCACGGTGGTTCCCGATGAAGCTCCTCAGACGCCCTTCGGCCATAGACCGAGAAATTAGTCGCTCAGCGCGACAACGTGAAGTGCTTTCCGACGCGCGGGCTGGTCGCGGCTAGCTTGCCGTCCGCAGCTCGACGGCGAGGCCGGCGAGGGCATCTGCGAGCTGCGTCATGCCGTCGTGTGTCTTGCGGATGACGACATCGGCCCACGTGCCTTCGATCGAGGGAAGGCCGGAGAACGAGATGACGCGAACGCCGGCGTTCAGCGCGCGCATTAGATCGGCGGTGTGCTGAGGTGCCGGCCCATCGGTGCACGAGTCCAGGATGACGACGTGGGGCCGGAAGCCCTCGACCGCCTTGAGGGCATCGGCCTCGTTGGCCGCGCAACGGAGCTGCCCTATCGGGGCGGTCGTCGGCAGGATCTCGGACATCAGGAAACGCATGTCCTCTGAGTCTTCGATAACCAGTACGTTCATGCCGCTCCCCGCGAAGGTGTACTCCTCCACCCAACCACGACCTTTCCTACGCTGGAATCGGTAGATCTACGTAGCGTTGTGGCGCCCAGGGCGCCTATCGATCAGACGCGGCGCGGGACGTTGCCCGTAAGCGTTAGGAGCGCCTTCATCACCTTGTGCCCGGTGTCCGCCTTTGCTCCGAACATGCACGGGCATCCTCCGTCGATCACTTCGACGCCGTGCTCCCGTCCGTAGATGGTGGCCTCGTCCGACACGCTGCCCCCGCCCGGCCCCCGGTGCATCCACACGTGATCGATCCCGAGGTCGACACACTCGTGCATCGTGTCCGGGGCGCGTTTCGGGCTGGTGCCGATGACGACGGCTTCGACGCCGCCCGGGATCGACCTGAGATCTGGGTAGCAAGGCTCACCGTCGATCGTCTCGGCGTTGGGATTCACGGCGAAGACCTGGTAGCCCCGGTCCCGCAGGCGTTGGTAGACGGCGTTGCTCCCGTGTGCGCCGGGCGTCCTCGAGACGCCGGTCACCGCGATGCGATCGTGCGAGAGGAACTCCTCGGCCGCCTCTTTGATCGCTGTCATCTCCAGCTCCTTTCGGTTGCGACTACGCGACGAGCGTCGCGAAGAAGAAGCCGCGCAGACAGGGCCGTTCGGGCCGCTACAGAGG
>JBOGWY010000301.1:0-2947 GCA_050694015.1 Actinomycetota bacterium | reverse complement strand
GATCTGCACGGCGTCGCCCGGCACAAGATTGATCACGCCTGGCGGCAAGCCGGCCGCCTCGAGCAGCCGCAGGATGTAGTAGCCGCTCAACATCGCGCTGGACGCCGGCTTCCAGACGACCGTGTTCCCCATCAGCGCGGGCGCGGTCGGCAGGTTGCCGGCGATCGAGGTGAAGTTGAAGGGCGAGACCGCGAACACGAATCCCTCGAGCGGGCGGTAGTCGAGCTGGTTCCACATACCGGGGGCCGAGATGGGTTGCTCGGCGTAGATCTTGGCCGCGTAGTGGACGTTGAAACGCCAGAAGTCGATCAACTCGCAGGCGGCGTCGATCTCGGCTTGATGCACGGTCTTGGACTGACCGAGCATCGTCGCGGCATTGATCGTGTCTCGCCACGGCCCGGCGAGGAGCTCGGCGGCGCGCAGGAAGATCGCGGCCCTTTCGGTCCACGGCAGCGCCGCCCAGTCGCGGTGTGCGTCGCGGGCAGCATCCACGGCCTGGTGGAGGTGCTCCGCGGTGCTCTGATGCACGTCCCCGAGCACGTGCTTCGTGTTGTGCGGCATCACCGTCTCGTAGATGTCACCCGATGTCACATCTCTGGCACCGATGACCATCGGGATGTCGATGCGCTCGCCCGACAGTTCCTCGAGACGCCGCTTGAGGCTGTGGCGTTCGGGGGAGCCGGGTGGGTAGTTGCGTACCGGTTCGTTGAAGGGATCGGGCGGTTGCAGGATCGCGGTCGGGCCGGTCATCTCGCCACCTCACTACGTTGTGATCTCGGTGTGGGTTTCGAAGTTCCAGCGTAATCCAGGCGGCTCTAGGTCGCCTTCAGGTCGACGCGACGCAACAGTTGCGCGTTGGCGGCGACGATGATCGTCGAGAGTGACATCAGGATCGCCCCGACGGCGGGGGACAGGGTGAGCCCGGCCCACGCGAGGACCCCCGCGGCCAGCGGGATCGCGAATGCGTTGTAGCCCGTCGCCCAGACGAGGTTCTGGACCATCTTTCGGTACGACGCCTTCGAGAGACGGATCACACCGACGACCGAACGGGGGTCGTCGGACGCGAGGATCACGCCCGCAGACTCGATCGCGACGTCGGTTCCCGCGCCTATCGCTATCCCCACGTCGGCGCGCGCGAGGGCCGGGGCGTCGTTGACGCCGTCGCCCACCATCGCCACGCGGTGGCCGCGCTGCTGGAGCTCCGCCACCTTGGAATCCTTGTCTTCGGGGAGGACCTCAGCGAAGAACTCGTCGATACCGAGTTCCTTCGCCACGGATGCGGCGACCTGGTGCGCGTCACCGGTGATCATCGCCACCTTCACGCCCATGGCGTGCAGCGAATCGACCGCCTCGTGGGATTCGTCGCGTACGCGGTCCTCGAGCGCGAACGCACCGAGGACGTTTCCGTTTTCGACCAGGTAGAGGACGGCGGCGCCGCGGTCCTTCCACGACGCGACCTCGTCCTCCAACGAGCCCGGCAGCGTGGCGCCGAGCTCGTCGAGCAGCTTCGGGCCGCCGACCGCGAGTGTTCGTCCCTCGACAAGGGCCTCGACGCCGCGCGCCGTCATCGACCGGAACTCCGTGGCGCGCGGGATCTCACCCTTCTCTTTTGCCGCCGCGACGATGGCCCGCGCCAGTGGGTGTTCGCTGTCCGACTCGACCGCACCCGCGAGCACGAGGATGTTGTCGTTGCCCGCGGCGGAAACACCGGTGACGGCGTGCTGCGCGGCGGTCAGCGTTCCGGTCTTGTCGAACAGGACGACGTCGACGTTGCGCATCTTCTCGAGCGCGAGTCGGTCCTTCACGAGGATGCCGTTGCGTGCGGAGAGCGCGGTTGAGATCGAGATGACGAGGGGGATCGCCAGTCCGAGTGCATGGGGGCACGCGATCACGAGGACGGTCACAGTACGTTCAACCGCGCTACGCGACTCCCCGAAGATCGACCACGCGATGTAGGTGATGATCCCGGAGGCTGTCGCGACGTAGAAGAGGAACGCGGCCGCACGATCGGCGAGCGCCTGCGCGCGAGAGCTCGAGCTTTGCGCTTCCTGGACCAGTCGCTGGATGCCGGCGAGTGCCGTGTCCTCACCGACGGCCCCGACCTCGACCCGGATCGCCGAGTCCGTTGTCACCGTGCCTGCGGTGACGTCGTCCCCGGCCTCCTTCGTGACCGGCCGGGACTCGCCTGTGAGCATCGACTCGTCCACCGCGGCGGTGCCCTCGACGACGCGACCGTCGGCCGGGATGCGAGTCCCCGATCGCACGAGCACGACGTCGCCGACACCCAGGTCCGAGATCGACACCGTCTCCACGCCACCGTCGGTGATGCGCTCGGCATCGTCGGGGAGGAGCTCGGCGAGCGCCGCGAGCGCGCCCGAGGCTTGCCCGATCGCCTTCATCTCCTGCCAGTGGCCGAGCAGCATGATCGCTATCAGTGCCGCGAGTTCCCACCAGAAGTCGAGTTCGAAGGCGCCGAACTCGGTGGCGAGGCTCGCACCGAATGCAACCGTTATGGCAAGGCCGATCAACAGCATCATCGCGGGCTGGCGTGAGCGCGCCTCCTGGATCGCGCCGGTGATGAACGGCCAGCCGCCGTAAACGAAGATGACCGTGCCGAGGAGCGGAGGGATAAGCGTGCTGCCGGTGAAACTCGGCGCGGAGTAGCCGAGGAGGTCCTGGAACATCTGGCTGAAGAAGACGACCGGGACGGTGAGGGCCAGCGTCACCCAGAAGCGGTCGCGGAACTGGGCCGGGTCGTGGTGGCTGTGGTCGTGGTGCCCGCCGTGATCGCCGTGGTCCTCGTGGGCGTCGTGCATCTCGTGGCCCGGGGCCTCGTGCCCGTGGTGTTCGTGGTCCTCGTGCGTATCGTGCTCGTGGGTCATCTGGTCGTGCATCGTGGTCATCGTCGCACCTCCTCGTTGACTACCATACCCCCCTAGGGTATATT
>JBOGWY010000300.1:0-2879 GCA_050694015.1 Actinomycetota bacterium | reverse complement strand
ACTCGCCTCACCATGGGATCGGTGGTCTGGTCGATGTTGGTCATCTCTCGTTAGACGTCTTCGTCTGATACAGGTTGCACGGTTCTTTCCCTTAAGGGACGACCCTGAGTCGCCTCGGGGTCGCGCGACCAACGACTAGGCTGCGCGCATGACGCGACCCGGCCCCCTCACGGGCGACGAGAAGGAAACCCTGCATTTCAGCCTAAAGCGACATCGGAACGCCGTGCTCTGGAAGCTCGAGGGTCTCGACGACGACCAACTCAGGCGCCCGATGACGCCCTCGGGCACGAACATCATCGGGTTGGTGAAGCATCTAGCGAGCGTCGAATACACGTGGTTCTGCCAGACCTTCGGCCGCGAGAGCCACGCGGTCCCGTTCGACGAGGCCGATCCCGATGCCGACATGCGCGCCGCCCCCGGCGAGACGACGGCCGCGATCGTCGATTACTACGCACGCGCGCGAGCCGATTCCGACCGGGTGATCGATGAGCTCGACTGTGACACGACCGGAACCGCGTGGTCGGGCGAGACTGTGTCGCTGCGGTGGGTGTTGGTGCACATGGTCGAGGAGACCGCCCGTCATGCCGGACACATCGACATCGTGCGAGAACTGATCGACGGCGCGACCGGAGACCACCAAGTGCCGAGTGGTAACTGAGTCGCGTCTCACGCGACTGATCTGCCACTCGGCGGGATGGAGTCGGGGTTGCGGCTTTCGTCCGGAAAAGCGGTGCGGCTGCGGTCGCCGAACGGTCGAGGTGCTGTGCATACGTAGGCACAACTCCCGATTTCGCGATATTTCCCTGGGTCGTTACGTAGATGCGTGGTCAGCGCTGCACGCGACATCCCGGTCCGAACGACGGAACGCGCGCGCTCCTTTGCGTGGCGACATGGCTTGCTCGTCGTTCTCGCGACCTCCGCAGTGACGATACTTCCCGTCCTCGGTGCCCGCGCTTTCGAAGTTGTCACGGGGCTGCACTCGGTCCTCGTCTCCCTCGCGATCGGCGTCGTCCTCTCGCTGGCGGTTTCGGTTCTGGGAGCGCGGTGGTGGAGCTCGTTCGCCGCGTCGCAGGACACTGTGTTCGGCGAATTGATGGTCTGGGGATGGGTTCGCCGCCGTCTCAGCGATGCGCGTCTCGCTCGCGCGTCCGAGTTGCTGGGACTTGATGGACGGGGTTGGTCGCAGGACCTGCACCTGTCGCCGGAGGAGCAAGGCCGGCTCCTACGCGATCTCGCCCGAACTCTCGAGTTGCGCGATCCATACACGCACGGCCACACCACACGCGTCACGCGCTATTCGAACGCGATCGCGCGGGAACTGGCCCTGAGTCCTTCGATGGTGGAGAACGTTCGGGTTGCGGCGTCGCTTCACGACGTCGGCAAGGTGCACGTCCCGCTCGAGGTCCTTCGCAAGACCGGAGCTCTCACCGACGCCGAGTTCGACGCCATGAAACAGCACGCAGCCATGGGGGCCGAGATGGTCGAGCGCCTCGGCAGTCCGGAGATCACTGCGATGGTCCGTCACCACCACGAGCGCATGGACGGCCGCGGGTATCCGGATCGCTTGAGCGGCGACGACATCCCGCTGGGGGCCAGGATCATCGCGGTTGCCGATACCTTCGACGCGATCTGTTCGACGCGCTCCTATAGGAAGGCGTCGAACCACAAGAAGGCGCTCTCGATCCTGAAGAAGGAGGCCGGCGCCCAGTTGGATCGGGCCGCGGTCGACGCGTTCGTTACCTATTACTCCGGTCGGGGATCCTTCGAGTGGCGCGTATCGGTCACGACGATCCCGCAACGCCTCCTCGGGTCGCTCGGTCGCTCCGTACCCACGGGTGTGGTGCAGGGCGCCGCGGCGGCGATCGTGGCCGTCGGCATCGCTCACGCGCCGGTAACGATCGTCCCCGAATCAGTCGCCGATTCGTTCGGTCGCGGTTCCCCCGCGCAGAGCGTTCCGTCTGGGGAGGCGGCCGAGTCCGCAGGGAGCGATGACGCAACGGTTCGCTCGGACGACGGCGCGGGCGACGCGGATCTCTCCGGCTCAACCTCCGGCATCGGCCTGGGCGGAGCGACCGGTACGGCAGGTCTCTCGGACGCGCTCGGCCCGGGGTCCGCCGGGGGCAGCGGCAGCGGGGACACGTCGGACACCGGCCCCGGCTCGGCGGGCGGCGGAACGAACGTGATCGGGGGCGTGCCAACGGGTGACTCGGCCGCCGGCGACACCGAAGCCGGATCCCAAGACCCCGGCTCCCAAGACCCGGGGGCGGGTGAAACCAAGGGTGACGATCCCGGCGGTGCCACCGGCGGAGCAACGGATGCGGTCGACAGCACCATCGACGACACGACCGATGTCGTCGATGAAACAACGGGGGGCGGCACCGGGCCCGTCACCGAGCCGGTCGACGAAGTCGTGGACGAGACGACCGACGTGATCGATGAGGTCGTCGACGAAACGACCGAGACGGTCGACGATCTGCTCGGCGATCCGCCACTCCTCTAACCCGGAACACGACACGATTCGGTGGGCCCCCAGGGACTCGAACCCTGCCCGCCGGATTAAAAGTCCGGAGCTCTGCCAGATGAGCTAGGGGCCCCGCGGCCCATTATCTAGGCGCAACGTCGAGGCGCAGACCGTCGACGGCGACGACGCTCACGGCCTCACCGGCGCCAACGCCCTCGGCACAGCGCGCCTTCCAGATCTGACCCTTCACTCTCACCTGTCCGTCGGGGCGGCAATCGGACAACGCGACGCCGTGCATCCCGACCATCGCCTCGACACCGGTCGACGAGCGCACCTTCCTCCACCTGAGCCACAGCGCGATCTCGGCGAGCTCGAGCAGTGCGACGGCGGCGATGAGAGCGACGCGCCATGCGCCTTC
>JBOGWY010000299.1:0-3477 GCA_050694015.1 Actinomycetota bacterium | reverse complement strand
TCTCTTGCTTCTGCCGCTCGCACGTGCGACGCAGACGCTCGCGCATCACCTCGAGTGCGTCGAGGAGCTCGGGCCGCACGAGGTTCCTCGCCTGCGCGATCACATCCGGGTCGACTCGCAGCGAGCTCGCGTCGAGGCGCGCTCCATCGAAACGCTCGGTGTACGTCAACAGCGCGCTATCGCCGTTCAGGCGTACGTCGTCGACGATCGCGCGCACGTCGGCCGAGGGGTCCTCGCCTCGTGAGACGGGTTGCGGGCGCTGGATGTGGACCGGTCCCGTGAGGTCGCGGCCGTCTATCAGTTCGAGCATCCGATGACTGTAAATGCCCTACAAGGGCGTGTCCCGACCGCACGCGCGGCACACCAGCGAGCCCATCACGATCGATACACGCGTGCTCTTGCAGGCGGGGCAGGTGTCGAGCCGGGACGTCCACGCCGGGTCTTCGTCCTGGCACTCCGGGCAGATCAGGATCTGGTGGCCGCCCATCACCCCGCGCGCCCACGGCCGGATGTCCGGTCGGCCGGGTTGTGGATCCACCTGGATCTTGTCGCAGCGGTAGCAGGGCACTGGCGCAGTCCTATCGCACTCCCGGGCCCAGGCCTAGAGGCGGCCGCTCTCGATCAGGTCCTTGGCGGTCCGAACGGAGTCGTTCAATTGCGTCTGCGCGACCCGGTTCGCCGCCCAATCCCCCAATCTGAGCGCACCCTTGAGGCGGCCCCGGATGCAGATCTCCACTCTGGTGGTTTCGCCCTTCTCGAAGAACGACAGATCGCTCGAACCTTCGAACGGTCCGCCCGAGATGGTCTCGAACAGCAGTTTCTCGTTCGGCTCCCACTCGCGCACTAAGTAGCGGGCTTCGAATCTCTGTCCCATGACCTGGTCGATATGCGCGACCTCGCCGCCGACGCGATACGGATCCTCGGAGATCGCCCACGCCTTCTCGCACCCGACGAGCCACTGCGGCAGGGTCTCGAGCCGCGACATCTTGTTGAAGACCTCGTCGACAGGAGCGTCGATCGTCTCCGAGGCAGCCACTTCGATCATGCGGGGATATTGCCCCGTCCTACGCGCTGATAAGCGCGTGGGGGCGCTCCAACCTTAACGAGAGCGGCAGGGTCACGGTTGTGCTTCGGCATCGCGCAGCCACAAGGACACATGCGCGGGTTGCATGGTCTCGGACACGACCTTCGTGAGCTGTTCCGAGAGAGCGTCGATGTCGACTTGGTCCCGGACCTGCCTCGTGAACGCATCGAGCGTCCGTTCGGCGTCGAATTTGCTCCGGTAGAAACGGCGGTCGATGAAATCCTGGACTCTCGCTCGTACCGGCCGGAAGAGTGCAGCCACCGCCAGCGTCGATCCGGCGATCGCGAGATCAGAATCTGCGGTGAAGGGTGACAGCAGCGCCTGGAAACCGAAGACGAGCACTACGTAGAGAACGGCTAGAACCGCGGTTAACGCACCGTAGACGAGCGTCCGATTGATAACGAGGTCGATGTCGTACAGGCGGTATTTCAGGATCGCGATGGCGGACGCGATCGATATCCCGATCAGTCCCAGCACGGCGAACCCACTACCGACCGCAGATGTTGCCGGGATGGCGCCGAACACGAGGCCGATGCTTGCGAAAAGCGCGGCATACGCGAACCACTTCAACTGCTGCTTACGGACGCCCGTCGCGCGCCGCAACCTCGCGGCCAGCCTGACCGCGGCCGCGAGCAAGCTCAGCATGAAGATCATCACCGACAGGTTGAAAGTCACGTCGTACAACCCCTCTTCGGAGTTGATCGCGTAGGGGTTATCGACTCCCCACGTACGGATCTCCGGGGCCATGAAGGCCGACGCCACGAAGGTCGCGAACGCGGCAACCACGCCTATACGCAGGATCACCCGGCCCGGTCGGGATCCGATCCGGTCGTCGGGGAACACCAGCAGCAGTAGCCCCACCACGCCGACCAGAGGCACCCAGATCCACTCCGCGATCCACGCAGTCGTGTTCACCCCCGGTAACGGAGAGGCTGGGTTCAGCGCGGCGTCCGAGTACGCCTCGGTCAGGTATTGGATCGCGGAACCGACCCCCAGCAGGGTGAAGATGAAGCCGGTCGGGTTGGAGGTCCGGCGCGCGATCACGAATCCCATGACGCCGAAGGTCACCGCCACCATGCCCTCGAAGCCGGGCAACCCCCACTCGCCGAGAACCCACGCGCCGTCCGTCACGTGGAACCACGCCGCGACTGCGGTGACGCCCATGGACAGCACGAAAATCGCGAGCGCCTTCCGCGCTCGCGCCTTCGTCACACGCGCTTCGTTCGATCCCATCCGGCCTCAGATTCGCAGCTGCCCGTTCCGGAATCGTTACGGACGATGCCGCTCACCACAATGCCGTTGGGCGATTTGAGCGGATCGTCCCCTTAACGGGGCGAAGCGGCGTACTACGCGCTGATCAATGCGCGGGGGCCCAGGACAGATTTCAGTTCGGCGTGCAGCCCGTTCGTCGTGTCGACCGAGAACTCGGAGCCGAGCCGGAGGACCGTCGTCGTGTCGCCCTTGGCCAGATGGAGAAAGACCTGGGTGGTACCTGGGTGGTTCGAGAGCACGTCCTTCAGCGTCTCGACGGTCTGCGGCGTGCACGAATCGACGGCCAGCTTGATCTCGAGGGGACGCTCGACCCCGAGGTTCGGCTCGTGGATCTCCATCGCCATCATCTTGACGCTGTCGTCACGCGCGTCGCGGTCCACGCGGCCCTTGATCACGAGGATCGCGTCGGGACGCAGGATCGCGGCGAACTGCTGATAGGTACGCGCGAAGACGACCACTTCGACGGCCGCGCCGGACAGATCCTCGACGTCCATGAGGAGCATCAGGTCGCCACGCTTCGTGACCTTCTTCGTGATCGAGGAGACGAGGCCCCCGATCGCGACGATGTCGCCCGCGGGTTTCGACGCGAGCGACGAGATCGGACAGTCGCACATGCGGGCGAGCAGACCCTCGACGCCGAGCAGAGGATGGTCGGAGACGTAGAGGCCCAGCGCCTCCTTCTCCTTCGCGAGCAACATCTCCTTCGGATACTCGTCCAGCGGGATGGCGACGTCGTTCTTGCTCGGTGCGCCGTCGACGTCGCCCGGGCTCGAGAAGAGATCGAACTGACCGATCGCCTCTTGCTCGCGCGTCGCGCGGATCTCGCCGCAGATGCCCTCGAAGGTCTCAATCAAGCCCTTGCGCGTGTGGCCCAGCGACTCGAACGCGCCCGCCCAGATCAACGACTCGACCGTCTTTTTGTTCAGGCACGTGAAGTCGACCTTGCGGCAGAAGTCGTGGAAGGACTCGAACGCGCCGTGCGTGCGCCGCGCCTCGACGATCTTCTCGACGACGGCCTCCCCCACTCCGCGGACGGCCGACAGCCCGAAGCGGATCGAGTCGCCCACCGGCGTGAAGTCCTTGTCCGACGAGTTCACGTCCGGCAGCAGAACGGGGATGTT
>JBOGWY010000298.1:0-9658 GCA_050694015.1 Actinomycetota bacterium | reverse complement strand
GCCAGGAAGGCCGCGCAAACCGAGCGGGATCTGAAACAGCCTTAGCGGTTCACCTACGGCGTGCCGTAGACGCGGATCTCGTGTCCGAGCTCGACGGTGTCGAAGGCCCACTTGGCCGCCCACATCGGCACGCGCACGCACCCGTGGCTCGCGTTGTAGGTCGGGACCGAGGGCCACCCGTGGATCGCTCGGAGGCCGTCGAAATACGTCGGGTAGTAGAGGCCTCCGCCGCTGTACCCGTTGACCTCGCGGAAGAAGTGGTACACGCCGTTGCGGGTCGCGCCGCCTGCGCCGGTAGAGACGTGCAGGATCTTGCGTACCTTGCCGTTGCGCACCATGTAGAGGACCTGCTTGCTCTGATCGACCTCCACGTGGAACCCCGGGGACTTCGACACGGGCCGCGGCCGCTTCGGCTCGGCGAGCGCGTACCAGGTCGACGAAGTGACGTAACCGACCCGAGAACGCCCCTGCACCTTGTTGAACGCGATCATGGCGTCGGAGGTGCGGTGGTCGTAATGCGTGTTGATGCCGGTGATGTGGTAGCCGAGCTGATCCAGTCGCTTCTCGAGATTCTTCACGTACACGCTGTTCGAGCCATTGCTCAGTGAAGGTGTCGAGGGCGTGCGCCGTGAAGTGTTGGCGAATCCGGGAACGTGCTGGTCGTTGTCGAACATCGCACGAACCTTGTAGGTTCCCGGTTTCCAGATAGTGAACTTGGTAGAGAACTTCGACCGCCGGTTCAGCCGGACGCGCTTACTAATCGTCGTCTTGCCGTTGCGCACCAGGTTCACCTTGATGCGATCGCCGCGATGCATCGGCCGGACTCGCCCCGTGACCTTGCTCTTTCCGAAGAGATAGACGCTGCTTAGCGACGCCGTCACGATGGGCTTGACCCTGACCGGCTCCGAGGGGCTCACCGCGACGAGCCAGCGCGCTCGCAGGAGCGAGTTCACGCGCGGCCGAAGCCTCACCGAGAAGCGGCCGCGGTTATCAGTCGTGGTCGTGGCACGGGTCCTGCCGTCCTGATCGATGATCTCGATGGTCTCTCCGCCCACCGCGTGATCGATCGAACCGCTGAGCGTCACCGCCTGTCCGAACGTGATCCGGTTGCGCGACGCGCGTAGCGTGACCGCACCGGCCGGCTCGGTCGGCGTGGGAGTGGGCTCGGTCGTCGGAACAGGGGTTGGCGTACTCGTCCCGGACGGCGTGGGCGTCGGCGTCGGCGTCTGCGCGGACGTCGGTGCGACGCCGATCATGAGGGTAGCCATCAGCGTGACGACGCACGCGATCAGGACCTTGCTCGTGGACGGCATCGTTCTAGGGTTCCCCTCTCCTACGGATGGCCCATCTTGCACCGGCGCGTACCGAAAAGGAAGGGATTTTCACTATCGCGTCGGCGCGTCGCGCTCCGGTCGAGGCTCCGCTATGCAGCCTGCCTCGCGGCCGAGACGGCGCAGTCCGGTGAGGTCGCCGCGACCGAACTCGCCGGGACCACGCTGGATCGACTCGAACATGATCTGCCCGTCGTCGTCGACGTGAGCGAGCCCAACGACGTGGCCGAGTTCATGGAGAACGAGGTCTCCCCACGTCGCGCCGACGTCGTACCCCGGAAGGAGCCTCGCCTCCGCGTTCAAGGTGATGACACCGGTGACATACACGGGACGGCCGCGGGCGTTTTCGACGGCGACGCTTCCGCCCGAGCCGGCGGGATGGGGATCCCGGGGCGACATCTGTTCCTCGGGCACCCACCCCACGAGGATCGGGGCCCAATCGCGTCCGTAACGATCCGGTTGGTATGCGGGCCGCTCGAAGCGCACGTCTTCGTCGGTAGGCCCGTCGTAGACGAACGTCAGCCCCGCGGCGTCGCCGATCGTCTCGAAGCCGCGCCGGACGTCGGCGACCCCGCCCTCGTGCGCAAGGCGCGGGTTGATCACGTAGTGGATCTCTCGGCACGGGTTGTAGCGGACCGGATCCCCGGTGGTCGGTTCGATCTGGAGGAACTCGAAGGAGTCGGCCGAGCCGCCGGTCTGTACCCGCGGCAGGACCTCAGTGCTCAGCAACTCGCTGGCGCCGTAGGTGAGGAGCAGAGCAAGGACGACAACGATCGCCACGAGTACCGGCCAGCGCTTGCGCCGTGGTTCGTCGTAGTCCTCTTCTAGGAAACCGGGTTCGTCCACGTCCCCCGGAACGCTACCGGGGGTGCTTCTATGCCGGTGCTACCCGCCCACCTGCGCTCGTACGACGTTGGAACTCGAGCCTCTGCAGCGCCTTGTCTTCTTGCGCTTGGTCTGGAACATGTGCTCCCCGCGCGGGTGGGGCCCGGAGACCTCGAAACGGTATCCGCCGTTCTCGTTCGTCACCGTGCTGCCGTACAAGCCACCGTCGATGAATAACTTCACGGATTTGCTCGCGTAGCACGCTCGGCGGTTGCTGTGTAGGTCGCCTGTGAGGACGATCGTCTGGTTCACGCCGACCGAGTCGTCGGCGATCTGCAATGTCAGGTGGGTCCGGACCCTTCCCGCGAGCGCCGTGCCCTCGAAAGCCACCATCGACGTAACCAGCCCGGCCACGCATGCCACCACCACGAATCGTTTCATCCCTGCCTCCTCCGCTCGGCTCCTGGAGACCTCCAATCCTGAGCTGAGTGGGGGTCGAGCGGAAGGGGTTTCAAGAGCTCAACAGGCGCACTTCAAGACCGGTTCCTCTTCGAACTCGGTGACCGGCCCGAAGGTCTGGATCCGCTTGATGCCCGGAGGATCGATCTCTTCGAGCTTCTTTCCGGTCGCGAGGTAGATGCGTTGCACCTTGGTCCACAACCCGACGTAGAGATCGGCGCCGCTCTCGGAAACCTGCATCCCGGTGACTTCCTCATCCGTCGTCCACTCGTCCTCGGAGTGAAGGGTGACGGCATCGAAGGCGGTGACGTGGTAACCCGTCCCGACGTAGACCGTGTCCGCGTCCGCAACGACGTGAGTGCTCTCGCCCGAGGCGAAACTGGAACGGTCTTCCGCAACGACCTGCATCGTCGTCGTGTCGATCGCCGCCAGTGCGCCGGTGTAGCTGTTCGCGATGTAGAGCCGCTCGTTGTCGGGCGACACCGTCAGAGCGGTCGCGGTATCGGCCTGGTCCGCGAACCCGTCGGGCAGATCGATGCAATGCGCCCATTCTTCGTCCAGGGCGAGCACGTGGATGAACGCGTACCGGCTGTCCCCCGCGCCGCCGACGGTGTAGAGCGTGTAGAGACGGTTACCGTCGGGGCTCGCCGCTTGGATGCGCGCGGTCCCACCCATCGTCTCCTGCAACTCCTTGTGCGGGGTGTACACCGGCAGCACGCGGCCGTTGCGGAGATTGAGTCGTCGCACCTGATACATCTTCGGCTTGAGCGCGGGGATGTACTTGACGACGAACAGGCTGTCGTGAGCGGTCGAGAACGCCTCGGGCTCGTAGTTGCCGCGCAGGTCAAAGCGGCGCGCCTCGGATCCGTCACCCGCGATCAACAGCGACGTCCGAGCTCTCCCCCGAGTGTGGAAGCGTTCGGGATCCGGGCCGAGGGCCGCGAGGGTGCCGTCCTGCGACACGACCTTGGGACGCCAGTGCCCGGGAACGACATCCGCCCACACGTCGGTGCCGGTCGTGGGATCCGTCCCGATGACGCGGGTCGAGCTGACCTGCGCGTCGGTCCGGACGACCGTTCCCCAGCTACCGGACGGCACCGCGCCGTACTGCTTGAAGCTCGGGGCCGCCGCGCCCGTTTCGATCACCGCGATGCCGCGTGGCGACCTCAGGAACAGCGTGTCGTCCGCGCGAGGCGTTCCGATGGCCTTACCGCAGGCGGCCAGAGCGGCTAGGGCCAGGAGCAACAGGACCGCGTGTATGCGTTTCACAGGTGCCTCCCCAGTAGTCCGTTACTGGTTAAGACACCGCGCGCGTCCGAAAGGTTCGCTCGATACCGATTCTGGGGCCGCCCAGGCGCTAGTTTTTCTTCGGACGCCTTATCTGCGTGATCCAGTAGTCGGCCGGCTGCGAGTCCGTCGTCCCGAAACGTGAGTTGACGATCGCAAGGCGGTCGCCCGATCGCGCCAGCGTGGTCGGAACGTCGAAGGTGTCGTGTGTGAACTCCCCCGCCACTTCCCCGGAGCCGAGATCGCGCGCGAGGTCGATGAGGACGAGGAGGTTGTTACCGTTCCGCAGAACCCACAGATCGTCGTCCGGCTCGAGCACGATCCCGTCGCCGTTGGTGACGGTTTCGCCCCCGAGGTCGATGCTCTGTGTGGCTCCTGTGTCGGGATCGGCGGTGAAGAGCAAACCCTTGTTGCTCTGCACGATCACGAGAGTGTCCCCGTCGGAGGTGGCATCGATGCCGTTCGCGTTGAAGCCATCTGAGTATTCGAGGTCGCCGGTCAGCGGGATCGTGTCGGGGCTGCCGAGCTCACCGCCTCCGGTGATCGGCACCTTGTACAGCACCTGGTTGACGGAATCGGTGAAGTAGGCGGCTTCCGACGTGGCGACCACATCGTTGACGAAGCTCTCCCGGGTCGCGAGTCGGAAGACGTCCACGGGCTCTCCGGTGCGGGCGTCGTACACGTAAGCGTCTCCGGTCGTACCGCCGGCGACGAATAGGAGGCCGTGTCCGAGCGCAAGACCGATCGCGCTGCGCCCGTCCCGGGCCGGGATGAACACGTCGCCCTCGCCGGTACCGAGATCGCCTTGGAAGATCGCTCCGGTCGGGATCGAGCCGGCATAGAACGTGGTCCCGGCAGTCTCGATGCCTTCGGGCTGGAAGCCGTCCGGGAGATCGATCACCTGTGGTTTCTCGCCGGCCCATGCCGTCGCCGAGATCAGGATCCCTGCCACCGCTGCGACCGCCAGCGCCTTTGTCCTCGTGCCCATCGCCTCCCTCCCGCTTGGTTCCCTTCGTCCGATCGAAGAAATCGGGAAACCCAGAATGGTCTACCCGGCGAAACGGAAATCAACCAGATCGCTAGATGCACCTAGCGTTCGAGCTGCCCCCTGATGGCGCCGCCGGGGCGCACCGTGTCGTGGACGTTGACGTAGAAGTCCTCCGGATCGTTGAGGATCCGTCGGATCTCTTCGCGCGTTGCATCCCCGAGATCGCAACCCGACGCGGCTCCCGTGCCGGGAAAGCTCTCGTTTTCGAACAGGCTGACGATGATGGGTCCGTTGACGCCGGCCGCCGCCTCGTGGATGTGCGCGCGCTGCATGGTCCCGTCGATGTTCTCCCACGTGAGCTCGTAACAAGCGTCCTCGTCACCGGCATTCAGCGTGAGCGACGCGGTCCCGGTCCCGTCCGGATCACCGACGCCCGCCGGTACCTCTTCGGCCCCCGACATGTCGGTGACTAGTGGGCGCCCACCGGCCACCGCAGTCGCAGCCATGGCCAACGCCAGCAACGCGATCCCCGTCAGAAATGTCGCCTTCAAGCCCGTTCTCGTGCCCATGCGCATTCGCCACCTCCCGATTGGCCCCGTTCTCACCTACGAAAGGTACGGGCGAATGGGGCAAGTGGGATTTATCGGGCACCCAGAAAAACCGAGACCGCTACCCGTATCGGGCGGGGGTCAGCAGCCGATCACTGCCTGGATCCTCTCGGCTCTTCGTGTCCACGCCGCGGCCCTGAGGGGTCCCAAGGCTGCCGTCTCGTCGACACGGACGATGAACTCGTCGAGGAGGTCGCAAGCCTGAGCGACCCTGGGGGGCTTCTTGCGCAGGTTGGCGTTTGCATGTCTGAGGATCCTCGAGAGCTCCGCACGCCTTCGCTCGTTCAGGGACGAGTTCATGACCCGCTGCCTCAAGAACGTCAGCTGATCGCGCGCGCCCCGAACCGTGACCTCGAAGGTGACCGGCGTCGCGACATTGCCGGCGGCGTCGGTCTTGGTGCACGTCACCGTGGTGACGTGGTTCTTCAGCCCGCCCGCACCGACCGGGAACGTTGCACCCGACGCCGGGTCGCAGTCGGCGGGACTGGTTCCATCGACGTCGTCGTGCGCGGTCGCCTCGAACGTCACGACGGCTCCTTCGGGACCGGTGGCATTCACGGCGAAGTCGTCCGGCACCGAGATCGTCGGCGGGGTGACGTCAGGCGGAGGAGTTGTCGGGGTGGGCCCTGGAGTCGTCGGGTCGGGACCGGGCGTGGGGTCGTCGGTGGGGGTGGGGGTCGGTGTCGGCTCCGGATCCGGGTCCTCGATGGGCTCGACGATCGCCACGGCCCATGCCGAGAAGTGCCCGACCACGCCGGAGAAACGGACCGTCGTCGGCGTGCCTTCGGTCGGGTTGCCTTCCGCGTCGAGATGCTCGACCAGCACGCAACCGTCCGCACTCGGGGCCTCGGCCCCCACGCAGAGAGGGAACGCCTGATAGGTCGCGTCCGGGTTATCTCCGCGTGTGGCCATCGTCGCGGTCCCGGCGTCGAGCGCGGCGAGCAGCGCGTCGCGAGTGGCTGCATCTAGGCCGTCGACGTTGATGTCGAACGCCAACGTCGCGTCGGCGTTGAGCGTGGGGACATCGAAGTCGAACTGGTAGGCAGCCACCGGGTCGATAAGGGCAGGGTCGTCACTCGCGTCGGTACCTTCCTCGGGGGTCAGCCCCGCGGGATCTAGGCGTGTGATCGAGAACGGGACGGGGACGTCGAACGCCGAATCCGGTAGCTGCACCCGCATCGTCGCGTCACCGCGGGCGTTCTCGACCGCATTACTGGTGTCACCGGTGGCTCCCGCGACCTCGTCGTAGCCTTCGAGATCCAGATCGACAGCGCCGGCGGGAGAGCCGTCTCCGAGCGAGAAGGTCCCGGTGCCCGTCGAGTCGATCGAAACCTCGCCGGCCGACTCCAGGGCGCCCATGGTGACGGTGGCGGTTCCGTTGTCTTCGATCGTGACGTCGCCCGCCCCAATCAACGATCTCAGATCGACCTCGCCGGCAGCGCGGTTGTCGGTGATCGTTACTTCGCCCGCGCTTGTCATCGATCCCAGGGGGATGGCGGTCGCGCTGTCGTTGCCGTCGATCGTCACGTCGCCCGCTCCGAGAAGACCGGTCAGATCGACCTCGCCGGCAGCGGCGTTGTCGGTGATCGTTACTTCACCCGCGGTTGTCAGCGATCCCAGAGGGATGACGGTCGCGCTGTCGTTGCCGTCGATCGTTACTTCGCCGGCGCTTTCTAGATTCCCAATCCCGATGACCGTCGCGGAATCGTTCTCGCTGATCGTTACTTCGCCTGTGCTCTCCGTGAGCGTTACCACCCGGATCGCGCTCGTCGACCTGTTGGCCCTGAGGGTCATGGCCTGTACGGTCCCGATAGAAGACAGGTCGAGCTCGCCCGTCGTCGCGTTCTCGGCGATGTTGATCACCCCGCCCACTTCTTCGAGGCCCGACAGGTCGAGGTCACCGGTGGAGGCGTTGCCCGCGATGTTGATCGCGCCGTCCACATCGGTCAGCGTCGAGAGGTCGAGGTCGCCGGACGTGGTGTTCTCGGCGATGTTGACCGCGCCGTCCACATCGGTCAGCGACGAGAGGTCGAGGTCACCGGACGTGTTGCGCGAGATGTCGAGGTCGCCGGTGACCGTCACCAGCAGGGCCAGGTTGATCACGCTCGCGGAGTTGTCGGTGAGGACTAGGTTGCCCGACACGCCAAGCGAGCCAAGGTCGAGTACGCCGCCCACGGCGTTCTCGGCGATGTTGATGACTCCCCCGGCTTCCGTCAGCGACCCTAGATCCAGATCCCCCGACGTCGCGTTCTGGGCGATGTTGATCGCTCCGCCGGTCACCCCAAGTGCCGAGAGAAGGAGGTTGCCGGACGTCTGATTGCCGGTGACCACGAGGTCGCCTCCAACCGAAGTGAGCCCGCTGAGATCGATCGTCGAGAGGTCCAGGTTGCCGGTGATGATCAGGTCACCGCCGACATCGACGAGGTTGGCCAAGTTGATCGCATCGCAGCCGGCGACATCCTGAATGATCAGATTGCCCGAGACGGTGGTGAGCGTCGCTAGCTCCGGATCGTCGCAGTCCGTGACTACGACGTCTTGCGGGGCAGATTCCTCGACGTAGGTGATCGACGAGGTCGAGCACTCCGAGGTGTTGCCGCCGGTGTCGGTGGCGGTGGCATGGAAGGTGGTGCTCGAGTTATCGGGGACGGTGACCGGAAGACCGGTCGAGGTGAAGTCGGCGGCCGGGCCCTGCGCCGTGACCGCGCCGGAACAATCGGACGTCGTGTAGAGGGTCACCTCGTTCGCCCCCGGAGCGGTTCCGAGGACGCGGGGGTTGTTGTCGTCGGCCGGCGAGACCGGATCGGTGTCGATGAACGTCGGCGGGCCGAACGCCGGTGGCGCCGCGGTCGGCCCCCAGGTCGGCATGTAGTCGTTCACGTCGTTGTCGGTGATCGGCGTCTGCTCGGTGCCGTCGACGTTGATGGTGTAGATCTCGTTAAAGGAACCGGCGCAACATGCACCTGAGAACGCGATCTGTTGTCCGTCCGGTGACCACGCCGGATGGATGTTCGAAGCGAATCCGTTCTCCGTGACCGTGGTCTCGTTGCCGCCGGTCGCATCCATGACCCAGATCTCGGGGCCCGCGTCGGTGATCCCGAACATGTGCTCGAACGCGATCATCGAGCCGTCCGGCGACCATGCCGGGTTCTCGTTCTGTTCGGGGTCGGTGATCTCCGGCGTGTCCGTCAGCTTGGTCACCCCGGAGCCGTCGGTGTTCATGGTGTAGATCTCGAGGTAGCTGTTGCCCTCGGTGTTCGGTCGGACGCTCATGAACGCGATCTTGTCTCCGTTTGGCGACCACGCAGGCTGCTCGCCGTCGGACGTGAGGATCGTCTGGCCGCTGCCATCCGCATCCATGGACCAGATGCCGACTCCGGAGGTGGAGTTGCAGGTGCCGGTGTCCCAGTCGATGCGCGTGAACGCGATGCGGTTCCCGTCGGGAGACCACGTCGGATCGAACGCGTGGACACCGAACGGGTTCGTCGTTACCTGGGTCACGCTCGACCCGTCGGCATCCATCACCCATATGTTTCCGGTGTTGCATCCGCTGGGCGAGCCGACCGAGCGCGAGAACGCGATCCTGGTTCCATCCGGTGAGTACTCGGGGAGCTCCTCGGAGACTCCGCCGGGGAGAAGGTTGGTCCGTTCCGAGCCGTCGGGGTTCATCGTGTAGATGTCCTCCGTGAACGACCCCTCGGCCCCCGCCGATACGAACGCTATCTTGCCGTCGTCTCCCGGAGGCTCTACGACGAGAGGCTGCCAGTCCACGGAAAACAAGGCGGTGCCGGTGTTGGTGACGTTGATCTGGTCGGTACCGTCCGGGTCGATCGCGAAGATGTCGTTGTTGAAGTTGCCGGGTGGATCTTCGAAGTGCGTGTTGAACAGGATGCGCTGCCCGTCCGGCGACCACTCGGGCGTCATGTTGGCGAGAAGCCCGTTGCTAGTGACGGAGGTTTCGCCGGTTCCGTCCTCGTCGATCCGCCAGATCTGAGAGGTGGCTTGGCCGGACGGGGGGTCCGGGAAGATCTGGAGGTGCTCGAAGGCGATCTGCTCTCCATCCGGCGACCACGTCGGAGCGAGGTTGAGTTCGACCGTGTCGACCTCCATGTGGGTCACCTGGGTGACGTTCGAGCCGTCCGGATCCATCGTGTAGATCTGGT
>JBOGWY010000297.1:0-38412 GCA_050694015.1 Actinomycetota bacterium | reverse complement strand
CCGGCGAGCGGGTTCGTCTGGTCCATGAACTGACTCAGCTGGCTCGACCCGAAGAACTCCTTGATCGAGGCAACGACCGGACGGATGTTGATCAGCGTCTGCGGTGTGATCGCCTCGACGTCTTGGGTCGTCATGCGCTCGCGCACGACGCGCTCCATACGAGAGAGCCCGACGCGGATCTGGTTCTGGATCAGCTCGCCGACGGGACGGATGCGACGGTTGCCGAAGTGATCGATGTCGTCGGTCTCGTAGTGCTTGTCGGGATCGACCTCGAGACGGAAGCGCGGGTCCGCGTGGTCCTGACCGTGCAGGTTCACGAGGTAGCGGATCGTCTCGACGATGTCTTCCTTGCGGAGGACGGGTCCGAACTCCTGGATCGTCTTCTCGTCGTGCTTGAAGCCGAGCTTCTTGTTGACCTTGTAACGACCCACGCGCGCGAGGTCGTAGCGCTTTGAGTTGAAGAACAGGTTCTCGAGCAGTGCCCGCGCGCTCTCGACCGTCGGAGGCTCACCCGGCCGGAGCTTGCGGTAGATGTCCATCAGCGCGTCTTCCTCGGTCTGGATCGCATCCTTCTCGAGGGTCGCCGCGATCGACTCGGCACCGTCGAACATGTCGAGGATCGCCTGGTCATCGCCGTAACCGAGTGCCTTCAGCAGGACGGTTACGTTCTGACGACGCTTGCGGTCGATACGAACGCCGACCATGTCCTTCTTGTCGGTTTCGAACTCGAGCCATGCACCGCGTGCGGGGATGATCTTGCACGCGTAGATGTCCTTGTCCGACGTCTTGTCGATCGACTTGTCGAAGTAGACGCCGGGACTCCGGACGAGCTGGGAGACAACAACGCGCTCCGTGCCGTTGATGATGAACGTGCCCTTCTCGGTCATCATCGGGAAGTCGCCCATGAAGACCGTCTGCTCCTTTATCTCGCCGGTCTCCTTGTTGATGAAGGCGGCGGTGACGAAGAGCGGACGGGAGAAGGTCATGTCCTTCTCTTTGCATTCGTCCTCGTCGAACTTCGGGTCCTCGAAGCGGTGCGAAAGGAACTGCAGCGCTAGATTCCCGGTGAAGTCCTCGACCGGAGAGATGTCCCGCAGAGTCTCGCCCAGCCCAGTGTCGAGGAACCAATCAAATGATTCCTTCTGGACGGAGATGAGATTCGGGGGCGGGAGGACTTCGGCAAGCTTGGCAAAAGTACGGCGTTCGCGCAGCGCGTTAGACACTCAGCCTCCTGTATGTGGTTGCCTATGAGGGCTTGTCGGATCCGGGTCTTAGCGAGGGCCCCTTTTTCCTCTTAAAGACCTTCCCCCTTCACCGGTACGCACAGGGCGGTTCTTAGCCGCGCGACCGTGCGTTGCGATCGGAGTGGGGGCTGGGCACAGCAATCGAACAGACTAAGCCCGACTTTTATTCCCGTCAACCCCCTGGTTTCGGGGCGGTGGGGGGCAGAGTGCCCTCAAACACGGTTCCGAGGCGGTTCCAGTATATGGCAGCTCCCGCGAGCGACAGCAGCGTAAAGGCGTAGAGCCGCCACAGGTCCCCACTGAGGATCAGCAGAACAATGCCCACCACGATCGGCGACAGCGCTAGAGCGGCAGCGAGGAGGGACGCGGCCCGTACCACGGCGGGCTCGTTGGTCTGGCCCTGCTCCGCCAGCCGTGCTCTCATCTTGCTCCCTTGGGATGGGGTGAAGAGGAAGAGGGAGAGCGCCGGGATCTCGACGGCGAGCGCCCCTAAGAGGACGGCGGTCAAGACATCCGGATCCGCGCGCTGCTCGAACAGAGCGGCGACCGGGTGCATCAGTCCCACGACGACCAACCCGAGGATGCCGAAAAGGCCAAACACCTTGCGACGCTCGTCGAGGCCCACCCGCTGGGACATCTGTCCAGGTTATCTGCGGTCTATGCAGGCAGATCGGACAGATCTGTCCGTGCAGCGGCCCTATATGGCCGGATATCGGACGGATATGTCGGAGACCGCGTCAGGACTATTCCATCGCGATCTCCTCTCTGCGACACGAAAAAGGGGGCGCCCGGAGCGCCCCCAGTTCCGTTTCTGGATCGAGTTCTACTTCAGTTCGACGGTCGCACCCGCGCCTTCGAGCTTGGCCTTGGCTTCTTCGGCCTGCTCCTTCGGCACGTTCTCGAGCACCGGCTTCGGTGCCGAGTCGACGAGATCCTTCGCCTCCTTGAGGCCGAGGCTCGTGAGCGAGCGGACCTCCTTGATGACCTGGATCTTCTTGTCGCCGGCCGCCGAGAGGACGACGTCGAACTCGTCCTTCTCCTCGGCTGCTGCGGCACCATCGCCGCCACCGGCACCGGCGGGGGCTGCGGCAACGGCCATGGGAGCCGCCGCGGTCACTCCGAACTTCTCTTCGAACGCCTTCACGAACTCCGAGAGTTCGAGAACCGTCCAGCTACCGATCGCCTCGAGTACGTCGTCCTGGGACAGGGTCGCCATGGGTTACTCCTTTCCTTCTTCTGTCGCTTCGGATGAGTCTTCGTTCGCTTCTGGTGCGGCTTCCTCCGCCGACGCTTCGGGAGTTGCATCCTCGGTCCCGCCTTCGGTCGACTCCTGCGTTGCATCGCCCGCGTCGGTCGACTCCGGCGTTGCATCGGTCTTCGGAGCAGGGCCCGTCTCGGCGGTGGGTGCGGCTTCGCCGGTCCCACCCGGCACCTCGCCCGACTCCTTCTTGGCAACGACCTGTGCCAGCATCGAGCCGAAGTCCCGGAGCAGCGCGGACAGCACGTTCGCCGTCTGCTGCAGCGGCGTGTTCACCATCATCACGATCTTGGCGAGCTGAACCTCACGCGACTCGAGCTTGGCCAGCGCACGCGCCTGGTCGGCGTCGATGACCTTGCCCTGCATGACGCCGCCCTTGATGACGAGCACGGGGTACTTCTTCGCCGCGTCGTCGAGAGCCTTCGCCGCCTCGACCGCGTCTCCCTTGATGAACGCGATCGCGGTCGGTCCTTCGAGCATCGCGACGAGCTCTTCGAGGCCAACCTCGCGCACGGCGATCCGCGTGAGTGTGTTCTTCAGGACCTTGTAGTCGGTGCCGGCATCGCGCAGCGCTCCACGCACATCGGCGATCTCGCCGACGCGCAAGCCGCGGTACTCGGTAAGGATCACCGCGTCCGAGGCATTGAAACGCTCCGTGATCTCGGCGACCGCGGCGGTCTTTTCTGGTCTGGCCATATTGCTCCTCATCTCTGTCACAACGAAAAACGACCGCCCGAGCATGGACGGTCGCGAAAAGGAGATCTCGCTCTCGTCGCCTGCGCCGGGCTTCTAACGGACTAGCCGCATGCCGGCGGTCTCGGGTGACGGGGTCAGGATAACAGCGTCAGTCGACCTCGAACGTCCCTCCCGTACGCCAGTACTTGTTATCGGCGCGATCGAGGAGGCCCTCCTCCACCATGTAGCGACGCAGAGACGCGTAGTCCTCATGGAACGCAGAGAGCCTCTCGTTCAACTCGCCCTCCGGGTAGACGCGACCCGGCTCGAAGACCTGGACGAGGTGGTCGAGCACCGCGACTCGCTTGGAATGCGATGCCGGGATGAACGTCAACCGGCCATGCTTGAAGAAGCGTCGCACGACGTCGGCGGCACCCTCCGGGCCGGTGTCCGCGGCGGCGCGCTCGGCGGCCGCCTCACGCGCCTGCAGCTGCAACTCGTCGAAACGAACCCGCCAACGGCCGATGTCGTTGGTGATGAGGTCCGCGGCGACGAGACGCGACAGCGCCTTCTCGACGGACCTCATAGGGATCCCGGAACTCTCCGCGATCGCGGAGATGTCACCGGCTCCGAGCGCGATCGCAGAGATCACCTTGAAGCGATCGATGTCCGCGAGGACACCGAGCGTTGCCGCCGCGTCGGCGATCGCATGGTTCACCGGGCCGCGGGGGTCCTGCATCAGGTCAGCGCGTCTTCCATCTCTTCGGCGAGGTCCTTCGACTTCTGCGGATCGATCTTGATCCCCGGACCCATCGTCGAAGCCATCGTGACGCTCTTTAGGTAGCGACCTTTCGCCGCCGCCGGCTTGGCGCGGTATACCTCGTCGATCACCGCGGCGTAGTTCTCGACCAGATCGGCTTCTCCGAACGACTTCTTGCCGATGATCAGATGAAGGTTCCCGACCTTGTCGGTGCGGTACTCGACACGACCGCCCTTGATGTCGTTCACGGCTTTGGCGACGTCGTCGGTCACGGTGCCGGATTTCGGGTTCGGCATGAGACCGCGAGGGCCGAGCACGCGGCCGAGCTTGCCGACCACCGGCATCATGTCGGGGGTCGCGATCACGGCGTCGAAGTCGAGGAAACCGCCCTGGATGCGCTCGGCGAGATCGTCGTCACCGACGACCTCTGCGCCCGCGGCTTCGGCCGTCGACGCGTTCTCGCCCTTCGCGAAGACGGCGACGCGCATCGTCTTACCGGTTCCCTTCGGGAGCGACACCGCCCCGCGAACCATCTGGTCGGCCTTGCGGGGATCGACGCCCAGCCGGATCGAGAGTTCGATCGTCTCGTCGAACTTCGCTTCGGGGAGCTGCTTGAGGAGCTTGATCGCTTCGCGCGGCGAGTAGAGATGATCGCGGTCGACGGCGGAGTACGCCTCTTTGAAGCGTTTACCGGCCTTGCCCATGCTTCTCCTCCTTGTGGTCAGCGGTCGGCTCGGTGGCGGACCTCCCACGAACTAGGGGTAATTCAACTTATTGCGACTTATTGAACGGTGATGCCCATGCTGCGAGCGGTACCTTCCACGATCTTCATCGCCGCTTCGACGTCGTTCGCGTTCAGGTCCGGCATCTTGATCTCGGCGATCTCGCGCACCTGGTCTTTCGTGACGGTCGCGACCTTGGTGCGGTTCGGCTCGCTCGAGCCTTTGTCGACGCCGGCCTTCTGGCGCAGGAGCACGGCCGCGGGGGGCGTTTTCGTGATGAACGTGAACGAGCGGTCCTCGAAGACGGTGATCTCGACGGGCACGATCGTGCCGGTCTGCTGCTGGGTCGCGGCGTTGTACTGCTTGCAGAACTCCATGATGTTGATCCCGGCCTGCCCCAGGGCAGGACCGACCGGCGGAGCAGGCGTGGCCTGGCCCGCGGGGATCTGAAGCTTCAGGATCGAGGCGACCTTCCGGCGGCCTCCGCCTCCACCTTGCGAACGCATGACTGACTCCTTCGACTAAAGCTTGGCGACCTGGTCGAAGCCGAGCTCGACCGGCGTCTCTCGTCCGAAGATATTGACCAGCACCTTGAGCTTCGACTGATCGACGTTGATCTCCGAGATCGAACCGGTGAAGTTCGCGAACGGTCCCGAAGTGACTCGAACGCTCTCCTGCTCTTCGAATTCCAGACGGGGCTTGAGCTTCTTCTGATCCGCCTTGACCTGCAGGATGCGGTCGACCTCTTTGTCGGACAAAGGCGTGGGCTTCGCGCCGGAGCCGACGAAACCGGTGACGCCCGGCGTGTTCCGCACGACGTACCAGGAGTCGTCGTCGAGGTACATGCGGCACAAGAGGTAGCCGGGGAAGACCTTCTTCTGGACGACCTGCTTCTTCCCCTGCTTGATCTCCATCACGTCTTCCATCGGGATGACGACCTCGAAGACGCGGTCCTCGACGTTCATCGACGAGATACGGGACTGCAGGTTGGCCTTCACCTTGTTCTCGTAACCGGCATAGGTGTGGATCACGTACCAGTCGCCGGGCCGCTCGGTCGGCGGGATCGACTGGTCGTCGGCGTAGAACTCTTCCGGACGATCCTCGTCGGCCGCAGCCTCTTCGGTCTGAGCTTCGGCCTCGGGCGTCTCGGGTGCCTCGGTCGCCTCGGCCGTCGGGACTTCGGCTTCGGGTGCCTCGGCTGCCGGAGCTTCGGCGATGTCGGCCTCGGTTGCGGCGGGCCCTACGGCCGTCGCGGTGACATCGGCCTGCGCCGCGGGGACCTCGTCTGCCTCTGCAGCGGGTTCGGCAACCTCATCGGTGGCCTCGGATGCCGCTTCCGCACCGTCGGCTTCGTCGTCGCTCGTGTCTTCCGACGTGTCCTCGGAGGTGTCCTCGTCTTCGTCGTCATCCGTTGCCGCGACATCCTCGGGCGCGGAGGCATCCGGCTGCGGCTGCGGGGCGCCGACCTCGGCGACGTCGGGCTGTTCGGTCGCCGCCGTTTCGGTCGCTTCTTCTTCGGTCGGCTCGACGGACTTCTGGGTGTCGGTGTTGGTTTCCATCTCTTAAGTCTCGATTCCGAATAGGGACAGGATCGCTTTGGTGAATAAGAAGTCCATGCCGAAGATGAGGGCCGCGATGACTATCGACGCAACCAGGACCACGAGCGAGTAGGACACGACCTCCTCGCGCGTCGGCCACGCGACCTTGCGGAGCTCGGCCACCACCTCGCGCCCGAACTGCCGGGGCTTGGTCCGCTCCCGTTTGGTCGGGGCACCGGCGGGTTTCGGAGCCGGCCGCGGCGCGGCCTTCTTGCGCTCCTCCTCCTTCTTCATCATGCGTTTCTGCTGGCGGTTCATAGTCTCTCCGACTCGAGCGCCACGCCGCCCTTCAAGACGCGTTTCGAAAGGGCCGGAGTAGCGGGGGATGAAGGCTCAGATTAGCACGCTTGTGCGCCTGAGCCTCAGGGATGAGAGGGACTCAGGGCGTCAGTCCACGATGTAGATCGGCGGGGGCTCGTAGAAGTGCAGCCGACCGGTCGAGGCGTCGGTCACGAAGAGCCACGAGCCCACGCTCTCGACGTCCATCGCATAGACCGAACCCGCTGCACCCGCCTCGGCGTTGTGGTCGAACGGTGAGGATGCCGCTGCCGGCACGCTGCCGTCCGCTCGGAACACCACGACGCCCGCGTGCGAATGGGCCGCGACCAGCGAACCGCGGGAGCGCGCGATGCCCTGCACGCGCCACGTGTCCTCGGCCGGCAGACCGAGGCTGAGACGGTTGGTCTGCTTGATCGCTCCGAGATCGGTCGCGTCGAGAACCACCACCTCGGGCTTGAGTCCGGCATCGAACCAGTACTCCGTAGCCCCCCACACCGTGCGCCCGCGTTTCGTCGCGCGCACCTCGACGTCGGAAAGACCGATCTCGTTCCATGTCCCGGCGATCTCAGGGGCTTCGGGCGTCGAGATGTCGTAGATCTGCAAGCCGGTACGTCCCGTCGCGACGTACATCAGCGGCGCGCCGGTCTTCGGATCCTTCGGATCGATGAAGAGGCCGGCCGAGGACGGCCCGCCTACCTTCAGCGCCGGTAAGGCGTCCTGGAACACACGTGTCAACGCTCCCGCTTCCCGGATGAACCGGTAGATCACAAGACCGTCGATCGCGTCGAGCACCGCGACGTACTCCGCGTCTGCGGAGCGGTGATACGCGACGCGGAAGGAGCCTCCGCCGGGGTGATACGACGCGAGGCGCGGCTCTTTCGGATCCGAGACGTCGAGAACGTGGATGCCGTCGCGTGAGAACTGCACGGTTTGACGCGCGTAGAAGAGCCACCGTCCATCGTCGGAGAAAACAAGGTCGCCATCGAGCGAGTCCTGCGCGCCGTCGTCGTAGCGGCCGACGACCCTCGCCCGGCGCCGGTCACGGACGTTCACGAGCGCGACGATGCCTTCGTCGCGCTGGAGTACGGCGATGAGGTCCCCATAGCGTTCGATCTGGCCGAGGCCCCCTGTCTTCGACACCTCGATACTCCCGATGAGTTCGAGGCCGCACTCACGCCGGTGCCCGTCTTGGGAGGCATGTTTCTCCGCCGCGTGCATCCCCGGCCGCGGACACGACCGCGTCGCGGCCTCCCCCGGCGGAAGGGATGCCATAGCGACGACGGCACATGCGGCGATAACGAGGAGCCTTCGCATCTCCTTAGATTTCTGGAGGCTCCTTCGCTTTCCTGCGGCCCCTGCCTTAGGCGAGCAGGTTCGATCCCACGATCAGCGCGAGTGGAACGGCGAACAAGGCCGCGGTGAAGGCGGCCAGACGAGTCTTGTTCCTCAACATCTTCCGCTGGAACCGGAAGATCATCGTCCGCAACTGCGGATAGAGGAACGCCAGAACCAGAACACTGAGGACCGTGCTCGAGATGATGCCCGCCAATACGATCCGGACCGCGGCGGGCGAGTCGAGCGCGAACGCCGCGAGCATCGTGTCCCCGAGCGTCGTGATGTTCGCACCCAGGATGTAGGGAACGATGTCCTCGCGCTTGACGTACTTCTTGGCCACCAACGGGACCAACACCGTCAACGCGACCGACACTGACATCGTGATCAGCGCGACGAAGCAACCCAACGCGAACATCGGCCACTTCTTGGTCAACCACGAGAGCCGCCGCTCCCCGAGCGTCTGTTCGTTCAGCTCGGGGATCACCAGGTCGATCAACTTGAACGAGAGAAGCAGCACTCCCAGACCGCCGAGGAACACCACCCACGCGGGCCACGTCTCGACACGCTCGAGCAGCCCTCCGTAGACGAGATCGATCAGGTCGCCGAACTGTCCGGGGAAGTGCAGGTTGAGGTCGTGGAAAGCCGGCCACCGCAAGATCGCGTATCCGATGAGCGATGCCGGGATGTAGATCACGGCGGTGGTCGACAGGGCCATGATCGCGGTCGATACCGGCTTGAAGCGCTCCCCCGCGCCGCCCCGGAGTGCGTACACGACGGCCACCACCAGGACGACGAACGCGGCTCCCAACCGGGAGCCGGTCAGCATCGTGAATCCTTCGATCTCGGAAACGGAGTTCGCGGCAACCAGAGTCAGGGCGGTCGCCGCCATGGGCGAACCGGACAGAACGAACAGGGCTCCGATCCAGCCGAGGCCCAGCGTCGCGCCCGCGTTCTTAACGAGGAAGCCGCCGCTGTTGAGGATGTCGAGGTTCCCGGCACCGGTCTTCATGAGCTGGAGGGCGCCCACGAAAACGAACAGGGCGAAGAGCAGCTTGCCGAGGTACCAGAGCCCTGCGATGACGCGTTGGATACCGTTGCCGGCGGGGTCGGTGCCCTCCGGCTCGTGTCGGTCGTCCATCGCTCCCTCCTTCCGAGGGAGTGTGATAGCACCCTTACGGGAGTGTCACCGTGGCCCCGTCGATGACGTCGTTCGGGACCTTGGGTCATCGCCATGTTGCTTCTAGGTGTGGCAGGGCGGGAGGGATTCGAACCCCCGACCACTGGTTTTGGAGACCAGCGCTCTGACCAGACTGAGCTACCGCCCTGGGCGGGTAGCAGTGTATTGCTCAGGCAGTGACGGGACGAGCGCGTCGCGTCTGCCAGAGGGTGGCTGCCGCGGCACCGAGCACCGCGACCGCGACGCCCCCCGCGTACGCACGCTTGTTGCGCGCGAGGTGATCGCGCACCTGCTCGAGCTTGTTGTGAGTGTTCGGTATCTCGGCGAGCCATCGGTCGAGACCGAGGGGAGGCTCAACGGCGACCGATCGCATCGCGGCAAGGCCGTCGAGCAGCTCGTCGTAGCGCGCGAGCTCCGCCTTGCAATCGGGGCAGCGCGAGAGATGACGACGGACGGCCAGCGTCGTCTCGGGATCGTCGGCATAAGCCGGTAGGACCTCTCTGATCTCTGCGCACTTCATGTTGCATTCCCCTCCGGTTCGTCGTACATGATCTCTTTCAACCGCTTGCGGCCGCGATGCACGCGCACCTTGGCTGCGGTCTCCGAGATCTTCAGCTGCTTCGCTATCTCCTCGGTCGTCAAGCCATACACATCCCGCAGCACCACCGCGGCGCGGTAGTGCTCCGGCAGCGTTGCCATCGCACGCTCGAGAGCTTGGACATCGAGTTTCGCCCCCGCCGTAGCCTCCACCGATCCCGGTGCCGGCATCTGGCCGAGCAACTCGTCCTGCGTCCCTGCCTCGTGCGACTGCCTCCTTTTGCGGCTGCGATGTTTCGAGATGGCGGCATTGCTCGCTACGCGATACAGCCACGTCTCGAACATCGAATCCCCCCGGAACCCCTTGAGGTTCCGCCACACCTTGAGGTACGCATCCTGCGTCGCCTCGGCGGCGTCGTCGGGATCTCTAAGGATCCGGAGGCACAGCGTGTAAACGTCCCGGTGCGTCGCCTCGACGAGCCGGCCCCACGCGACCTCGTCGCCGGATTTGCACCGAGCGATCAGATCCGCGGAGACGGACTCTTTCGAGCCGTGGCCTCGGGAATCGTTAAGACGCCTCACGACTACCGAGGTTACCGGGGTGGTACCAGAACGCCCGGGTTAGGACGAGTCGAAGATGGACTCTAGGCGGGAGAGGAGCTGAGCCTTGTCGAGCTCTTGCTCGCGCCGGAGGCGGAGTTGATCCTTGGTCATCGAAAGCAACTCGTCGACCTGCCCGGTGAGCTCGTCGATATCGAATGGCTTGGTCACGTAGGCGTCGGCCCCCAACTTGTAACCGCGTACCCAGTCGGATTCCGACGTCTTCGCCGTGAGGATCATGATCTTCATCGACTCGCGGATGCCCGACGACTTGATCTCCTTGAGCACGGTGTAGCCGTCCATCTGGGGCATCATGATGTCGAGCAGGAGAACGTCGGGAGTGTCTTCGAGCATGAGGTCGAGCGCCTGCTGCCCGTTCTGGGCCACGCTCACCTTGTGGCCCTCTTCGACCAGGATGCTACTCACCAACGCGCGGATCTCAGCGTTGTCCTCGGCTATGAGGATGCGGGCCATCTACCTCTCCCTTCAGCCACCATCGCAAAAGGATAGTCGCCACCCTTGAATCGGTGCGCGAAAGGCTTGACTTGAGCGTCTGGCTCACCCGGTCTGGCTCAGAGGTACACAGATAACCGGTTGTACCCTCGATGGATACGCCGTAAATCGCTCAAGGAGCAGGGGGGTCTGGGGGGACGATAGCGAAGCTTGCGAGCGGGTCCCCCCAGGTTCCGTAGGACAAGCAGCGCTTCAGCGCAGCTTGTGCGGAGGAGGAAAGGAGCAAGGGTGATCGACTCTCGACTTCCCCGGTTCTCTCAAGGCGTGCAGGCCGTCGCCCTCGCGGTTGCGTTCCTGGTCGACGCCCGCTGGGTGGTCGTCGTCCTGGCCGCGATCCTCGTTCTGGCCGCGCTCGGGGGGCCGCGCTGGAACCTCCTGGCCTACCTCTACAAGGCCCTGCCGATCTCACCGGGCGAGATGGAGCCCGCGGCACCCCCGCGATTCGCCCAAACCCTCGGCGCCGTCTTCCTGACCGTCGGTTCGATCGCCCTATTCGCGACCGCGTCCGAGTCCCAGCCGTGGTGGATCGTTGGATGGGGGGCCGCGTTGATGGTGGCCGTGCTATCCGCGCTCGCCGCGACGGCCAATTTCTGACTTGGCTGTGAGGTCTACCTGCTCGTGCAGCGGGTGCGCTCGAAAGAGGCTTAAGTGAGCGGGCGTCTGGCGGCGCTCGTCATCGCCGCGCTCGTAGGACTCGTTCTCCTCGGGCTGTTCCAGCTCTATCGCCGTCGTGCCGCCAAGGCGCTCGACCGGCTCGACATAGAGGAGCTCGGGCTCGAGCTCATGGCCGGATGTTGCGCGTTCGTTGTGTTCACGACCCCGGCGTGTCGTCCGTGCAAGGCCGCGCTGCGCGTCGTGGAGACGGCCGCCGAGAAACGGCCGGGCCTGACCGAGGTGACCACCGTCGATGCGATGGATCGTTCGGACCTCGCGCTGCGCTACGACGTGCGCGCGATACCGACGGTGTTCCTGATCACCGCGAGCGGTCACGTGATCGAACGCTGGAGGAAAGTCCCGCACCCCGCAGAGGTGGATACCGCCCTCGCCGCTATGTAGTGCCCGCTAACCCCCGGCGACCGCCGGGATGATCGAGAGGCGCGCGCCCTCCTGGACGTTCGTGGACAGACCTTCGAGGAAACGAACGTCCTCGTCATCGAGGTAGACGTTGACGAAACGTCGAAGCTCACCCGAACCATCCATCAACCGGTCCTTGATCCCGGGATGGTGTGCTTCGAGATCTGCGATGACATCGACGAGAACTCCCGCTTGGGCCTCGACCTCACCCTCGCCGTTGGTGAGCGTTCGTAGTTGCGTCGGGATCTTCACCTTCACTGCCATGACTCTCAACCCTCCTGCATGATGCGATCTACCTCTTCGACGCTCCCCCCGATGTGATCGGTCGGCGCTACCTCCCCCAGGGCCTCGATCGTCTTGAGACCGACGCCGGTGATGAGAACCACTGTTTCGTCGTCGGGGGCGATCGCTCCTTCCCTTACGAGTCGCTCGAGTGTCGCGATCGTCACGCCACCGGCCGTCTCGGTGAAGAGACCCTCGGTTCTCGCCAAGAGTCGCATCCCTTCGGCCACCGCGTCCTCCGGAACGGACGCCACGCGGCCCCCGGTGGCGCGGACCTCTTTGAGCGCGTAGTAGCCGTCGGCGGGGTTCCCGATCGCGAGCGACTTCGCGATCGTCTGGGGCTTGACCGGGCGCACGTCCTCCGCGCCCGCTTCGAAGGCGGTCGCGACCGGCGAGCAGCCCTCGGCCTGCGCACCGTGGATGGTCGTCTGCGGTGCATCGTCCAGGATCCCGACCTCGTGTAGCTCGCGGAACGACTTCGCCACCTTGGTGAGCAACGAGCCCGACGCGACCGGCACCACGATGGCGTCCGGCGTGCGCCACCCGAGTTGCTCGGCGACCTCGAAGCCCATCGTCTTGGAACCCTCCGAATAAAAGGGGCGGAAGTTGACGTTCACGAACGCCCACTCGCGGCCCGCTCCGGCCAGCTCGGCGCACAACCGGTTCACGTCGTCGTACGAGCCGTCGATCGCGATGACACGGCCGCCATAGATCGTCGTTCCGGCGACCTTGCCGCGCTCGAGATCCGAGGGGATGAACACGACGCTCTCCATCCCGGAAGCAGCGGCATGCGCGGCAACGGCGTTCGCTAGGTTGCCCGTCGATGCACAGGCGGCAACCGTGTAACCGAAGGACCGTGCGACCGATAACGCGACGGTCACGACGCGGTCCTTGAACGAATGCGTGGGATTACCGCCGTCGGTCTTTATCCAGAGCTTGCGGAGACCGATCTCGGCCGCGAGGCGGGGAGCCGCTCGGAAACGCGTCCAACCGGCCCCGATATCGATGGCACCGGAGGACGGGGTCGGCAGGAATGGCGAGTACCGCCAGATCGAGTCGGGGCCCGACTCGATCTCCGCCCGCGTCACCTCGGAGCGAAGCGCCTCGTAGTCGTAGAAGACTTCGAGCGGGCCGAAGCACATGTCGCACACGTGCTGGGGGGCTACCGGGTAGGCGTTCCCACATTCCTTACACCGGAGCCCGCTGACGTATTTCATCTGAGATACCTCTTAGGTAGCGGATCGCAGTCCGGGCATCCCGCGCCGTTGCGGAAAGGATTGGATAGCACATCCGAGACCCAAGGCGCGTCGTCGTGCCCGCCCGCCGCGACTAACCTCTTTGGTATGGGCCCACCAACCGAGCGGTTGCGGCGCCACATCTACGGGGCTGCGGGTCTCGGGCTCGACGAACTTATCGCCCTGAAGCGGGCGCGAGACCTATCGATCAGCGTGTGCCTGCCGGCCCTCAACGAGGCCGACACCGTCGGTGGGATCTGTACGTTGCTGCGCGAGGCGCTGATGGACGAGGCGCCCTTCGTGGACGAGATCGTCGTGATCGATTCGGATTCCACCGATGCCACGGCCCGGCGCGCACGGGAGGCCGGTGCCACCGTTCATCGCGCGAGCAAGCTGGTCCCCGAGGTCGGACCGGATGTGAGAGGGAAAGGCGATGCGCTGTGGCGCAGCCTGTCGGTGCTCTCCGGTGACATCGTCGTGTGGCTGGATTCCGACACCCGCAACGCGCACACCGGATTCGTGACCGATCTCGTTGCACCGCTGCTGACCGACGAGAGCTACGTGCTCACGAAGGCGTTCTACGAACGACCACTTCAAGACGAAGAGGGTCTGCTCACTACCGGCGGCGCGCGGCTCACCGAGATCGCGGTTCGGCCGCTGCTTCATCTCTTCTATCCGGAGCTCACGGGAATGGTGCAACCACTTTCGGGCGAATACGCGGGATATCGAGACGCGCTGGTCCGGCTCCCCTTCTTCACGGGGTACGCCGTCGATATCGGCCTGTTGATCGACATCTCGGAGCACCATGGCGTCGACGCGATCGCGCAGGTCGATCTCGGCCGCCGCATCCACCGCAACCGTCCAACGTTGCAACTCGGACGCATGTCGTTCCAGGTGATGCAGGCGATCTTCAAGCGTTTCGAGGAGACGGGACGCATCAAGCTCGGTCAGGATCTGCCCGAGGAATTCGCTCAGTTCGGGCCGAGCCCCGATGGTCCGCGGCGAGAGACATACGCGCTCGGGGTCATCGAGCGCCCGCCGCTTGCAACATTGCCCTAGTCCACGTCGCCGCTCGGCTTGTCGCGTGGATCCTCGGCCGGCGGCTCGGCGTCCGCGATCGGTTCCGTCTCGAGTATCGACGGCTCCTGCAGGACTCGGGTCCGCCACAAGTGACTGCCGAGGAGCTTCGCGACGGCGACGCCCGGGACCCCGAGGAGGACACCCCAGAAACCGGCCAGCGCCCCGCCCGCCAGCAGCGACAGCATCACCGTGACGGGATGGAGCTGCACCGTTCGCTTCATGACGTTCGGGCTGATGACGTGGTTATCGATCTGCTGCACGATCGCCGCGACGAGCGCGGCGAGAAGTCCCGTCTTGATGTCGTCGGTCACCGTTCCGACCACGAAGCCGAGGCTGCCACCGATGAACGGACCGACGAGAGGGATGAGGTTCGTGAAGCCGGCGATCGCTCCGATCACCAGCCAGAACTTGAGGCCGACGACCGCGAAACCGATCGATGACAGGACGCCGACGATCAGTGCCACGAACAACTGACCCCGGAAGAAACCGCCGACGGTCTTGCCGATACGGGTGCCGACCTGCGACACCTCGTCGCGGTGGGATCGCGGAACGAGGCTCAGGAGGTCGCGCTGCAGCTTGGGCAGATCGATCAGGAGATACAGCGCGAGCAATGGAGCCAGGATGAAGACCAGCAAACCTTCCAAGACGTTGAACCCCAACTCGGTGAGCTCTCCGGCGGACCCCGCCACCCGCTCGCGCAGCTCCCGCGTCACCTCGTCGCACTGGACCGCGGTCGGACCTTCCTCGAGTGTGTCCTCGGCCCCCAAGAGACATTCGAATTGCGTGAGGTCTACGGCGATCCCGGTGCGGTCCTCGACCCACGCGGCCGAGTCCTCGGCCACATCCACGAGCTCGGTCCTGAACTGGGGCCAGTCCTCGCTGAACGCGACGAGCTGGTTCGAAACGAAGGGACTCACGGCGATGACGATCAGCGTGACGGCTCCGACCACCACGATGTAGGCCAAGATGGTCCCCCAGAGGCGGGGAACGCGTCGTTCCTCGAGACGGACGACGATGGGGTTCAGGAGGTAAATGAGCAGCAGCGCCAGCACCAACGGCGGAAAGATCACGCGGATCTTGAAGAGCAACCACAAGAAGAACCCGGCAACGATGACTATCCCGATGATCGACCACGCGGCTATACCGGCGCGCCGCAGTCTTTCGCTCGCGGGCAAGCGCGGGTGCGGAGGTGGGGTAGACACAGCTAGGAGTATCCCCGACCACCCGGCGGACATGCCATGAAGATGGACGACGAACTAAAGGTTGCTCTGGTCTCGAACCGCGGCCCGGTTTCGTTCCTGCCCGCGGAAAACGGCTTCGAGACCAAGCGCGGCGCGGGCGGCCTCGCGGGTGCTCTCGACCCCGTCGCAGAGGCGCTGGGTGACCGGGCGGTATGGATCGCTGCGGCCATCTCGGAGACGGATCGCAAGGCGGTCGCGGTTGGCGAGAACAGGCGACTACGAGACACCCTCGGGTACTGGGTGAAGATGCTCGACATCGAGCCGGGCACCTACGCCCGCTATTACGACGTCGTCTCCAATCGCATGCTGTGGTTCGCGAACCATTGTCTGTGGGACGAGCTCGAGATCAAGGACTTCGGCACGGAGGAGCTCGACGCGTGGGACGACGCGTACGTCCCGGTGAACCGGCTGTTCGCCGACACGGTCGCCGAGATCACCGATAAGTCGTGGATCGTTTTGTTTCAGGATTACCACCTCTCTATGGCGCCGAAGTTCCTCCGGCAGCAGCGACCGGACACCACGATCTTCCACTTCACGCACTCGTCGTTCTGTGGGCCCGATGCCGGCCTCGAACGTCTCCCGTCGCCGATCCCGCGCAACGTGATCGAAGGGATGCTTGGAGCGGATCTGATCGGATTCCACATCCGTGCGTGGGTGGACAACTTCCTCGACTGCTGCGAGCGGATCGGCGCAGAGGTCGATCGCGACTCCGGTCTCGTCCATCACCAGGGACGCCGATCGTGGGTCCGCGAGTACCCGATCCCGATCGACGCGGCGGACCTGCGCGAGCGCGGAGCAGATGAGGCCGCGGCACGATGGGCACAACGATTCCGGGAGCGCCATACGGGTCGCATAATCGTGCGCGCCGATCGAACGGAACCATCCAAGAACATCGTGCGCGGTTTCGAAGCCTTCGGCGCTCTGCTCGACCGTCGCGACGACCTGCGGGATACGAGATTCGTAGCGTGCCTCTACCCGTCACGCCAGTCGATGCCGGAATACCAGAGGTATGCGGATGCGATCGAGCGCGTGGTCGACGAGGTGAACGCCCGTCACCCGGACTCGATCGACCTTTTCATGAAGGACGATTTCGATCGCACCCTCGGCGCGCTCAGCCTTTACGACGTGCTCCTGGTCAATCCGATCATGGACGGGATGAACCTCGTCGCGAAGGAGGGTCCGACGCTCAACCAGCGCGACGGCGTGCTGGTTCTGAGCACGGGGGCCGGGGCGTACCAAGAACTCGGTGAGCACGCGGTCGGGATCCGGGACCCGCTCGACGTCACCGCCACCGCCGATGCGCTGGAGCGTGCCCTCGAGATGGATCCCACCGAACGGAAGACCCGGGCCGAGGAGCTCCGCGCCGTCGTCGAGGCGAGAACCCCGGAAGGCTGGATCGGCGCGCAGCTCGAGGATCTGCAGAGGATCAAGCGGGGCGAGGCGCCCACCGGCGTCGTCTAGTGCAGCACTAAACGAGGCCCTCGAGGAAACCGACGACGGCAGACGGACCGTCCAGCAACACATCGGCGCGTTCCATCAGCTCGGGTGGGGCTTCGGCGGACGACACACCGACTCGAACCGTCACGAGGCCCTCGGTCGCGAGTTCGTCCAGCGCGTCGAAGGCGGGAAGGTCGACGCGGTCGTCGCCCAAGAACATCACCGCACCGAGCCCTTCGGCACGGGCACGGTCCAGTACGACCTGCTTCTTCGAGAACTCGACGGGTGGTCGCAACTCGTACGCCAGGCGTCCGCCGGCACGGAGGAGGCCGTAGCGCGCGGCAAGCTCGCCCGCGATGCCGTCGAGCATCACGCGCGCCTTCTCGACGTCTTCGGTGGCGCGGAAGTGCAGGCCCAGCATCACGGTCTTGTCCTCGACGATCAGACCGTCGATGCCGAGCGCGTCGACCATCTCGCGGGCGTCTGCCAGTACCTTCGACATGAGGTCGGCGTGGGGGGCCGCGCGCTCGGATAATTCAACGCGACCGTCGCGGGTCCGCTCTGCGCCGTGCACCCCCCAGATCTCTACGTCCGCACCGAGCCATTCCAGGAGCTCGCCCGCCGAACGACCCGAGACGATGGCGATCAGCGCGTAGCGTGCGGCGAGCCGAGCCAAGAGCTCGGGAACACCGGGGACGGGACGCGCGGCCGATGGCACATGGACGATCTCGGACAACGTCCCGTCGAAGTCCGAGAAGATCCCGGCGTCGGAGGCCCTCTGTCGGAAACTATCAACGAGGTCGTCGTTCATCCGCGGCAGCCTAGTCGCGCAAATACACTGCGGCGGATGCTTATCCCGCGCGTAACCATCCTGTTGTTGCTCGTAACCGGGTTACTCGCGTGCACGCCGGACGAAGTCGACCTGACCTACCGGTACGACGATCCGTCTGTCGAGACCGTTACGTACCGGATGGAGGCGCGGGCGGTCGCCGACTGGAACATCGGAGAACCGGGCGAAGGCTCGTACTTCGTCGTGTTCGAGGTTCGGGAAGAGATCCGGCCCACCGAGGATGGAGGCGCGACCGTTTCGGTCACGATGACCCCCAGCGAGGTCGAGGAGGACGGCCTCCTCTCTCCAGGGTCGGAGGAGCGCTCGTTCCGCCTTGAACTAGGTCCGAACGGAGAGAAACTCGAGGTGCTCGAGGTCGACGGGATCCCCGCGACCGCGCTGGACGACGACGAGCTCGCGCTGATCGGCACCTACCGGCCGCCGCTGCCGTTGCAACCGGTCGCTCTCGGCGACTCGTGGGACGCGGAGCAGCAACTGGCGCTCGGTTCCGTCTTCCAACAGATCGCAACCATCGGGACGTTGGAGGGTCTGCATCGCAACGACGAGGGTCATCGCATCGCGGAGCTGGACTACTCGGGTGAGGGACCCGTGAGTCAGACGCTGCGATTGCCCCAAGGAGCGGCGGCGCTGCGCGGCAACACCGACGTCGCGATCGATGCGGACCTCGATATCGACCGTGGTGTGCTCGTCCGCGCCTCGTCGACGACGAAAGGAGCGTTCGAGGCTCGCGTCGTTCCCGAGGGCCGGGAGGCACCGATCGTGGGGACGCTCGAGCTGGAGCTACGACTCGAACTGCACCGTACCGACCGCTGATCAGGGCGCGTCGGCGCCGACCACCACGTGTAACGAGACGTCCGGCGAGAGATTCTCGGGCTTGGGCTCGGCGACCCAGCCGAAACGCTCTGCCAGAGCGCGGGCGGCGTCTTCAGCTTCGGGGGTCGACCAGAACACGGTGGTCTCGTTGTAGACGCGACTCGATTCCTCGATCGCGACGACGGTGAAACCCAGGTCCGTCAATCGCGTCGACATGTTCTGACCGGCATCCGGTTGCACCGTTCCGTTCAGAACCTGAACCGAGATGTCCTGAGTGATCAGTTTCACCTCGTCATCCGGGGATTCCTCGGTCTCCACAGGATCCGGGGATTCAGTCGCCACGACGGGTTCGGATTCGGGCTCTTGCGTCGGTTCGGGTGCTTGCGTCTCGCGGTCGTTCGCGACTGCCGGTTGTTGGTCGATGCCCCGCCCATAGAGAGCGTTGACGACGAACCAGACCGCGACGCCGGTGATCGCGGCGATCGCGACCCACATCGCGATCCAGCCGACGAACGACCTAACGAACGGGCCCTGATTCGGAGATGAGTGCCGCCCCACGCGGCTTTACTACCGTTTCTGAGGCGAGTACTCGGCCCCTAGGAGGCGAGCGACGCGCTGCCGTTGGCGGTAGACGCGGAGTCGCTTGAGTCGCTTCACGAGGATCGGATCGTGAGCCATCGCGGCGGGCTGCTCGAGCAGCTCGTTAAGGAGTTGGTAGTAGCGGGTCGCAGACATCTCGAACCGCTCCTTGATCGCCTGCTCTTTGACGCCGGCGTGCTTCCACCACGAGCGTTCGAAGTCCAGGATGTCGAGATCGCGCTGGGTGAGTTCTTCCATGACCCGAGCCTAGTCCGGAGCGGGTGGGGACCCGTGGATTTTCTCGCGCTCGTGCGCTAGTTCAGGGATCCTGGGTTACGGGAAGAGGCCCCGGGTCAGATGCGCTTCGGCGACCCGGCCGACCCCGATCCAGTGGGCGGCCTGGCGCATCGACAAGCCCTTCTCCTTGGAGAGCTCGTAGACGTTGTCGAAGGCGCCCTCCATGATCGAGCGGAGCCGGTCGTTCACTTCCTCTTCGCTCCAGAAGTACGCCTGGATGTCCTGGACCCATTCGAAGTACGAGACCGTGACGCCGCCCGAGTTGGCAAGGATGTCGGGCACCACGAAGATGCCCCGGTCCGTGAGGATCTTGTCGCCCTCGAACGTGATCGGGCCGTTCGCCGCCTCGCAGACGACCTTCGCGCGGACCCGGTCGGCATTCTTGACCGTGATGACGCCCTCGATCGCGGCGGGCACGAGGACATCGCAATCGATCTCGAGGAGCTCCTCGTTCGTAACCTGCTCGGCCCCCTCGTAGCCGACGACGGTTCCTGTGTCACGGACGTGCCGGTTGATCGCCTCGGGATCGAGCCCCCGATCGCGATAGAGCCCGCCGTGCGCGTCGGACACGGCCACGACGCGACATCCGGCGTCGTGGAGGAGCTGGGCCGCGAACCCGCCCACCTTCCCGTAGCCCTGGATCGCGATGCTGACCTCGTCGATGCCGGTACCGAGTGCCTTGAGGGTCGAAAAGATCACGTACATCACGCCGCGGCTGGTCGCTCCCCCGCGTCCCTTCGAACCACCGATCGCGACCGGTTTTCCCGTCACAACACCAGGCACGGAGTAACCCTTGTTGATCGAGTACGTGTCCATGATCCACGACATGATCTGTTCGTTGGTGTTCATGTCGGGAGCCGGGATGTCGCGCTCGGGGCCGATCAACGGCAGGATCTCGGACGCGTAACGGCGCGTCATACGTTCGAGCTCGGCGAGGCTGAGTTCCTTCGGATCGACCGAGACACCGCCCTTGGCCCCGCCGAACGGGATCCCCGCGATCGCGCATTTCCACGTCATCCACATCGCGAGCGCCTTGACCTCGCCGAGGCCGACACTCGGGTGGTAACGGATGCCACCCTTGGCCGGGCCGCGGGTGACGTTGTGCTGGACGCGGTAGCCCTGGTACACGCGGGTCGACCCGTCGTCCATCCGGAACGGGACCGACACGATCAACGAACGCTTGGGCGTGCGGAGGGTCTGGTGCACCCCGGGGGCCAGACCCATGAGCTCGGCGGACTCGTCGAGTTGCGCGAGGGCCGTCTCCCACGCGGAGTCGCCCGAGGTATCGAGTTTCCCTTCTGCTGCGTCTACATGATCGTCCAAGTCGTCTCCATTGACTCTTGCAACGTCTGCCGAGCCGGGTGTCGGATTCGAACCGACGGCCTGCTCATTACAAGTGAGCTGCTCTACCGAACTGAGCTAACCCGGCGGGACTACCTCGAAGTCCGAAGCCCAGCGTACCTTTTTGGATTGGTTGTTCCGCGGCGGATCAACGCGAAGGGAACAAGCCCTGGCTCCGACCTCTGAAACAGGAACTAGGTAGACGGAGTCCGTTTCAGGGCAGTACACCCCAAAGGCATCGACGGCGTCCTCGTACGGAACATGACGTGGTCTCGCTCCGTCGGCGCGCGTGAGGTAGCTCGTGCTGCAAACCGGGAAGGAAATCGCCCCAGCTTGCAGTCGTCCGGTTTTGCACTGAATCTTCAGGAACTTTTCTCCGTCGTCGACAACAAGGTCGTAGCGCTGATTCTCACCGAACGGCAGAAGGACGGCCGGGTACACCTGAAGGAGGCGTGCCATGACCATCGCCTCCGTCTGGTCGCCAACCGTCTTCGTGTGTGGACGTGCCGCAGTCGTTACGGTGACGCGATGCGGTTCGCCGCCGAATGGAAAGAGTCTTTCGTCTGCAGCCATGCCCTCACCTTAGTGAGGGGGTGTGACAAAAACCGCGAGCGAGACAGCCTCGTCTAGCCGGCTACTTCGGTCTTGCGTGTCTCCAGGTGTTGTTCCAGCTTGCGCTTGATGCGCTGGAGTGCATTGTCGATCGATTTCACGTGGCGGCCCAGCATGTCGGCGATCTCCTGGTACGACTTGCCGTCCATGTAGAGCTGCAGCACCTCGGTCTCGAGATCGGACAGCAACCGCCCCATCGATTCTTTGATGTTGGCGATCTCTTCGGCAGAGATGACGAGATCGGCAGGATCGTCGTGCGAACTGTGTACGAGTGCTTCTTCGAGAGGACGCTCCTCACCCTCTCCGTTCGACGCAGGTTTGTTGAGCGAGACGTAAGAGTTGAGCGGGATGTGTTTCTGCCGGGTCGCCGTCTTGATCGCGGTGATGATCTGACGAGTGATGCAGAGCTCGGCGAAGGCGCGGAACGCGGTGTTCTTGTCGGCCTGGAAATCGCGCACCGCCTTGAAGAGGCCGATCATCCCTTCCTGGACGATGTCCTCTTTATCCGCGCCCGCGAGGAAATAGGTGCGTGCCTTCGCGCGCGCGTAGTGGCGATATCGATTGAGGAGCCCCTCGAGCGCAATCTCGTTGCCCCCGCGGGCGCGCTCTACAAGTTCCTCGTCTGATACCTCGATCAGAGTGTCGGGCATCCCTGTTTCCCCCCGCGGGCGCCTCAGCTGCCCGCGTCGAACATCCGTCGCCGCCGTCGACGACCGCTACAGAGTAGCTGACGCATCTCGGCGGCGGGCGATCTCAAACATCGCGACCGCCCCGGCGACTGCCACATTCAGCGAGGCGATACGCCCCCGAGAGGGGATCCTCACCACGTCGTCACACCTCTTTTTGACATTCGGCGACAGTCCCCTGTCTTCAGACCCAAGAACCAGACCGACCGGGGGCTCCAGGGCGGGAGAGGTATAGACGTCGTGCTCGGCTTTCTCGTCCATCCCCACGAGCCAGACCCCCGCTCGCTGCGCCTCGTCCAGCGCCCGGCCCAGGTTCGTGACCCGGGCCACCGGCACAACCTCGGCCGCCCCGGCCGACACCCGACGGACGGCAGTGGTGACACCGACGGAGCGGTGCGCCGGGATCACGACGCCTGCGAAGCCGGCGCCGTCGGCGCTGCGGAGGAGGGAGCCGAGGTTGTGGGGGTCCGTCAAACCGTCGAGGAACAGCAACGACGGTGACGGCTGCGAGAGGAGCCTCTCGAGAGGTTCGTAGCGGTACTCGCCGGCGATGGCGACGACGCCCTGATGATTCGTGCCGCCGGCCGACCGGTCGACCTGCTCCTTGGGAACGAGACGGACCGGGATCGCGGCGCCCTCGGCACGCTTGCGGATCTCCCCCACGATTGAGGACGGCGCGAGGTCGCGGGAGATCAGGATCCGCTCGGCGGAACGGCCCGCCTTGAGGAGTTCGAGGACCGGTCTCCGACCCGAGACGACGGAGGGAGCCTCCGACGAACGCGGGCCCTTAGTGGGCCGCGCCAACGGTGCGCCGGCGCGTGCCGGCGGGCGTGTCTTCGATCGTGACGCCGAGTTCATGCAGCTTGGCCCGGATCGCGTCCGCACGATCGAATGCTTTCTCGGCACGAGCCTGGTCACGAAGCTCGAGGAGGTAATCGATGAGTCCGGCGGTCAGCTGCGAGTCCGCCGCGGCACTCGCGAAACGGAAGCCGAGTACGTGCGTGAGCTCTAGGAAAGTTGCGGCGGTGCCGATGAGGGCCTTGCGTTCCGTCTCATCACCGTGCTGTCCGGCGGAGAGCTGCCGGTTCCCTTCGCGCACCAGGTCGTGCAGCGCGGCGAACGCCTCGGCGGAATTAAAGTCGTCGTCGAGCGCGGCGATGAAGCGAGCGACAGAGGGCCCATCCACATCGTCGGACACAGGCCGGCGAGGTATGGCATCCAGCGTCGGCATGTCGTCACCCAGGAGGTGCTCGGTCGCCTCTTTGAACGTCTTCCACCGGTCGTAGCTCTGGCCCGCGTCCTGCAGCGACGCGTCGGAGAACGTCACCTGACTACGGTACGAGCCTATCAGCGCCCAGTAGCGCACGGCCTCGCCCGGCATGTTTGCGAGGATGTCCTTCGCGAGCACGAAGTTGCCGAGCGACTTCGACATCTTCTCCGCTTCCATCTGCACGAGCCCGGCATGCATCCAGTGCCGCACGAACGGTTCGGTACCCGTCGCGGCCTCCGCCTGCGCGATCTCGTTCTCGTGGTGCGGAAAGATCAGATCGGTCGCGCCACCGTGGATGTCGAAGCCCATGTCGAGGTACTTCGTCGACATCACCGAGCACTCGATGTGCCACCCGGGCCGCCCGGCCCCCCACGGCGACGGCCACGACGGTTCGCCCTCCTTCGCCGACTTCCACAGCGCGAAGTCGAGCGGATGCCGTTTACCGGGATGAGGCTCGATCCGTTCGCCGGCCCTCATGTCGTCGAGAGTGCGCCCGGACAGCTTGCCGTAACCCTCGAACGCATCGACCGCGAACCACACGTTTCCGTCGGCTTCGTAGGCCGATCCCTTCTCGATGAGGTCCTGGATCGTCGCCACCATGTCTTCGATGTGGTCGGTCGCGCGGACGACGATGTCGGCGGCTTCAACACCGAGCCCTTCCATGTCCTTCTCGAACGCATCGGTGTACTTGCGAGTGATGCCGTCCGGCGGGATGCCCTCGAGCTTGGCGCGTTCGATGATCTTGTCGTCGACGTCGGTGTAGTTCATGACATAGGTGACGTCGTAGCCGCGGTAGATCAGGTAACGACGGATGAAGTCGAACCACAACAGCGTGCGTGCGTTCCCGATGTGGATGAAGTTGTAGACGGTCGGGCCACACGCGTACATCGTGACCCGGCCCTCATCGCGCGGGTGGAACGGCACCAGCTTCTTGGATAACGAATCGTGTACCTGGATCGCCATGCCGGAACCTTAGTTCCCTTCCCGGGACCGCTCGAGGGCGGCCACCGCCATAGCCGCGATCCCCTCGCTTCTTCCGGTGAAGCCCATCCGGTCGGTCGTCGTCGCCTTCACCGAGACGATCCCGGCGATCACTCCGAGAGCCTCGGAGATCGCCCCGGTCATCTGGTCGCGATACGGCGCCAGCCGCGGGGCCTCGCCGACCACCGTCGCGTCGACGTTCGAGATCGTCCACCCCGCCGCCGCCACCATCCGTGCGGTCTCCTCCAGGATCAACAGACTTGATGCGTCCCGCCACGTGTCGTCGTCGGGGAAGCTCGAACCGAGATCGCCCAGACCGGCGGCGCCGAGGAGCGCGTCGGCGATGCTGTGGCACAGCACGTCGGCATCGGAGTGCCCCTCGAGGCCCGGCGAGTCGGGGATCAGCACGCCGCCGAGCACCAGCCTGCGGCTCGCGTCGAAGGCGTGAGCGTCGAATCCCAGCCCGACCCGCGTCACTTGCGCGTCGCCATCATCGCCTCGGCCACCGCGAAATCCTCGGGGAAGGTGACCTTCAAGTTCGAACGCGTTCCCAGCACCACCCTGACCACACCGCCGTACCTCTCCACCAGGGACGACTCGTCGGTGCCGACGAAACCCTCGGCCCGGGCGCGGCTGTGGGCATCGCGCAGCACCTCCGTCCGGAACGCCGCCGGCGTTTGCGCGCGCCACAGATCGGAGCGATCGACGGTTCCCTTCACGGTAACGGGAGCATCGCCGACCGTTGCGCGCTTGAGCGTCTCATCCATCGGAACGGCGGCCACGACCGCGTCTGCGTCCTCGAGCGCCGCCATCACGTCCCGCACGAGGTCGCCGGTGACGAACGGCCGCGCGGCGTCGTGAACGACGACCGCATCCGTCGTCACACGCTCGAGACCATGCGAGACGGATTCCTGACGCGTGGCTCCTCCACCCGTGAACTGAATCGCGCCGGGCATCTCGGTCAGCGCCTGCGCGGTGTCGATCATGACCGGAGGCACAACGAGGACGACCGGATCGCATCCCGCCATGAGGAGCGCGTCGACGGCCCACATGAACATGGGACGACCGCCTAGCGTCACGAATTGCTTGGGTGGATCGCTCTCGTTTGTTCGAGCGCGCTCTCCGATCCCTGCGGCGGGGACTATCGCCGCGGTTGCACGAGGAAGTGCCGTTATCCGAGTACCTCGTCGAGCATCTTCTCGGCCTCTTCCTCGTTGCAGTTCTTCGAGAAAGTGAGTTCCGAGACGAGGATCTGGCGCGCCTTGGTGAGCATCCGCTTCTCGCCCGCAGCGAGGCCCTTCTCCTTGTCGCGCTGGTGGAGGCTGCGAACGACGTCGGCGACCTGATAGATGTCGCCCGAACGGAGCTTCTCGACGTTGGCCTTGAACCGACGCGACCAGTTGGTGGTGTTCGTCGTGGGTTCCTGCTTCTTGAGGACCTTGAGGACCTTGGGGACCTCCTTCGATGGGGTCACCTGGCGGAGGCCGACCTCTTCGGTCGAGTCCACGGGCACCATCAACGTCAGCTCACCGTAGGCAAGCTTGAGGATGTAGTACTTCCGCTTCTCGCCGAATAGTTCCTTGTTCTCGAGACCCTCGATGACGGCGGCGCCGTGGTGGGGGTAAACGACCTTGTCACCTACGCGAAAGCTCACCCGGCAGTTCCTCCTACGACTCGATTCGATAGCGGCACTTTGGCCGAAAAAAGGGGGCTTCAACGAAGCCTTTCAGAAACCGATTTTAGCACAGCAAGCTCCGTAACTACCCCGACGGACGCCGGCGCGCGCCGGCGGTGGTACCGAGCGCGGCGCCCACAGCAGCATGCACCGCGCGCACGGGTCGCGCGTCGATGGTCCGGCCGCCCACCTCCGCCGCGTGCGGCACGACCGCGGACGAGAACCCGAGACGCTCGGCTTCGGCCAGGCGACGCGCGATCCCCGGCACCCTCCGGACCTCGCCGCCCAGTCCCACTTCGCCCACGGCGATCGTGCCGGGATCGATCACGTGGTTCGAGAGCGCCGACATGATCGCGAGACACAAAGGAAGGTCGGCCGCGGGTTCGCGCACCGCGATCCCCCCGGCGGCCGCGACGAAGACGTCGTGGGTCATCACGCGCGCGTCGAGCTTCGACAACACACCGAGCATCAGCGCGAGGCGCTTGGGATCGAAACCGATCGCGACGCGCCGCGGGTGCGGATTGTTGTTCGCGTCGATCAACAAGGCTTGGACCTCTACGAGCACGGGACGCGTTCCTTCGAGACTGGGGAACACGATGGATCCTGCGACGCCTACGTTGCGATCGGCGAGGAGGAGCGCCGACGGGTCTTCGACGTCTTCGAGACCGGACTCGGACATCGTGAACACGCCGGTCTCGTCACACGAACCGAACCGGTTCTTCGAACTCCGTAGCAGGCGCATCGTTCCGCTGCGTTCGCCTTCGAGGGCGAGTACGACGTCCACCATGTGTTCGAGCGTCTTCGGACCTGCGACGGAACCTTCCTTCGTCACGTGACCCACGATCACGACGATCGTGCCGGTCCGCTTCGCGAATCGAACCAGCGCTGCCGCGCAGTCGCGGACCTGCGTGATGGATCCTGCCCCCTGCTCGAGTGAGGCGTCCTCGACCGTCTGGATCGAATCCACGACCAGGACGTCGGCCGTCTCGGCGGCGGCGGCCGCAACGATCTCGTCCAACGACGTCGACGCGGCGGCGCGCAGCGACCCGACGGGGACGCCGAGGCGATCGGCGCGAAGGGCGACCTGGTCGAGGGATTCCTCGCCGGTCACGAGGAGGCAACGCGCGTCTGCGGAGGTGAGGCCGTGCAGCATCTGCAGCACAAGCGTCGACTTGCCGATGCCGGGCTCGCCGGCGAGGAGCACGACCGAGCCGCGCACCAGGCCGCCGCCGAGGACGCGATCCACTTCGCCGTCTCCGGTGGCGAGTCGTGCCGGTGTCTGCGCGGCACCGCCGAGTGCGGTCACGACCGATAGTTGCGTTGCAGGGTGCTTGGTCCTGGGGACGTCCTGCGCGCTGCTCCACGCGTCGCATTCGGGGCACCGTCCGAACCACCGGGGGGACCGGTATCCGCACGCACCGCAACGATGTTCTGCACGCTCGGCTTTCATGTCTCCACGCTAGGTGGGGGGTATGACAGGTTTTCTTAGTCCGCTATCCGGAGGGCGGCCGCGGGTGGGATCTGGGATGCCTGCTGGGCCGGCCAGGCAGTCGCGAGGAGCGAGGCGACGAGCGAGCCGAGCGTGAGGATCGACAGGTTCGGCCACGGGATGATGAACGCGATGTTCTCGCCGAACTCCCCGGTAGCGATCAGCTGCGCCGCGGTTACAAGGGCGAGAGCCGCTCCGATCAGGATGCCCTCGAAGGCCACGAACCCCGACTCGAGGACGAACGCGCGGCGGATCTGTCTGACCATGAACCCCAGTGAGCGCAGGACACCGACCTCACGCCGTCGCTCGCGCACCGCTCGCACCATGACGACTCCGAGACCCGCGATCCCGATGAGGAGTCCCAACGCCAGATATCCCTGCATAAGTCGGAAGAATTGGAGCGATATCTGCTGGTTCTCCTCCACGAGCGATCGGAACGTCCGCGCCTCGACGCCGTTCGCGACGAAACGTGCCTGGATATCGTCCGCGACGCGGCTCGCCTCGCGCGGATCCTCCGAGGTCTCTACGTAGAAGCGAGCCGCTGCCGCGCGCCGACCGACCACTTCCCTCATGGCGGACTTCGGCATGTAGACCCCGGAGAACGCGACGTCGTTCTCGACGACGCCCGCGACGGTCCGGGTCACGCGCTCGCCCGAGACGGGGTTGGTCACGTTCAGCTCGTCGCCGGGCTCGATCAGGGCACTGGGAGGACCGCCGCCCTCCTGGAAGAGGAACGACGGGATGACGACCTTGGTGGGGTCGTCGACGAGCGCCTCCCAGACGGCCCGATCGGACTCGTACTCCTCCGCACGTTCTCCGAGACTCGGAGGGCCACCCTCGACGAACGAGGCGTCGACGCCGCTCGCCGGCCATGGCTCGGGTTCCGGGAACTCCTCGGCCGTGAACAGCGCGAAACCTGATAGCAACGTCGTCACCGACTCGACGCCGTCGATCTCCGCAAGTTCGTTCGGCGGTGGGGGGTTCGTTGTGTTCGACGTCACGAGGATCTCGAAACCGCCTTCCTTGGCCGCAGCGGTCTCTACCTGACCCCCGAAGACGTTCGAAAGCGTGGCGATAAAGGTCATCGTGAAGATGACGAGCGCGAACATCCCGAGCGTCAGACCGGTTCGGAAGCGGTGCGCGAGTGGATAGGCGATGCTCAAACGGAGCGGTAGGCGCCGAGCTGCGACGCGCCGGATACCACCCTCGAGAGTTTCCTGCGCCTGCGTCAAGAGCATCACCGCGGAGAAAGTCAGCAGGACCCCCTGGACCACGAAGGCGAAGATCTCGCCGCCCTCGAAGAACTGCTCGTCGAGGATGCCGTTGCCGAAGATCCCCCAGAACAACGACAGCGCGGCCACGAACAGGACCGCGGTCCGACGAGGCACGAAACGACTGGCGAGCGGCAACAGACCCAGTAGCGCGAAGGGTGGGCCGAGGATCGCGACCACCCACGCGTCCTCGTTGCCGAGCGTGACGATGAAGGCCGCAAGCGAGGACAATGAGAAGCCCGCGCCCAGGAGAACGGTGGCCAACCGAGCCCGTTCGGCGCGCGGCTCGGGCAGATCGCGGATGGCGCGGATGATGTTCACCCTGCTGATCCGGAAGCTCGTAAAGAAGACGGTCAACAACGAGATGAGGCCCCCGGCGCAGAAGCCGGTCACGATGCTGTCCGACTCGAAGTCGAAGAGGAGGTCGAGGGAGAAATCGCCGAAGCCGGCGAAGATGGGGGCCGCCAGCTTCACGATCGCCCACCCGACGCCGATGCCGAGCACCGCGCCGAGTGCACTCGAGATCAACGAATACATCGCGCCTTCGATGACGAAGGTCCGGACGAGGTAACCCCGCCGCATCCCCACGGCACGCAGCATGCCGAGCTGTGATTTCCGCTCCTCGGAGAGCATCACGAAGATGTTCACGAGCAAGAGGACGCCGGCGATGATCGCGAACGCACCGATACTGACGAAGATCTCGGAGAACGCGTCGCCCTGGACCTCAGCCGCATCGAGTGTGTCCTTCTTGACCTCTTCCACGCGCAGCGCCGCGCCTTCGGGGAACGCTTCTTCGATCACATCGGTGACGTCATCGGTGAGGGCGGCGCCTTCTTCCACGCCGCCGCGGTTCGACACGATCACGATCGAGCTGGGCGGAACGACTCCGGGAGGTAGCTCCTTGGTATCAAGCGCATCCAGGGTGCCCGGAGCGACGAACCCGTTGGGCGAGCGAGTGCCGAAGTCCAGAGAGAAGCCGGCCACGCCGACGGTCGGGATCACGCGGTCGACCCGGAGTTCTAGTTTGTCCCCATAGAGGAAGGCGGTGAGGTCGTCTCCGGCCGCCACGCGGATCTCGTCGGCCAGATCCTGCGTGATGACCACCTCGCCCTCGTCGGGGGTGGCACCACGGATGCCGCCGACCGCCGGATCGCTCCCGAACTCCTCGGCCGCGTCGAAGTCGAGCTCGATGATCTGCCCGTCCGGCTCGGCTCGTCTCTTGCCCGATGCCTTCGACGTGAACGCGCCGTCCGCCGTCACGAGCGAGGTGACTCCGTCGATATCGGGATCATCGACGGCGCGCAGGTTCTCGACGATACGCGCCGCGATCCTCTCCGTCGGCGTGGTCACGACCTCGTCGACGGGGCCCAGCTTCGTGTACGCGGTCGCTTTGATGGAGGAATCGAGTGTGTCGCCGACGATGAAGCTTCCGGTGATCAGCGCGGTCCCGAGGAGGCTGCCGGCGATGACGAGAGCCGTCTCGCCCGGACGACGAACCGCGTCGCGGATCGCAAGGCGGCGCAGCATCGGGCGCCGGATCGCTTGGACCGCGACGAGCAAGAGACACGTCGCGAAGATGACTGGGAGGAGCACGTCAGTTCCCTTGCTGTAGAGACGACATGCCGGTTCGACGCGCGTCCGACGATTCGATCGTTCCGTCCCGCATCCGGATGAGCCGACTCGCAGTCCCGCCGATCGCGGGGTCGTGCGTGACGAGCACGAGCGTCAGACCTTCGCCGTTCAACTCGCGGAGCAGGTCCATGACCTGGCCTGCGGTCTCGGTGTCGAGGTTGCCGGTAGGCTCGTCCGCCCAGACGATGGCGGGATCACCGGCGAGAGCGCGAGCGATCGTCACGCGCTGCTGTTCCCCACCGGATAGTTCGTTCGGGCGGTGGTTCTTGCGATGGCCGAGGCCGACGCGCTCCATGGTCTCCTCGGCGCGCCGGCGCGCTTTCGATGGGCCGGCGCCGGCGAGTAGCAGCGGCAGTTCAACGTTCTCGACCGAGGTGAACACGGGGATCAGGTTGAAGGCCTGGAAGATGAATCCCATCTTCTCGGCGCGGTAGCGCGTGCGATCTTGATCGGACAACGCGTGTATGTCGCGTCCCTCGATCACGACCGTGCCACCGTCGATGTCGTCGAGCCCCGATAGACAGTTGAGGAAGGTGGTCTTGCCGGAACCGGACGGGCCCATGACCGCGAGGAACTCGCCGCGCTGGATGTCGACGGAGAGGTCGCGAAGAGCTTCCACCGTCTCCGCCCCCGTGCGATAAAGCTTGCGGACGGCGGAAGCGGTCAGGATGGGGGCCGAGGGCGTCGCTACGTCGTCGTCCATGGAGGCACAGATTGGACCATCGCGGGTCTTTCCGGGGACCGGAACACAGAAGATGGGCGCTACCTCCGCTCCCCGGGGGGACAGGGAGCGGAGGGCGCGAGGCTTACGCCGTAAGAATCGCACGATTACGCCGTAAGCTGTCAAGTGGGAACCGCGTTATCTCCGAGGACGTTTCGGGGCTAACTCGTGGGCGATTCGGGCAGAATGAGTAGATATGAGTAGACCTCCGGAGCCCGCGGGCCCGGCGAAGGGGACGCCGGATGCCCGAGAGCCGCTGTCGCGCGAGCGGGTCCTACGGGCGGCGTTGGCGATCGTCGACCGCGAGGGCGTCGAGAACCTCAGCATGCGCCGCCTGGGGGCCGAACTCGGCGTCGAGGCGATGTCGCTCTATAACTACGTGCCCAACAAGGCCGCCGTGCTCGATGGGGTCGTCGAGCTCGTCCTTAGTGAGATCGAACTTCCCGACGACATCACCGACTGGAAGGAATTGTTCCGGGAATCGTCGCGGTCGAGCCGGAGCGTCGGCCTCAGGCACCCCAATGCCGTGGCGCTCGTCGCGACGCGGCCGTTCAACACGATCGCATCGTTGCGTCCCGTCGAGTTCGCGTTCGAGGTCTTCAAGAAGGCCGGGTTCGACCCGGAGACCTCGCTCTATGCCTTCCGCACGATCGCGGCATTCACCACGGGTTACTCCCTCGCCGAGAGCGGCGCGTTCTTCGGCGAGGTCAGAGGAGAGGGACAGCTGACGCCCGACGCTCTGAGCCCGGAGGAGTTCCCTCGCCTCATGGAGGTCGCGCCGCACATGGCGACGGCCGACCACGACAAGGAATTCGAATTCGCGCTAGACGTGATCATCGCGGGCCTAGAGTCGAAACTCCCCGACTAACTTCCTTCTAGTCGTCTTTTTCCGCGCAATACGCGGGGAAATTCAGACTAGAAGGGACCGTAGGAACCGACCGAGAGCGTTCTTATCGACACGCTCTGAGAGCGAAATCCGGGGAAGAGAAGGGCCCGGTCTTGCGACCGGGCCCTTTTGTTCTGCTACTACAGCCGTGAAAACGCGGCTATGTGCTCACAAAACAGTTTGTTACCTACTCGTTGGCTGCGGGCGCTTCGCCTTCGCCGTCGCCTACTCCTGCGAGTTCGACCTCGACCGGAGGTGCGTCGGGAGCACGGCTCACCTTCTTGAAGACGATCTTGTCCTCGCCCACCTCGTCCTTGCCGAGATCGACGATGATCAGCTCGCCGGCGTCGAACTCCTTCCACAGGATCTTCTCGGACAGCGGGTCCTCGACGAGGCGCTGGATCGCGCGCCGCAGAGGCCGTGCACCGAGCGACGGGTCGTAACCGACCGCAGCGAGGTGGTTCTTCGCCGCATCGGTCAGCTCGATGCCGACGTCCTGGCTCTCGAGCTGCTCGGCCACCCTGCGGATCATCAGGTCGACGATGTTCTTGACCTCGTCCCGGCTGAGCTCGTGGAACACGATGACCTCGTCGATGCGGTTCAGGAACTCGGGCCGGAAGCCACGCTTCAGCTCTTCCTGCACACGCTCCTTCATCTTCTCGTAGGTCAGGTCGCCGGTGGCCTGGCCGAAGCCCATGGCGGGCTTACGGAGACCCTGCGTACCGAGGTTCGACGTCATGATGATCACGGTGTTCTTGAAGTCCACCGTCTTGCCCTGCGCGTCGGTCAGACGTCCGTCTTCGAGGATCTGCAGCAGTGTGTTGAAGACGTCCGGGTGCGCCTTCTCGATCTCGTCCAGGAGGACGACCGAGTAAGGACGACGCCGCACGGCCTCGGTGAGCTGGCCACCCTCTTCGTAGCCGACGTAGCCCGGAGGCGAGCCGACCAGACGGCTGACCGTGTGCTTCTCCATGTACTCGGACATGTCGAGCTGGATCAGCGCGTCCTCGTCACCGAAAAGGAACTCGGCAAGGGTCTTCGCGGTCTCGGTTTTACCGACACCGGACGGGCCCAGGAAGATGAACGAACCTGCGGGACGTTTCGGGTCCTTAAGACCAGCACGCGTACGACGGATCGAGCGAGACACCGCACCGATCGCGTCCTGCTGACCCACGATGCGCTTGTGGAGCTCGTCCTCCATGCGCAGCAGCTTCGCGGTCTCTTCCTCGGTGAGCGACGTGACGGGGATGCCGGTCCAGCTAGACAGGACCTCGGCGATCTCCTCTTCGTTCACCTCGGCGAAGGTCGAGCCCTCGGCCGCGCGCCACTCGTCCTCACGGGCGTCGCGCTCGGCGGTCAGTCGCTTCTCCTCGTCGCGGAACGACGCTGCCCGCTCGAAGTCCTGTGCCTCGATGGCCTCTTCCTTCTTGCGACGCACGTCGGAGATGCGCTCTTCGAGCTCGCGGTAATCGGGCGGCGCGCTCATGCGACGGATACGGAGACGCGAGCCCGCCTCGTCGATGAGGTCGATCGCCTTGTCCGGCAGATAGCGGTCCGAGATGTAGCGGTCGGCAAGGTTCGCCGCGGCGACCAGCCCCTGGTCGGTGATCTGCACGCGGTGGTGTGCCTCGTAGCGATCGCGCAGTCCCTTGAGGATGTCGATCGTGTGAGCGACGGTCGGCTCCGGAACCTTGATCGGCTGGAACCGGCGCTCGAGGGCCGCGTCCTTCTCGAGGTGCTTGCGGTACTCGTCGAGCGTCGTCGCACCGATCGTCTGCAGCTCGCCGCGCGCCAGCATCGGCTTGAGGATGCTCGCGGCGTCGATCGCGCCTTCCGCGGCACCGGCGCCGACGAGCGTGTGCAGCTCGTCGATGAACAGGATGATGTCGCCGCGCGTCTTGATCTCCTTGAGGACCTTCTTGAGGCGCTCCTCGAAATCACCGCGGTACCGGGAGCCGGCAACCAAGGCACCGAGGTCGAGGGTGTAGAGCTGCTTGCCGGTGATCGTCTCGGGCACCTCGCCCTTCACGATCGCCTGCGCGAGGCCCTCGACGATCGCCGTCTTGCCGACGCCGGGCTCGCCGATGAGGACCGGGTTGTTCTTCGTGCGCCGCGACAGGACCTGCATCACACGCTCGATCTCCTTCTCGCGCCCGATCACCGGGTCGAGGGTGTTCTCGCGTGCGAGCTGCGTCAGGTTGCGACCGAACTGGTCGAGGACCAGCGAGCCGGACGGAGCCTCGGCCCCGCCGCCACCCGGAGATTCCTTCGCGCCGGAGTAGCCGGAGAGGAGCTGGATGACCTGCTGGCGCACGCGACCGAGGTCGGCGCCCAGCTTGACCAGCACCTGCGCGGCGACACCTTCGCCCTCGCGGATGAGGCCGAGCAGGATGTGCTCGGTACCGATGTAGTTGTGGCCGAGCTGCAGTGCTTCGCGCAACGACAGCTCGAGGACTTTCTTGGCTCGCGGAGTGAACGGGATGTGCCCCGATGGCGGGGACTGACCCGCACCGATGATCTCTTCAACCTGCTGGCGCACCTTCTCGAGCGAGATGCCCAGTGATTCGAGCGCCTTGGCGGCGACGCCCTCGCCTTCATGGATCAGACCGAGCAGGATGTGCTCGGTACCGATGTAGTTGTGGTTGAGGAGCCTCGCCTCTTCCTGGGCGAGGACGACCACCCTGCGGGCCCGGTCGGTAAACCTTTCGAACACCTAGGCCCTCCTTCGTCGTCGTTCCGGTGCGAGGTGTGACCCGCCCCGGATGGCTGTTTCGATTATATGGAGGCGTATCTCTTACCCCCAGTTACTGCCTTGCTACCTAAGAACGCTCGGGTACCCCTTTTCGTTCCCCCGAAGCTCTCTTCAGAGCATCGGCACAGTAAAGACCCCAAGTAAGTGGGAATTGTTCCCTCGTGAAGCGGGGCGAGCTACCTAATGGACCGGGTCGCGGCGGCCGGTGGTGACCCCGAATCTGGCCGTGGGGATCTTGGGGGCGGGGCCGTTCTTCGGCGGCGCGTTGCGGAACATCCACTTCCAGTCCTCCGGGAAGATGCTGGTCCGCTCGCCGTCGATCGAGAAGCCGCGGTGCAACGGAACCCACGGCAACAAGCCGGCGCGGGCGGACCCCGCTTCACGCACGTCGATCCCGAGCCGCGGGATGACCCACAGGCCGACCGAGGTCTGGTCCACCGAGGTGTGATCGTCGGGGCCGAAGGTGACCGGCAGACCGCCGAGCCGTTCGTCGCGGAGCTTCTCCAGCACGGTCGCCACATCGGTGTTCCTCCCAGTCGGGATCCGACGCGCGGCCCAGCCGATCATCTGCACGGCCTCGTAGGCGCGCCGTTCGTTGCCGAGGGGAGGCGAGTCCCACCATGCGGCGAACCGATCCCGGAAGCGGACGAAGCTCGGGATCGGCAGGTAATAGGCGCCGCGGGCATAGGAGTCGCTGGCAACGGTCCCCGGCGTCAGGAGGCTCCTGTCGATGTCGGGACTGATGGCGGCGTCGAAGCCGACGATCTGGGGCGCCCACCGAGCGCGCCTCCTCGCGGCGGCGCGCGTCGACGCGTACCGCGCCCCCGTGTTGCGCTGGTGGTCCAGGACCTGCTCGAACGTCGCGGGCGGTCCCTGGACCACCACGGCCTGGACACGACGTCGTTCCATGGGTCGCAAGGCGGGTTGGATGCCCCCCTGCTCCGTCGGGAACAAGCTCGAGGTGGCCAGGCGGCCTCCCAGCTCGGACAGTGCCGTCGTCAGTGAGCGGCGCGCCGCCTCACCCGAGATCGCGTCCTCGGAGACGAGCCCTATCCGTCGATAACCCCGGTCGAGCAACAGGTAGCGCGCGATCGACCGCGCCTGCCACAGGTAGGGCGGACTGACCTGGAACACATGTGGCGTCAGCAGCTGCGCGCTGTAGAGATCACCGGCGGTCAAGAGAGCCGGGATGCGCGCGGCGGCGAGTGTGTTCTCTGCTTGCGGTAGGACCTGCGGGGGCCCCGCGAACAGCAACCCCACCGTCTGCACCGAACCCGCGAACTCTTCGATCAGAGCACGCGCCTGCTCCGGGTCGCCCCCGTCATCGCGCGTGACCAGCTCGAAACGAGGTTCGTTGTCCTCGAGCGATCGGTTCAGAACCTGTATCGCCGCGCTCGCGCCCTCGTACGCTTCATCGCCGCGCCACGAGTTCTCGCCCGTCATCGAGGCGACGAGCCCTATGACCCTGGTCTTGGTACTCGTAGCGCTTGCGACCGGAACCTCGGGTCGCAGCGGACGGGGCTCGTCGGGTTGACACGCAACGCCGACCGCGACGGCGACGGCCAGCCCGAGGGCTGTAGCGCGACGCGTTGCTATGCCTCCGGCTTGAGCGTGGGGAACAACACGACCTCTCTCCACGTCGTCTCGCCGAGCAGCAACACGAGGAGACGATCGAGACCGAGGCCGAACCCGCCCGCGGGAGGCATGCCGTAACTGAGCGCGGTGAGGAAATCCTCGTCCTGGAGGTGGGCCTCCTCGTCGCCGGCGGCACGGGCGCGCGCTTGTTGTTCGAGTCGACGCCGTTGCTCCTCGGGATCGTTCAGCTCCGAGTACACCGGAGCAAGCTCGACCCCACAGATCACGAGATCGGCGTGCTCCGTGAACCCCGGGATGCTCCGGTGGTCCTTCGCGAGAGGAGAGACGTCTTTGGGCATGCCGGCGACGTAGGTGGGCTCGACGAGTTGCTTCTCGGTCGTTTGCTCGAAGATCTCCATCATCAGCTTGCCGATCGGCCACTTCGGATCGATCCGCACGTCGAGATCGCGTGCCGCCGCCTGCAACGCACCGATGTCCTGTTGCGACCACAGATCGGTGAGGTCGCGTCCCGTCGCTTCGACGATCACCTCGAACATCGTCATCCGCTTGAACGGTTTCTCGAGGTCTACGTTGCGGCCGTCGTAATCGACCGCGGTGGTGCCGTTGACGGCGCGCGCGATCTCACGCACGAGCTCTTCGACCAGAGTCATCGTGTCGTTGTAGTCGACGTAGGCCTCGTAGGCCTCGAGCATCGTGAACTCTGCCTGATGGCGCGTCGACAGACCTTCGTTCCGGAAGCTCCGGTTGAGCTCGTAGACGCGCTCGAGGCCGCCGATCAATAGACGCTTCAGGTACAGCTCGGGAGCGATCCTTAAGTACAGATCGATATCGAGGGTGTTGTGGTGGGTGACGAACGGTCGCGCCACCGCTCCTCCCGCTATCGGTTGGAACAGAGGCGTCTCGACCTCGATGAAGCCTCGCTCGTCGAAGAAGCGCCGGATCGCGGCGTTGGCCGCGGCCCGGGCCCGGAGCGCGCGTTGCGGCGCCTCGTTGAACAGCAGATCGAGGTAGCGCTGGCGATACCGCGCTTCGACGTCGGTCACGCCGTGCCAGTTGTCCGGCATCGGACGCAGGCACTCCGCCAGCAGCGTTACATCCGCGACTCTGACGGACAGCTCGCCGCGGCGGGTTCGCATCACCTCGCCCTCGGCCCCCACGATGTCGCCCACTCCGAGGTCGGTGAACGACTTCATCCCGTCGTCTCCGAGGACGGCTTGCTGCGCGAAGAGTTGGATGCGCCCGGTGGCGTCTTGTAGATCGGCGAACGCGACCTTCCCCTGGGATCTGATGGTCATAAGACGTCCGGCGACGCGCACCTGGTTCCCGGTCTCAGTTCCCGCCTCGAGCTGCTCGTAACGTTCTTGGAGTTCCGAGATGGTCGCCGTGCGCTCGTACCGGTACGGGTAGTGGCTGGCTATGGGACGTTCCTCTCGAAGATGATCTTCAGGCCCCGCAGCGTAAGCATCGGCTCAAACGTCTCGATGCGGTGACAGTGCTGGATCACGGTCGGGCCCAGCCCCCCGGTCGCCACGACCCGGGCGTCACCCCCCAACTCCTTCATCACGGAACCGACGAGGCCGTCGACCATCGCCGCGGTGCCGTAGATGATCCCGGACTGCACGGCCATCACCGTGCTCTTCCCGATCACGTCCGGGGGCGCCACCAACTCGACCCGCTTGATCTGCGCCGTCGATGAGAACAGAGCGGTCGCGGCGGTGTCGATGCCGGGCGCTATCGCGCCACCGAGGTATTCGCCGTTGGCCGACACGGCGTCGACGGTGATCGCGGTTCCGAAGTCGACGATCACGATCGCCTCGCCCTCGTACATCGCGTGCGCCGCTACCGCGTTCGCGATGCGGTCCGCGCCGACCTCACGAGGGTTGTCGGTCAACACCGCGATGCCCGTCTTGATAC
>JBOGWY010000296.1:0-9495 GCA_050694015.1 Actinomycetota bacterium | reverse complement strand
AGACCAAGCACCCCGGGATGGCCTAGGCGGGACACCCGTTCATAATGGGTAGCCGCGTGGCGGGCTCGGCCGCCACGCCACCGAAGGTGAGGTAGATGAGCGTAATCAAGCGAGTCCTGAACGCCGGGGAGAGCCGCAAGATCAAGCTCCTCCAGGGCATCGTCGACCCCGTGAACTCCTACGAGGACGACTACAGGGCGCTGTCCGATGATGAGCTCCGCGGCAAGACCGCCGAGTTCAAACAGCGTCTCGAGAACGGCGAATTCCTCGACGACATGCTCCCCGAGGCCTTCGCCGCGACTCGCGAGGCAGCCGACCGTGCCATCGGGCAGCGTCACTTCAACGTGCAGCTGATGGGCGGGGCCGCGCTCCACAAGGGTTGGATCGCCGAGATGCGCACCGGTGAAGGTAAGACGCTCACCTCGACACTCGCCGTGTACCTCAACGCCCTGTGGGGCGAAGGCGTCCACGTCGTCACCGTGAACGACTACCTCGCCAAGCGCGACTCCGAGTGGATGGGTCAGATCTACCGCATCCTCGGGCTGCAGACCGGGTTGATCCAGGCGCAGATGGCGCCACAGGAGCGGCGTCCCGCGTACGCGGCGGATGTCACCTACGGGACCAACAACGAGTTCGGCTTCGACTACCTGCGCGACAACATGGTCACCGAGTTCGAGCGTCTCACCCAGCGCGGGCATTACTTCGCGGTGGTGGACGAGGTCGACTCGATCTTGGTCGACGAAGCGAGAACGCCGCTGATCATCTCGGGCGCGGTCGAGGGCTCGGTCAAGTGGTACACGCAGTTCGCTCGCATCGCACCGCGGCTCCACAAGGACGAGCACTACGAGCTCGACGAGAAGAAGCGCACGATCGCCATCTCTGAAGAAGGTGTGTCGAAGGTCGAGGAGGTTCTCGGCATCGAGAACCTCTACGACCACGTGAACGTCGACCTCGTTCACCACCTGCAAGCGGCACTCAAAGCCAAGGAGCTCTACAAGCGCGATGTCGAGTACGTCGTGCAGCACGGCGAGGTGAAGATCGTCGACGAGTTCACCGGACGCATCCTTCCGGGCCGGCGTTACTCCGAAGGCCTCCATCAGGCGATCGAGGCCAAGGAAGGCGTTCGCATCAAGGAGGAGAACCAAACGCTCGCGACGATCACGCTGCAGAACTACTTCCGCATGTACGAGAAGCTCGCCGGGATGACCGGTACCGCGCAGACGGAGGCCGCGGAGTTCGGTCACATCTACAAGCTCGAGGTCGCGCAGATCCCGACGAACCGGCCGATGATCCGCGCCGACGAACAGGACCTGATCTACAAGAGCGCCGATTCGAAATGGGATGCGCTCTCCAAGGACGTCGTCGAACGTAACGAGAAGGGCCAGCCGATCCTGATCGGAACGGTCTCGATCGAGAAGTCGGAGTTGCTGTCCCGCATCCTGAGCAAGAAGGGCGTGCCGCATACCGTCTTGAACGCCAAGCATCACGAGAAGGAAGCTTCGATCGTGGCCCAGGCCGGCCGCCTCGGTGCGGTGACCGTTGCGACGAACATGGCCGGTCGAGGCGTCGACATCGTCCTCGGAGGTAACGCGGAAGGCATGGCCCGCTCGGAGATGCAAGCCGCGGGTTGGGACAACGACGCGTTCCTCCTAGGTGAGTACGACGAGGACGACACCCGCCAGTACGAGGAGGAGTTCAACCCGCTCTACGAGAAGTTCAAGGAGCAGACCGCGGCCGAGCACGAAGATGTCGTCGCCCGCGGGGGCCTCTACGTTCTCGGCACCGAGCGCCACGAGTCACGCCGCATCGATAATCAGCTGCGTGGTCGTTCCGGACGTCAGGGCGACCCCGGTGAGAGCCGCTTCTACCTGTCGCTCGAGGACGATCTCATGCGGCTGTTCGCGTCGGATCGCATCGCCGGGATGATGGACCGGCTCAAGATCCCCGACGACGTCCCGATCGAAGCCAAGATGGTGTCGCGTGCGATCGAGCGCGCGCAGACGCAGGTCGAGTCGCAGAACTTCGAGATCAGAAAGAACGTCCTCAAGTACGACGAGGTCATGGACAAGCAACGCCAGGTCATCTACGGCGAGCGCCGCAAGATCCTGGAGGGCGAGGATTTCCGCGAGGAGGCCCTCGAGCTCGTGACCGACGTGATCGAGAGCGCCGTCCTCGAGAGTGCGAACCCCGATCTGCATCCCGAGGAGTGGGACTGGGAGCAGCTCGTAGCACGGGCCAAGGAGATCTACCCGACCAGCCTCAAGCCCGACGACTTCGATCAGGAGACCGTCGCGCACGCGGAGGTTCTGGAGGCGTTCCTCACCGATGCGGTCAAGGTCTACGAACAACGCGAGCAGGAGATAGGCGCCGAGCAGATGCGCGAGATCGAGCGGCTCGTCCTGTTGTCGGTGATCGACAACCGCTGGCGTGAGCACCTCTACGAGATGGACTACCTACAGGAGGGCATCGGACTGCGCGCGGTGGGGCAGCGCGATCCGCTGGTCGAGTACCAGCGCGAGGGCTTCGACATGTTCCTCCAGATGCAAGAGACGATCAAAGAAGACTTCGCCCGCTACATCTTCCACGTCGACGTAGTGCGGGAAGAGGAGCAGCCGCAGCCCACCCGGATGCGACAGGAGCGTCGCGCGATGGCGATGACTGCACCGGCGGCGGCTCCGGTCGACGCGGGCGACGTCGACGGCCGCGCTCACCCACCGGCCGAGGGTCAGCAGGTTGCGGTCATCGAACAAGCGCGGTCCGAGAAGATCCCACGCAACTCACCGTGCCCGTGCGGCAGCGGCAAGAAGTACAAGATGTGCCACGGCCGTCCCGGCGCGGCCCCCCTCTAGTTTTCCGCAGCGACCGACCGGTCGCCTCCGTGGCGGCTATCAGGCCACCACTTCGGGCAACACGTTGGGCGGGTCGGGTGCGGCCCGATAGATGCCCCGGACCGCGACGGTGCGCGCATCCTCGATGAGGAGATCAGCGGTGCCGTCGTAGACGTAAACGTCACCTGTCGTGTCGCACGTTTCGTCGTCCAAGGTAGTGAAAACGAGATCGCGGTTCGGCATCCACGCGATGGGCTCGGTCGAGGTAAGAGTGTCGAACGGCAAGTCTTGTTCCTTGTTCCGAGGCGTGTAGAGGACCGTCCTGCTCGGGCATCCGTCGCCGTCGGTCCCGACTTCGATCGCGAGCTCGCCTTCGTCATGGAACGGCGAGCTGACAACCTTAGTGATGACGTCCGGACTCGAGTAGTAAGTCTCGAGGCGATCGGTGTCGACCTTGCCTGCCGGGGTCGGGAGCAGCGACACTCCGTGGACGTCGTAGCGATCCTCGTGCTCCGCCGCGTAGTAGAGGAACCCATTCGGCGCGAACGACAGCGAGTAGATTCGCTTCGCGTCCTCGCCCACGACGAGCAGTTGAGGATCGGTACCGAGATTGGTCGCGAGGAAGATGCCGTACTTCCCATCCCGCCGTTCGCCGACGACGGCGATGTGCTCACCCGCGGGGTGGTAGACGGCCTCGTCATGACGCTTCAGAAACGAGATGTCCTCAAGGCGTCCTCCCGTCGCCGGCATCTTGTAGAGACGACGTCGGTCCGCGCTAGCGAATAGAACCGACAGCCCGCGGGGGCGCGACAAACCGAAGGATATGGGTCGCATAAGGCCCGGCTCGAGCGTTACGTCCTTGTCCGGGAACAGCATGCGCCCGCGTGAGCCAGACAGAGTGAGGAACAAACGATCGCCGAGACCACCCCACGCAGGGTGTCCTCCCTCGGGGGCGCGGCCCAGACACAGGACACCCTCGCCGTCCGATGACGATGCGTACAACTTGCCGCCACGGATAAACGTCACCTGACCGCGGCGCGGCGCACGGCCGAGCGATCCGCATTCGTCGGGGAGTGAAGAGATCAGAGGGGCGACAGACTCCGTGTCCCCGGGTGACGGTGGCGCGGCGTCGGGCGGCTCGTCGGCGGTGCACGACGAGAGCGACAGGACGACCACGGTCATCACTGCGCCGATCCGATTCCCCATCCCACCGCGGACGATACGCCGCTCGCGTCAACGGCCACACGGAGGAAATGGCAACTATTCCCATCACGCTCCGACGCGAAATGGTGACAACGCGTGTTTAAACGGGCATAATTCGGGCAACTACGGCATGTAGGTGGAAGGCGACATAGCGTGGCGGAGAGGAGAGGGCGCACATGGGCAAGCGCAACAGTACGAGCATGGTGTTCGGCGTCATCGTGACGGCGATGACGCTCATGTTGATGATGGCGGTACCGGCGATGGCGGACGAAGGCGACAACAAGCATCCGTCGGGCAAGGACCGCTCGGTCGAGAACGGTTCTTCCGGCACCCAGGGCAACTCGACCTCGGATCCCGATGACGACGGGCGTGGCCCCGATCGCAGCAACGGCGGGCCCGACAAACCGGGCGGTTCTGGTGGCGTAGACCAGGACGACCAGGACGGCAACAACGGGTGCGGCAACGACGACGACTTCGAGGACGACAACGAGGGCTGGTGCGGCACCAAGCCCAAGAAGGAAAAGGAAGACGAGGTGCAGGGCAACGTCACGCCGACCTGCCCCGAGATCGAAGCGATGAAGGACAAGGAGAAGTGCGCCGAGGTTGGCGGCGGTGCGGTCGTGGCGCCGACCACGACCGAGTGCCCGAAGCAAGACGAGATGCCATCAGCAACCAAGGCCGAGTGCGATGAGGTCCTGGCTCACGACGCCATCGGTCCCGGCGAGGACGAGGTGCTCGGCGACACGCTCGCCGGCGACGAGGTTCTCGGCGAGCGCATCACCAACGAGAGCGACTCGAGCGATGCCGTCGCTCCGGCCGTGGCGGCCGAGCGTTCTGCAGGGCAGGTTCTGCCGTTCACGGGGGCCGCGCTGCTGGCGTTCCTCGGGATCGCGGTCGGTCTGATCGCCTCGGGCGTCCTGTTCTGGCGCAAGGGACGCATCTAGATAATCAACGAAGGGACGAGGCGAGGAGGGGTCGGGAAACCGGCCCCTCTTCTTCTTGGCATCGTTACCCTTCGCACGTGCCCTCACCGAGAACTCCGAGCCCGACGAGGTCGATGTCGTCGCTGCTGCCCACGATCGGAGTAGTCGTGGGCGTGCTCGCGGTGATCGTCGTCCTTATCGTCGTGCTGGGACGCTTCGAGGGCGACGAGCAACCGGCCGAGACCGAGGTGATCGGCGTCGGAGATGCACCGCAGGCGGTCGCCGTCGGCGAGGGTTCGGTATGGGTCGCGAACGGTGGCGATATGACGTTGTCGCGGATCGACCCGGGCGAGAACCGTACCGAGGGGACCCCGATCAACCTCGGCGAGCTCCCCGGCGCGGTCGCCGTCGGCGGAGGCTCCGTGTGGGTGGGCTCGATCCAGGGAACACAGATCTTGCGTGTCGATCCCGACGCCGGCGGTGTGATCGGAGATCCGATCGATATCGGCGAAACGCCGCAGTCGTTGGTGGTCGGCGGCGGTTCTCTGTGGGTCGGCGCCTTCGACGAAGGCCGGATAGCGCAGGTCGACCTCACCACGGGTGAGGTGATCGGTGAGCCCTTCAAGACCAGTGCGAAGTTCCCGTCGGCCCTGACGTTCGCGGACGGCTCGCTGTGGGTCACCGATGTGGTCGACGGCGTGGTCGTTCGGATCGATCCCGAGTCGCGCGACGAAACTCGTATCGACATCGGGGGCAGCCCAACGTTCATCGCTCCCGGCGAAGGTTCAGTGTGGGTGGCGAAATTCAACGAGGAGGAACTCGTTCGCATCGACCCCGCTACCAGCGATCTGATCGGCGAGCCGATCGGGATCGGCGGAAAGCCCGGAGGCCTCGCGGTCGGCGACGGTTACGTTTGGGTCTCGCGCGCCGAGGACGACTTCGTGATCCGGATCGACCCCGAGACGAACCACCCGACCGGCATCCCCGTCACCGTAGGCGACAACCCGCAAGGGATCGCGATCGGCGAAGGCAGCACATGGGTCACGAACCAAGGCTCCGACAGCGTCACGCGCATAGATATCTAGCTCCCCGATTATGGTGACGGGTATGGACGATCTCACGCCGCGGCTCGCCGCGATCGAGCGGACCCTTGCGCACGTCAAGGAGTATCTTTGACGTCGATACCAAACGCGCGCGCGTAGACGAGCTGCGCGAGCTCTCCACGGCTCCCGGTTTCTGGGACGACTCCTCCAAAGCACAGAAGGTGATGGGCGAGCAGTCGCGCCTGTCCGAAGACGTGACCGCGTATGACCGCCTGGCACGACGCGTGTCGGACGCGAAGATCCTCTGGGAGCTCGCGTCCGCCGAGGACGACGAGACCACCGCGAAGGAGGCCGAGGTCGAGGCGGCCGCGATCGAGTCGGATCTCTCGAAGCTCGAGGTCACCGCGTTGCTCGGGGGTGAGTTCGACGACAACCCGGCGATCGTCGAGGTGCACGCGGGGGAGGGCGGTACCGATTCACAGGACTGGGCCGAGATGTTGCTGCGCATGTACACGCGCTGGGCGGAACGCAACGGTTACAAGGTGCACCTGCTCGAGGCGACGCCGGGTGAGGAGGCCGGGATCAAGAGCGTGACGCTCACGATGGAGGGACGGCACGCGTACGGTCTTCTATCTGCCGAGCGCGGCGTGCACCGTCTCGTGCGCATCTCTCCGTTCGATGCCGCCAAGCGCCGGCACACATCGTTCTCGTCGGTCGATGTTACGCCGGAGGTCGAAGAAGATGTCGACGTCGAGATCAACCCCGACGACCTACGGATCGACACCTACCGCTCCTCGGGGGCCGGGGGTCAGCACGTCAACGTGACCGACTCGGCGGTGCGCGTCACTCACATCCCGACCGGGATCGTGGCGTCGTGTCAGAACGAACGATCGCAGATGCAGAACCGGGCCGTGGCGATGCGCATCCTGAAATCGCGTCTCGTGCAGCGCGCGCAGGAGGAGCGCCACGCGGAGATGGCGGCGTTAACGGGAGAGAAACGAGAGATCGGCTTCGGCTCCCAGATCCGCTCCTACGTCCTGCACCCGTATCAGATGGTCAAGGACCACCGCACGGGCATCGAGACCGGGAACGTGCAAGGCGTGCTCGACGGCGCGATCGACGGATTCATCGAGGCCGAGCTGCGTCGTAGGGCGTCGGAGGCGGCGTTGGAAACAGACGAATCGGGCTAATCCGTCGCTCCAGATGCGACACGGCCCGGCGGACAATGCAATCATGGAGGACATGGCTCAGACCCCCGAAGTCGTCACGCGCGTCGATACAGCGACGCTCCCCGAGATGCGGCACGTGGACATCGACGATGTCTACGTCCAGATGGAGTGGGTGCTCCAGCAGCGCGCGACGCCCATGGACCTGTACCACCGATGGGAGAAGCAGAACTGGTCGACGCAGGATCTCGACTTCTCCGAGGATGCCGAGCAGTGGGCGAGCATGGCCGGGTTCTTCGAGGGCATCCGCACCGAACTGCAGCGGAGCTTCACGCTCTTCTTCGTAGGAGAGCAAGCAGTCACCGACACGTTGTCTCCGCTCGTGCACGCGGCCCCCGACGAACCCGCGCGCATCTTCCTGTCGACCCAACTCGTGGACGAGGCGCGCCACGCGGTGTTCTTCTCGAAGTTCTTCGACGAGGTGATCGGTATCTCGGGTGGTCTCTCCGCGGCGCTGGCGGCCTTGCGCGATCAGACCGTGGGCGGGTTCCGCAAGATCTTCGACAAGGACCTCGTCGACGCGACCGAGCGCGTGCGCATCAACCCGCGCGACTATGGAGCGTGGGTCGAGGGCATCGTCGTATACCACCTCATCATCGAGGGCATGCTCGCTCTGACCGGGCAGAAGTTCCTGCTCGGGATCCTGCGCGAGATGAACATGCTGCCGGGCTTCTACTCGGGGTTCACGGCTGTGGCCCGCGATGAGTCGCGGCACGTGAACTTCGGCGTGCGCGCGGTGATGGAAGCGGGCGTGCGCGACGCGACCCTGCTCGACCGTGCTGCGGACGCCGTCTTCCGTCTCCTCGAGCCCGCGTGCTGGACGGTCGCCGCCCCGGAACGCCTTTACGCGATAAAGCCGGACGAGTCCCCGGAGAACCTTCGCATCAATCCCTACGAAGTACGGGACTTCTCCCTCAACTCCCTGACCAAACGTCTGCGCGTGGCAGGACTCTCGCCGGAGGTGTGCGAAGAAGTCACGAAGCGAGGCCTCGGTTACTACGACGCCGCGTGGGCCGAGTACGAATCGATCCACGGCCAGGAGCACCCGGCGCGCTTCTTCGAGCGCCTCGAACCGGCCTCGAGCTGAGGTTCGCTACCCTGGAGGGTAGATCGCATGATCAGAACGGTAGACGTCACGAAGGACTACAAGGGCGGCGTGCGCGCCGTTGATGGCGCGTCCATCGATATCGAGAAGGGCGAATTCGTGTTCCTCGTGGGCCCGTCGGGCTCCGGGAAGTCGACCTTCATGAAGCTCCTGACGAAGGAGGAGGCGCCGACCGGCGGCGAGATCTACGTCGCGGGCAAGGACCTGTCCAGCCTGCCCCGGTGGCGCGTGCCCTACCTGCGCCGCAACATCGGCTCGGTCTTCCAGGACTTCAAACTCCTCCAGAACAAGACCGTGTTCGAGAACGTGGCTTTCGGCCTTGAGGTGATCGGGCGGCCGCGGTCGCTCGTGCAGAAGCAGGTGCCCCAGATCCTCGAGCTCGTCGGCCTCGGCGAGAAGCTGGACCGCTTCCCGGACGAGCTCTCCGGCGGCGAGCAACAGCGGGTGTCGATCGCCCGAGCCTTCGTGAACCGGCCACTCATCTTGCTCGCCGACGAGCCGACGGGGAACCTCGACCCGGCCACCTCGGTCGGGATCATGCGCCTCCTCGACCGCATCAACCGTACCGGTACGACGGTGCTCATGGCGACGCACGACCACGCGATCGTCGACTCGATGCGCCGCCGCGTCATCGAACTCGAGAACGGAAGAGTCGTTAGGGACCAGTCGCGAGGCATCTACGGAGTGGGGACATGAGAAGGATCGGATACTTCTTGGCGGAGACCATCACGAACCTGCGGCGCAACTTCCTGATGACGATCGCCGCCATCTCGACGGTCGCGATCTCGCTTCTGTTGCTCGGCGGCGTGCAGATCCTCGGGATGATCGTCAACAACGTGACGCTCGACTGGGAAGCCAAGGTCGAGGTCTCCGCCTACCTTTTGGACGGGGCCACTCAGGGCGAGATCTCATCCCTCGAGACGCAGATCGCGAACATGCCCGAGGTCGAAGAAGTGTTCTTCGTCAGCAAGGAACAGGCGTTCGAGGACTTCAAGGAGATCTACGAGGATCAACCCGAGTTCTGGCAGAACCTCCCCAAGGACGCGTTGCCCGCGTCCTTCCGCATCAAGCTCACCGACGCGAACTACGCGCAGACCGTGGCGGCGCGCATCGAGGGCGCGCCGGGAGTAGACGAGGTCCGTGACGGCGGCGAGTTCATCCGCAGAC
>JBOGWY010000295.1:0-6290 GCA_050694015.1 Actinomycetota bacterium | reverse complement strand
CTGTCGTTCAGATCGTGCGCGTCAGCTCGCGGGCTTGAGCCTCAGTGCGAAGCGCGCCCCTTGCGGCTCGTTCGGGCGGTATTCCACGACCGCGTTGTTCGCCTCCGCGAGCGAACGCACGATCGCGAGCCCGAGTCCCGTGCCTTGCATCCCTCGGACGCGTTCCGCTCGCGTAAATTTCTCGAACAGGCGCGGTAGCAACTCCTCCGGGATGCCGGGACCGTGATCGGCCACCGCGATCTCGACCCCGCTCTCGTCGGCGGCAACCGATACGCGTATCGGAGGGGCGCCGTACGAGCGCGCGTTCGAGATCAGGTTCGAGACGATCCGATCGAGGTGATACCGATCGACGTCGACGGCCAGCCGTTCGTCGGTTACCGCCAGCTCGATCCCGTCGTTGACGGCCGCGACGATCCTCTGCAACGCGTCGTGGAGGGTGACCCTCTCGACCTTGGGGTGCAGCTCGCCGGCTTCGGCCCTCGATACCAGGAGCAGGTCCTGGACCATGCGCGTCATAACGTCACTGTTTCGGTGCAGCCCGTCGAGGAGTCGCTGGAGATCCTGCTCGTCCAGGTCGGCCCAGCTCTCCCTCAGGATCGACGTCGTGCCGGCGATCGTGGTTAGAGGCGTCTTGAGGTCGTGCGTGACCATGTTGACGAAATCGCGCACGGCCTCGGCCGCCAGCTCCTTCTCGCGTGCCGCCGCCATGGTTTCCAACGCACGCCTGACCTGCGTGATGTCGCGCGCGATCACCGACGCTTCGACGATCTCGCCGCGTGCGTCGCGGACCGGCGAAACCGTGATCGAGACGTCGATGACGGTTCCGTCCTTAGCGATCCTCTGTGTCTCGAACCGCTCGACGTACTCTCCGCGGAGGATCTTGTGGAGGATGTCGATCTCCTCGCCCCGGCGCTCGGGTACGACGAGCATCCCGATCGGTTGCCCGATCGCTTCGTACGGCGCGTAGCCATAGAGGCGCTCGGCACCCGGGTTCCAACTCGTGATGATCGCGTCGGAGTTCTTGGAGTAGATCGCGTCGTTGCTCGACCGCACCAGCGCGGCCAGCCGCTCTCTCTCTTCTGCGGATCGTGTCCGCTCCGAGACATCGCGAGCGATGACGGAGGCCTCGACGATCTGCCCGGCGCGGTTGTGAACCGGTGAGACGGTCACGGAAACGTTGACGAGCCCTCCATCCTTGGTGCGTCGCTGGGTCTCGAAGTGGTCGATCTTCTCGCCGCGGAGGATGGCCTCGAGGATCCGCATCTCCTCTCCACCCCGGTCGTCGGGGATGAGCATCGATATCGGTTGTCCGATCGCCTCCGACGCGCGGTAGCCGTAGAGACGCTCGGCAGAGGGGTTCCAACTCGTGATGACGGCGCTGCGGTCTTTCGAATAGATGGCGTCGTCGGACGAGCGGACGATGGCCGCCAACGCGTCCGAGGCGTCGCGCTCCAGCTCGGTGCCCGGCCCCCGGTTTTCCATCTACTGGTGCTTGTGCCTGTCGCGGTCTTCTTGCGCCGCCTCCAGGGCTTTCGCCACGCGCACCCTCGACTCTTCGATCGCCTCGTGCGCCTCGCGCAGCTTCTGCTGGATCCGCCGGAGATCGATGTCGAGGCTCTTGGAATCGGCCATGTGTTCGGCGGTGGCGGCCATCTCGTCGGACGCGCCGACGATGGTCTCGCCGAGGCTTTCGAGTTTGTCCTGGTCGTCACCCACAGACGCATCGTAAGCGGGGGTGTGACACCGGGTCACAGCCGGGTGCGCGGGCACGGCAGAGTGCTGCCGGAGGAGCGCGGTTCGGAAATGCTCCCCTTCCTAAATTACGTAGCAATTTCCGTTTTTTAGGGCGACCCCTTACATACGCTTCTCCGATGTCTGAGGAGCGGGGGCGGTCGCACTGGGCGAGTCGTTCGGTACCCATCTGGGTGGTCGCGATCGCGCTCGCACTCCCGTGGATGGGCGACGGGGCTTTCCTCACCGACCGCGCCCGTCGTTCCGACGCGCACCGCGTTGCGCGCACCGATAAGCGCATCGAGCGACGTCGCTCTCGGGCCCGTCGTCCGGTACGCGCCGAGCCGGTCGCGCGCGAGCGCATCGATCTCAGCGCCTACCGCGGACTCGGTTCGTGGATCGACATCTACAACGAATGGCCGTGGGACCATCCGCAGGCGGCGATCAACAGCCTGCACCGCAGGGGCGTGAAGACGATCTTCCTGCAGACGTCGAACTACGGTGCCGGCGAGCCGATCTTCCGGCCCCTTCAGGCCGAGAAGTTCATCCACGCCGCGCATCGCAAGGACATGAAGGTCGTCGCGTGGTACGTCCCCTCGTTCGCGCATCCGAAGGTGGACCGGAAGCGGTCGCTGGCCCCGGTTCGGTTCAAGACGTCTCGCGGTCACCGCTTCGATTCCTTCGGAATGGACATCGAAGCCACCGTCGTGGACCGCGTGACGCTACGGAACAAGCGCTTCCTGAAGTTGTCGAAGTGGCTGCGGTGGAAGATTGGTGACGGCTACCCTCTCGGCGCCATCACCCCGGACCCCGTCACCGGCCTCTACTGGCCTCGCTTCCCCTACGAACGGACCCGCCGTCTCTACGACGTCTTCGTCCCCATGGGGTACTTCTCGTTCCGCGTCAGCGGATACCGCGACGTCAAGAGATACACATCCAAGGGCATCCGGACGATCCGCCGCGAGACGCACGACCCGAAGGTGCCGATCCACTGGATCGGAGGCATCGCCGGGGAGACCAAGCACTACGAGGTCAAGGGTTTCGTGCGCGCGCTCAAGGGACACAAGGCGATCGGCGGCAGCTATTACGACTTCTCGATCACGACCCCCGAGGAGTGGAGCGAGCTGCAGGTGATCGCAGGGCGCAAGCCGCCGACGAGGGGATCGAAGAACAAGCACGAGCCGAAACGCGCCGACAAGAAGCACAACGACCGCGACAAGAAGCACAAGAAAAAGCGCGACAAGAAGCACAAGGACAAGGCGAAGAAGAAGCACAAAAAGGCGAAGCGCAAGGACGGCAAGAAGTGGAAGTCCGGCAAGCACGACAAGCGCACCTCGCACCGGCGCGGCAAGAAGGCGAACCGGCGCAAGGATGCGAAGAAACGCGAGCTCTCCAAGAAGAAGCGTCGCAGCCGCAACGAAGAGATCGCCGACGGGAACGAGGCCGCGACGTTCGAGCCACGCCTGCTGTGGCCGGCTCTCCTCTAGAGCGTCTCTAGCTGCTCGCGATCGAGCTGCGCTACCAGGTTCCGTACCTTCAACTCGATCCGGTCCCGGATCTCGGCAACCTCCTCGGCACTCTTGCCCTTGGGGTCGGGCAGGTCCCAGTCCTCGAGCGGAACCGTGAGCGCGGGACACGCCTCCTCGACCGCGCAGCCCATCCCGACGACGCGGACGGCCGTATCTGCGAGCTCCTGCGTGAGCATCGTGCCGGGTCCCTCGTCGAGTTCGACGTCCACCTCTTTCATCGCGGCGACAACTTCAGGATGGGGGGCCGCGGCCGGCTCGGTCCCGGCCGACAGACCCTCGTAGCGGTCGCCGGCGAGATCGTTGAAGAAGCCCTCGGCCATGCGCGACCTCCCCGCGTTGTGCACGCAGACGAAGAGGACCTTGGGGCGCTCGTCACCCTGACCGGAGAGGGCCCCAAGCTTGAACCGCGTCTTGGTCATCGCGCTCTGTCTGAACATGCCTCTACCGTAGCCGCCCGGACGAGCTTGGGGGCTTGCTCGGGCAGAAGTTCACTCGTTTTTCATGTCGCACTAGGCTAGAGGGGATGCGGCGGACGGTAGCGATCCTGATCATGGCGGCGGTAGTCCTTAGCGCCGCGCCTACCGGGGCAAGCCCCGTGTGCGCGGACGAGCCGCGGCTGATGTGCGGCGGGCGGATCTTCCCCGAGGCTGAGAGCACGGCATCGTTCGTGCAACACGACAACGGCGAGTTCGCGAGCGGGATCCAGGCCCTCGAGGACGAGTTCCCGCGTTTCGTCAGGGTGTCTACTTTCAGTCAGGCGTTGGGTCGCGAGGCGGTTTCGTTCGAGGGTCGCGACCTGTGGCTCGTCGAGATCACCGATTTCAACGTCCCCGAGGCAGACAAGATCCCGGTCGTCATCTCGTTGTCGGTGCACGGTCCGGAGCGTGCGGGCCTCGAGGGCGGGGTTCGTTACATGGAGGACCTCGCGCGCTGGCTGGCCGACGACCCCGATCACAAGCTGCGCAACGGGACGAACAAGGACTCGATAGCGCGCCCCGTTTCGGAAGTGTTCGAGAAGGTTCACCTCTACCTCGCCGACATCAATCCGGACGGGTGGGCGAACGGCGACGCGCAGAACGGCGGCGTGTTCGAGCGTGGGAACGGCAACGGCGTCGACCTGAACCGCGAGTTCCCCACGATGGGTTGGTCCTACCCGCCCTACACCGCCCTGTCGGAACCGGAGAGCAAAGCGTGGGCCGAGCTCGTGGGGCGGATCGACCCCGTCGTCACCGCCGACCTCCACGGCGAGCTGACCTCGGCCCAGAACGCGTTCGCGGACATGATGATTCCGGCCGGGGAGTGGAACCCGATCGAGCAAGCCCGTCAAGAACGAGCGGCGCGGCATATGAAATCGAACGTCGAGCGTTATTTCAGGCGTGACCAGATCAACGCCGGCGAGGCCTCCGGTGTCGCCGGAATGAAGCCGGCGGAATACGCGACGGGTTACGACGTCGTGGGATACGACGCGGCGGGCTTCATGGGCGACTGGTTCACACAGGAGTTCGGTGCGGTCGACATGGACGTGGAGCACTTCCTCTCGCATCTGGTTCCGAACTCGACGTGGGTGCACGCGCTCGAGGATGCTCACATCGCATCGGTGCGTGGCGAGATCGAGTCGCTCGTCGTCGAAGCTCTCGTGACGCGCCGAGTGCGCGTTCGGCTCCCGTGGCGGCGCACCGGCTACGTGCGGGACCGCCGCGTCGTGACGTCACGCGACGGCTATGGGGGGCCGAAGCCGCCCGACGGCATCACGCCGAAGCCGTACCGCGTGACGAGGATGAGGTACTTCCGCGACGTGGCGCGCCTCACCCCGGACGGATTGCGAGCCGTAGGCCCTCGCCGGATCGCACGCGGTGGACTGCACGGGCTGCGCACGCTGGTGATCGCCGACGGTCCGTTCGGCGGCGCCTTCAAGGGTCGGCCCAAGGCGACGCGCCGCGCGGCGCGCACCCTGGAGACGTTCGTGCGCCGCGGCGGGAACCTCGTCCTCACCGATAAGGCGATCAAGTTGCTCGTCCCGATGGGGATCGTCGGTCCCAAGGCGGTCAAGCGCCGCTTCTATAACGCGGGTCATATCAACATCGACGACTTCAGCGACGCGTACACGCGCGATGTCCACACGACGGCGAGTCAGACCTACTACGAGGTTCCGTTGGGGTTCTCGATCGACGAGGACGCGTCACCCCATTGGATCGTGCTGCAGCGACCGTGGCGCAAGGCGGGAGGGAAGAAGGTCGCGCACATCGAGGAGGACAACCACGTCGGGGTCGGACGCATGAAGCTGGGCCGGGGGACGATCGGGATCTTCGGCGCGGTGCTTCCGCAACCCACGGAGAAGTTCGATCACTTCTACGGCCTCGCGAACTATGCGCTGTCGGTCGCCGGAGGACAGATCCTCAACAACATGGTCACGTTCCGCCGTCGCTAACGTTCGTCTTTCGTCGCGATGGCCGCGGCCGTTAGGCATACGGGACAGAACGCTTCCGAGAACGCGGCGTGGGGACCGCGGCCGCTCCGCAGGATCCAGAACGCAACGGCGATCAGGATGAGCATGCCCAGTCCGACGAGGACGGGGATCCTCGCGGCCTCGAGCGCGTCGCGGGCCACAGGTCCCAGGACGAAGCCGAGCGCCAGGTGGGCTTGCACGAAGATCGTGCTCCCGATCCAGAGCGCCGGCAGAGTGGAGTGCCACGGCGACGGGCCCGTAGCGGCCGCGACGACCGTGATCGTGCGCGCCCCGGGCGTCATCCTTCCGACGGCGAGAGCCGAACCGCGTTGCGTCACGCGGCCGACGGTTGCGATCCGTTCCTCGGTCAGACCGACGCGCGGCCCGACGCGGGCGATGAGGCTACGCGCCGGACCGCGGACCGCGAGATAGAGCACCGTCGTCCCGAGCAAGGTGATGAGTTCGAGCAGCCCTACGGCGACGAGCAATGGTGGCTCGCCGGCAGAGGCTCGTTCGCCGACGAGCAGCATCAGCAGGTCGCCGGGGACGGGAACCGGAACCCCCGTCTCGGTCAGGATCAGAAG
>JBOGWY010000294.1:0-3921 GCA_050694015.1 Actinomycetota bacterium | reverse complement strand
AACCGAGCGATGAGCCGTCGCCGAACGTCAGATCCTCACGCAACGTCACGATGATCCTCGTGCCACCGCCGACGATCTCCCACTCCTCGGCCAGCGCCGGGACCGGATCGCCGCTCTCGGGATCTAGTGCGATCAGTGGATCGCACATGGTTTGGACGATGAGCGCACCGGCCTCGTCGTAAGCCGGGACCAAAGCAGGATCGATCGTCGTCGGTTCCACGATCCCGACCGTCAACTCACCGCCCGAGCGGGCCGCGGGGGCAGGGGTCGGCGAAGCAACTCCGCCGTCGTCGGCGTCGGTGAGCGCGCAGCTCGCAAGAAGCGTGACGCAGGCGAGTGCGCTCAGAAGCCGTGAGATCACGAACGGGTCCTAGGCTCGGACGAGATGGTCGACGTGCGCCGGATCGTGACGGTGGTACCGGCATCCGAGCCTCTGATCGTGACGATCTCCTGCAAGGGGATGCCGCCGTACTGGGTTCCGAACACGACGCGGCTCCCGGCGAACTCGAGATCGATGTCGCTCCCGAACAACCGCGTCGTCGATGTTTGCGGAACCGTCGTGTCGACCGTGTACGAGACCCAGTACCCCTCCAAGACCGTGCCACATGCGTCCACGCGCGCCCTCAACGGGTCGAACTTCTCGCCCAGTCCGATCTGTCCGTTCACCCGGATCGTGATGCCGGTGGCAGCGTCGACCGCCGTCGATTCGAACTTCTGACCCCGCACCATTGGCAAGGTGGCGATCCGGAGCTCGGGGTCCGGATCCAGAACGAGTACGGAGTCGTCGGCGCGCTTCATCCTGATCTCGTTGACGAAGATGCCGGCTTCCAGAGGGTGGGACGCTTCGCCGAGGTGGACCGGATCGTCTTCGGCGGCGCGCTGGCGCGGATAAACGCTGTAGCCCGTCGTCACGCCCAGATCGTCCTTCATCCTGAAGCTGTAGCCGCCGTCGATCTCCCGCACGTCCTGGATGGTGCGGGTCGAAGTAGCCGGATAGCGCCCCCGCTCGTCGACCGCTCCCTCGAACTCATAGGTGCCCTCGACCCGGTACTCGTAGTTGGCATCGAGCGGAGGAGCGGTCGGCCGTGCCGGTGCCGCGGCGACGGCGGCCTCGAGCGGATCGGCCTCGGGACAAGCCGCGGCCGGCCGAGGGGCACCGGGATCGCCGGTCCCCCCTTCGGGTGCGGTCCCCGTTCCGATCGCTACCGGAGGAGTGGAGAAGGAAGGCGGTTGTCCGACCTTGATGTCCGATCCTCGTCCCGCCGCGCCTCGGGGCCGCTCCTCCTCCGCGGCAGCAAGGACGATGTCGGTGGCGATCTCCTTGACGCCCACCTCGAGCGGATCGGGGGGCCGGGCACAGGAACTCGACAACAAGAGCAGGGAGATGAGGATCGCTCCGCAGCGTGTACGGGATAGGAACATCGTTCAATCGCCTCCTAGTCTTGGGTCGAGGAGTGGGTTCACTTTGGGTAGCCCGGTGATGTCCTCGCCGCGCTGGTAGGCGAGGATCGCGGCGAACACGTCGTCCGCTTTCTCGAACTCTTCGATCCCTTCGAGCAGTAGATAGAAGTCACCGTCGTACGCGAACCACAGCAATACGCGCCGGCCGGGAAGGGACAGGAGATTCACGGGATCGGCCCCGATCCGGGTAACCTCGAAGCTGCCGGCGCCGATGTTCTCGGTGATACCCGCGCGGATCGCGGTTTCGTTGGTACGCGCTATCGACTCGAACGAACCGGCTTGGAACGTGGCGAGGATGTCCGATCCATCGCGCACCGTGTAGACCCGCCCCTCGTGCACCAGCGAGTCGCTGCCGACCTGCTCGAACGCCTTCTCGGCGTCGGGCTCGCGTTGGATCGTAAATCTGCCGATGCGGTCGGGAACGAGCCGGTCGGGAAGCTCGGCCGGCCCCGCCACGGGCACCGCGCCGAAACCGCACGACGCAAGGAGCAGCATCACGAGGAAGAGACCACTCGCGATCCGTGGCCGCCGGCGCAGCACGAGCGGTATCCGTCCCACCAGCCGCGCTCCATCACGCAAGGTCCGGAACAAGGGCCGAAGCGAGGGACGCGGGAGTCGCAGACGGCGACGCGGCCACAGATTCGGTATCTCACGGCTGTACGGATCCCACAGGGAGCGGCGCGACGCGACCGCCAGGGTGCGCGTGGTTGGTCGTTGGGCGCGCGACGCGCGTCTCGTAACCGACAGCGCTAGGTCCTCGGCCGCCTCCGCGTCTTCCGTCCGCAGGTCCCGGCGGAGGTCGCCCCACAACGCACGCGTCACGAGCCACGCCAGTTCCCAATGTTCCTCGTCGGGATCTATGGCGTTGGTGAACTCCAAGGGGGTGGCCTCCGGATGCGCGGCGCTCAGATCTCGCATCCGGTCCCGGAACTCGCAATACGTAACGAGGATGCGGCCCGCAACGCCGTGCTTCGACGCCCAGTACCTGCGCAGGAACCTACGAAGGAGCTTCACCGCGCCGGGATAGAACACGAGCGATAGCAGGACTGCAGCGACCCAGGGCAGAGCGAGCAGTACGTAGAAGCGCACGACCTCGTAGAGAAGTCTGAGGCTCGCGAGCTTGACCGGTACGTGAACCACCAAGGCCAACTCGTCGCTGGGAAGGATCTCGGGATCCTCGTTCTTCTCGTCGAGGCTCGTCGACGGCTTCGCGCGCGGCGGCTTGCCGACGATGCTGACCCAACCCACGTCCTCGAAGTACGCCTCGAGCCACGTCGCACCGTGTTCGGGGTGGACCTCGTAGGTGCCCGAGGCTTCCTCTTCTCCGACGTAGAAGCCGTAACCGAGGCGGGCCGGAACGCCCGCCCATCGGGCCAGCAGCCCCTCCGCCGCCGTGATCTCATACGGCGTGGCCTCGGCCCCGTCCAGCATCTCTGCAACGCGCGATGGCTCGACGTCGACAGGCTCGCCCTCACCCGAGGCAACGACGTCCTTGTAGAACTGGTTGCGCACGAACTGAAGCCGGTCGAAGAGATTGCCCTTCGGCGCTCTCGCCAACAGGTTCTGCACTGTCTCCGGGGGTTCCGGCGCCTCGAGGAATGGAGCCACTTCATCGGAAGGTTTGGGCGCCTTCGACAGAACGTCTTCGCCGGGCGGCGGCGGAGCCGAAACGGTATAGGTCATGCCTCTGCTCGCGCGCTGGTCGGGGAGCTCGAGCGTCTGCGTTCGGGGATCGGTGCTGATGGCGAACGAACCCACGCGCTCGAGCTGCGCGGCCAGCGAAAGGGTGGGTATGACGTGACCTTGCACGTCGACGATCTCGAAGGTCGTCTCCACCGCGTCGGCCCCCACGGGTTCGGCTCCGAGACTGCCGTCGGCCGGAACCGGTTCCAACCTGGCCCTGTCGTACGGCGGGTACTTCCACGCGTTGTCCTCGTAGACATCGAGCACGCCCAGGCGCCACGGCTGTCTGTTGTCCGTCTCCACGGTGAACAGCACGCGATCGCTGAGCGGCGGCTGCGCCTCCGGCTTCTGTGGGGGGATGACCTGACTCTTGGCCTCGGTGTCGAACAGGAAGCCGAGCTGGCTCAACGCGACCAGGACGACCAGCAGGAGCGCGAGTCCACCACCGCCCTTCGCGAGACGACGGAGCTCGAACGAGCGCGACGTTCCGGCGGCACCGGAAAGATCGGCTCCGAACGAGATCGAGAGCGCCCCGATCAGCAGCACCGTCGCGACGATGCTCGCGAGCACCGCCGAGGAGGGGGGCTGGAGGATCGCCGCGCCCACGACGATCGGAACGGGGATCGCCACGCCGATCTTCGGCCGCCGGGTCGCGAGCGCCAGAGAGGTCGCGCCGGCTCCCAGCACGACGCACAGAACGACGATCAAGAAACGCCACCCGGGGTCGAAGGGGGCCGGCGGCTGACTTAGGCCTCCGGCCCGGATCGCTTCCAGCAC
>JBOGWY010000293.1:0-6623 GCA_050694015.1 Actinomycetota bacterium | reverse complement strand
GGTGCACTCGGCGTCTTCCTCGGCTCGGTGTTCCTCGTGATCGATCTCGGGCGTCCCGACCGCTTCCTCAACATGTTGCGCGTGTTCCGCCCCACCTCCGCGATCAGCGTCGGCTCGTGGCTACTCGCCGCGAGCGGAGCCGCGAACTCGGGGGCCGCGGTGTTCGACCGCCGTGTGCTCGGCGACATCGCGGGGGCGGCCGGGGGCGCCCTCGGATTGCCGCTCGCCGGTTACACCGGAGTGCTGCTGGCGGACACCGCGGTTCCTCTATGGAACGAAACCCGCCGGTCATTGCCCCTGCTGTTCGTCGCGTCGGCGATGTCGAGCGCCGCCGACCTGTTGGCGTTCGCCGACCTCGACAACCGCGAGCACGCGGTCGTTCATCGCTTCGGGCTGGCCGGCAACGTCGCCGAACTCGCTGCGGGCTACATGGTGGAGAAGGACGCAGGTCGCGTGGAGCGCGTCGCCAGGCCCCTTAACGAAGGCGTCGGCGGCTCGCTCTGGAAGGCGTCGAAGCTCGCAACGATCGCCAGTCTCATGCTGTCGGTCGTCGTCGGTCGGAACAGGTGGGGCCGCTGGATCGCCGCTCTGCTGGGCACTGCCGGCTCGCTTGCCTTGCGCTACGCGGTTTTTCACGCAGGCAAGGCGTCGAGCCGCGACCCTCGGGCGACGTTCGAAACCCAGAGGCAGAACGAGCCGTCCGTGCGAGGATGAACGGGATGCTGAGCGACACCCTCGGCCGGGGTCTCACCGACCTGCGGATCTCCGTCACCGACAAGTGCAACGTCCGGTGCACCTATTGCATGCCGAAGGAGATCTTCGGGGCCGATCACCGTTTCCTCGCACGCGATCAGTTGTTGACCTACGAGGAGATGACCCGTCTCGTGCGAACCTTCGTCGACCTCGGCGTCACGAAGGTGCGACTGACCGGGGGCGAGCCACTGCTGCGCCGCGACATCGAACGGCTGGTCGAGATGATCGCCGCGATCGACGGGATCGAAGACCTCGCGATGACCACGAACGGAGCGTTCCTAGCCGCGAAGGCTCAGAGTCTGAAAGACGCCGGTCTCGGTCGCGTGACGGGGAGCCTCGATGCTCTCGACGACGAGACGTTCGCGGCGATGAACGACGTCGACTTTCCCGTCCACCGTGTTCTCGCCGGAATCGAGGCCGCGGACGACGCGGGGCTCGGCCCCCTCAAGATCAACGCGGTCGTGCAGCGAGGCATCAACGACGATGGCATCGTCGATTTCGCTCGTTATTTCAAGGGCACCGGGCATGTCGTGAGGTTCATCGAGTACATGGACGTCGGCGGGACGATCGGGTGGAACCTCGATCAAGTGGTCCCCGCCGACGAGATCGTGAGCCGGATCGACGCCGAGATGCCGCTCGAGCCGGTGGGGGACCGCTCGCACGGCGAGACGTCGAGTCGCTACCTCTATCGCGACGGCACCGGCGAGATCGGAGTGATCGCGTCGGTGACCCAGCCGTTCTGCGGCGGCTGCGTGCGGGCGCGCGTGTCGGCCGACGGCAAGCTCTTCACGTGCCTCTTCAGTTCTGCGGGCCATGACCTGCGAGCGCCGATCCGGTCCGGCGCGAGCGATGCCGAGATGACGCAAAGGATCTCGGATATCTGGAGCGGCCGCACCGACCGCTACTCGGAGGAGCGTTCCGCCGAGACCGTGCTCATCCCGAAGGTCTCGATGTCCTACATCGGCGGTTAGGCGACGCGCTCGGCGCCCGCGTAGATGTTGAAGCGGTCGCCACGCAGGAATCCCACGAGGGTCATGTTGAACCGCGTCGCGAGATCGACGGCCAAGCTGCTGGGGGCCGAGACCCCGCAGACGATCGGGATGCCGGCGGCGAGCGCCTTCTGCATGATCTCGTAGCTCGTCCGGCCGGAGACCATCAGCAGGTGCCCGTCCAGCGGGAGTAGCTCGTCGAGGAGCGCATGGCCCACCACCTTGTCCACCGCGTTGTGCCGGCCCACGTCCTCGCGCGCGGCGATGACGCCTCCAGTTGCATCGAAGACCGCCGCCGCGTGCAGGCCGCCCGTCTTCTCGAACAGTCCCTGCGCGGCACGGAGTTTGTCCGGCAGTTCTCTGATCAGATCTGCGTCCACCCGCACGTCGTTCGATGCCGGCCCGCCGCGCAACTCGAGCGCGTCGAGGCTCTCCTTCCCGCACACCCCGCACGCGCTCGACGTGTAGAAGTTGCGTTCCAGGGTCCTGAGGTCCGGTAGGCGTCCGGTCGAGAGCGCGACGTTGACGATGTTGAAGCGTTGACTCTCGTCGACGTCACGATCGACGCAGTAAGTGATCGAGGCGATCTGATCCGGCGCCGCGACGATGCCTTCGGAGTAGAGGAAGCCCGCAGCGAGCTCGAAGTCGTTGCCCGGCGTACGCATCGTGACCGCGATCGTGCGCCGCTCGGCGCCCGCGAGGAGGCGGATCTCCATCGGCTCTTCCGTTGCCACACGATCGGAGCGGGTCGTGGTCGTGTCGCCATCGACGACGTCGACGCGAACCCGCACGTGGCTGCCGGGGTGATCGGTCACACTTCAAGGATTACATTCGTCACGTGCTCGCGGGAATCGTGCTGTGCGGCGGGGGGTCGTCCAGGATGGGCCGCGACAAAGCCCTGCTCGACTTCGAGGGCGAACCCCTGATCGTTCGTGTGACCCGGCGGCTGAGCGAGGTGGCCGACCCGGTGTTCGTCGCGAGCGGGGGCCGGAGATACCCCGTCGACCTCGAGCACATCGACGACGCGGCCCCCGACTCCGGCCCCCTCGGAGGGATCGTCGCCGGGCTGCGAGCGTCACCCCACGGCTTGCTCGCAGTGGTCGCAGTCGACATGCCGTTTGCCAGTCCGAGCCTCTTTACCCACCTCGCAGGTAGGCACGCAGGCTCAAACGTGGTCGTGCCGGAAGACGAGCACGGGCTGCAGCCGTTGCACGCGGTGTACTCGAAGACCGCGTTGCCGCACCTGGAGCAAGCGGTCGGGCGACGTGACCTGTCACTGCTTTCAGTGATCGACAGGCTGAAAAACCAGGTCGTTACGGAATGGGAAACCTTCGATCCCACCGGCCGCTTCGCGTTGAACGTCAACGAACCGGGTGATCTCCGCTATCGGTGACGTTTTCTTCTGCAGACGCCCGCCTGAAAACGCGGCTATGTGCTCACAAAAGGGTGGTGTAAAAAAGACGTCCGGCGGCTGGCCTGAGGAGTGCGACGATCCGTGAGGCGTAGGGGCGCGCGAACGATCGGTCTCTTCGCCGTTGCCTCTTGCGCATTCGTGCTTTCGGCTTGTTCCGAAGATTCCCCCTCGATGCTGGAACCCAAAGGGCCGGGGGCCGCGCGGATCGAGGTCCTGTGGTGGCCGATGCTGTGGATCTCGACCGTCGTCTTCGTCGTCGTGTGCGCGATGTTGCTGTGGGCGATCCTGCGGGGCCGCAGATCGACGGACGAGCTCGACCACAGCGAGGTCTCGTGGGGCGATCGCTTCGTCGTGATCTCCGGCGTGATCATCCCGGCCCTCATCCTGGTTGGTGTGTTCGTCTTCTCCTTGCGCGAGATGCGCAACCTCGCGCTCGCCGACGATGACGCCGAGCTCGAGATCGAGGTGATCGGCCGCGACTGGTGGTGGGAGGTTCGCTACCCGAACGGGGCCGTCACCGCGAACGAGATCCACATCCCCGTCGGTGAACCGGTGCGTCTGAAGCTCAACAGTGCGGACGTGATCCATTCCTTCTGGGTCCCCGAGCTCCAAGCCAAGACCGACATGATCCCGGGGACGGAGACCACGACGTGGCTCCACGCCGACGAGCCGGGCCGTTACCGGGGGCAGTGCGCCGAGTTCTGCGGGCTGCAGCACTCGAAGATGGCGTTCTACGTGGTGGCGGAGGAGCGGGACGCTTTCGAAGAATGGGTGGACCACGAGGCAGAGCCGATGGCTACGCAGCTAACCCGCACGATTCTCTTCAGCGAAGGCCAGGACATCTTCCTCAACTCGTCCTGTGTCGGGTGTCACGCGATCCGTGGCACCGAGGCGACCGCCACCGACGGACCCGACCTGACTCACCTCATGAACCGCGACATCATCGGCGGCTTCTTCGGGAACACCCCGCAGAACCTCAGGCAGTTCGTGCGCAACCCGCATGCCCTGAAACGCGGCGTGTTCATGCCCCCCGCCGACCTCGATGACGACGAACTCGATGCCTTGATCGAATACCTGGGAAACTTGGACTAGTGGCCACCCTCGCCCAGCGACTCGAAGCCATCTGGACCGATCGCCCCGGCATCGCCGCGTTCGTCTCTACCGTCGATCACAAGCGGATCGGGATGCGCTACTTCTACACGGGGATGTTCTTCTTCGTCCTCGGCGGCATCGAGGCACTGATCATGCGGGTCCAGCTCACGACCGCCGAGCTCGATCTCGTGAACCCGGAGGCGTTCAACCAGCTGTTCTCGATGCACGGCATCACGATGATGTTCCTGTTCGCGATGCCGGTCCTTTCGGGCTTCGGCAACTTCTTCGTGCCGTTGATGATCGGCGCCCGCGACATGGCATTCCCGCGGCTGAACTCGTTCGGCTACTGGGTATTCCTTGCCGGCGGACTGTTCATGTACTCGGCATTCCTCACCGGCGATGCCCCCAACGACGGGTGGTTCAACTACCTGCCGCTCGGGGACGAGAATTTCACGCCCGGCTTGAACATCGACTTCTACGCGCTGGGACTGCTGTTCCTCGGCATCTCGACCACCGGCGGCGCGGTCAACTTCATCGTCACGATCTTCAAGCTGCGCGCACCCGGCATGACACTGAACCGGATCCCGATCTTCGTGTGGGGCGAGCTCGCGATGGCGTTCCAGATCGTCTTCGCGGTGCCGCTGTTGACGCTGGCGTGCGTGATGCTGGTGCTGGACCGCAAGTTCGGGTTCCATTTCTTCGACAACGCGACCGGCGGGGACCCGCTGTTATGGCAGCACCTGTTCTGGATCTTCGGTCATCCTGAGGTCTACATCATCGTGCTGCCGGCGTTCGGGATCGCGTCGGCCGTGATCCCGACGCACGTGCGTCGCCGCATGGTCGGCTACATCTACATCGTGCTCGCCGAGTTGGGGGTCGCGCTGATCGGTTTCGGAGTGTGGGTCCACCACATGTTCGCAACCGGACTCCCGCAGATGACGATGGCGTTCGTCTCGGCGGCGAGCTTCATGGTGGCGATCCCAAGCGGCGTGCAGGTCTTCGCGTGGCTCGCGACGCTCGTGACCGGACGCCCGCGCTTGAACACGGCGATGTGGTTCATATTCGGGTTCATAGCCACGTTCGTCATCGGGGGCGTTACGGGCGTGATGACCTCGTCGATCCCGTTCGACCAACAGGTCCACGACACCTACTTCGTCGTCGCTCATCTCCACTACGTGCTGGTCGGCGGCGCCGTCTTCCCGATGTTCGCCGCGATCTACCACTGGGCACCGAAGATGATCGGCCGCATCCTGCACGAGGGTCTCGGGAAACTTTCTTTCTGGCTGATCTTCATCGGCTTCAACGCCAACATGTTCCCGCTGCACACCGTCGGGATCCTGGGCCAGCCCCGCCGCGTCTACACCTACGAAGAGGGCCTCGGCTGGGACGTCCACAACATCATCTCCACGGCCGGTGCGTTCGTGCTCGCGCTCGGCATCCTCGTCATCGGCATCAACTGGTTCCGTGCGATGCGGAAGGGCCCGGTGGCACCGGACGATCCGTGGAACGGCGAGACGCTCGAGTGGGCGACCTCCTCGCCGCCGCCCCACTACAACTTCCGCGTCGTGCCGGTGGTGACGAGCAGGGAGCCCGTCTGGGATCAGCCCGAGCTCAAAGAAGGCGGTGACCCGAGCAAGGGCTATGCGCTCGATGAGGGGCACACGACACTGTCGACAAGCCTGCTAGACGGGCGCCCGCAGGCGCTGATGCACATGCCCCACGCGTCGCCGTGGCCGTTCATGTTGTCGATCGCGTTGTTCGTTTTCTTCTACGCGGTGCTCTTGGAGGCGTGGAGCGCGGCGATCGCCGGGTTCGTGCTGGTGGTCGCCGGGATCATGGGCTGGTTCTGGCCCCGAGGGGAGACGCAGGAGACATGAGTACCGAAGTCATGGCCGCCCGCGTCCCCGAGCAGTCCCTGCCGCATCACGCGCACGGCTCTCGCAGCTACGCGTGGTGGGGGATGGTGTGGCTGATCGCAACCGAAGCGACGCTGTTCGCGGCGTTGATCGCCAGTTACTTCTACCTGCGCTTCCGAAGCGCGCCGGGGTGGCCCCCCGACGGGATCGAGGCTCCGCACCTGACCCTGCCGATCATCATGAGCATCATCCTGCTGAGCTCCAGCCTGCCGGTCCACTGGGCGGAGGCCGGGATCGAGAAGGGGAAACAGGGTGTCCTCAAGTCCGGGCTCGCGCTCGGCTTCATCCTCGGTGCGATCTTCCTCATCATCACCCTCGTCTTCGAATGGCCCGAGGCCCTGCACGACTTCACGCCGACGACGAACGCGTACGGCTCGCTGTACTTCACCGTTACCGGCTTCCACCTGATGCACGTGATCGTCGGTCTCGTGATGAATCTCTGGGTTCAGGTGCGCGCGT
>JBOGWY010000292.1:0-15808 GCA_050694015.1 Actinomycetota bacterium | reverse complement strand
ACGTCACCGTCGGTGATGAAACGGATGCGAGCGCCGGCCTCGCGCACCTCTTTCACGATCTGCTCGTGACGGTCACGGTCGAGGATGCACACGCTCAGGTCGGAGACCGAGCCGCCCTTGGCCTTCGCGATCTTTTCGAGGTTGTCCGAGACGGGCGCTTCGATATCGACTGCGTCGGCGGCGTCTTCGCCGACCACGATCTTCTCCATGTACACGCAGGGGCCGGGGTCGAACATGGTCCCGCGCTCCGCGAGCGCGACGACGGAGAGCGCGCCGTTCATGCCCTTCGAGGTGAGCGTCGTCCCATCGATCGGATCGACCGCGATATCGACGATGGGAGGCTGTCCGTTACCGATCGCCTCACCGTTGTAGAGCATGGGGGCGTTGTCCTTCTCGCCCTCCCCGATCACGACGATGCCGTCCATCGGCACGGTGTCCATCAGCAACCGCATCGCGTCGACCGCCGCTTGGTCGGCGGCTTCCTTATCGCCGCGCCCCATCCACCTAGCCGCGGCGAGGGCGGCTGCTTCCGTCACACGTACGAGTTCGAGCGCGAGGTTCCTGTCGGGCGTCAGAGCGCCCGTGTCCGCTGGAGTCATGGAGGCCCCACTCTACCGAAGCGGGCGGGGCCGGTGAGAAATCAGCAGGTCGGCAACGGGAACAGACAGCGGGACTTGCGGATCTTGTCGGCCTTGACGAGCATCTTGGCCCCCGTCGTCTGTTTCATGAAGATCGGGTTCGCCACGGGCTTGGGACCACCGAGCGGATTCTTCAACGTCGTGTCGCCGGACACGATGAAGAGATTGCCCTTGTGGTCGAAGTTGACCGTGAAGAAGTCGCCGAGACGACGGTCGCCGCCTTCGAAGTCCGGGCTCGCGTTGCACGCGGTTCCGTTCAGGCAGATCTTGCCGAAGTGGATCGGACGGCCCGACGCATTCGCGGTAGAGAACTGCGGCGGAACGAAACGCTTCGACCCATCCGAACAGCGCACGGTCGAGCCGTGCCCGTTCGTGGTGTAGGCGGCGTAGATGTAGAAGCGGTTCTGCTTCCCCTCGAGCGTCTGGTACCACACCACGGCGACGCGACCGTCGTCACCCGCGATGATCCACGGCCACAGCGCGTCGCCCTTCGGCGCGGGGATGTGGATCGGGGCCGACTGCCACTTGCGCGTGTCGCGGTTGAAGTAGTTGAACGTGACCGAACCGTCGGGGTTGACATCGTTCGATCCCTCGTAGCCACCCGCCGCGGCCGAGTAGACCCATCCCGCACGATCGACCGCGAGCGCACCGAAGAACTGGGTCGAGTCGCCCAGGCGCGTCTCGTACGCCTGCCAGTTCTGGCCGTCGTCCTTCGAGATCGCGACGCCGCCGCCGTCCGTCGGCCCGAGGAGGCCGTCCTTCGGGTTGAGCGGGTCGACGAGCATCTTGCTCGACACCGGAAGCCCGCCCTGGTTCTCCTGCTGCACGGGCAGGAACGTGAGACCACCGTCGGTCGAGCGCCACAGCTGCTTCGGAAGGTTGACGTAGAGGAAGACCTCGTTCGCTTCGGCCCCCGTGACCCACGGACGGTCGCCCGACGCCGCAACGGGATTCGCGGTCGGCCACGACTGGCCGTCGTCGGGGCTCGCGAACACCGCGACGTTCGCGAGGTCGATCTCGACGTTGTAGATGTTGCCCGCGGCATCCATCGTCAGGTCGGGATCGGAGAAGCCGGTCGACGTCGGGCTGTGCGGACCGACGGGCGCGCCGGCGAGGCCGACGTAGGTCCACGTCTTGCCCCCGTCGGTGCTCCGCCAGTTCAGCGTTTGGTTGTAGTAGCTGCCCGCGAAGTCGCCGGAACCCGGCACCGCGGAGGGATCCTTGTAGACGTGCGTCGTTCCCGCGTGCGCGGAGACGATGATCGAACCGTCCTGCGCGACCTGGCTCACCGGCTCACCGCCGGCGCGGCTCCTGTCGATGAAGGTCGGCTTGCCGAAGCTGAGCTTCGGTGGCTTGACGCTCGGGCAGTTGACGGTCGACGAGCTTGCGGCGCCGGCGAGCGGTAGGAGCGCCGCGAACAGCACCGGAACGAGCAGCAACCTCAACTTCACGAAGACCCCCTGTCGCGCGTCGGGTGGCGGTGTCTCGTCCGCCACCCTGAGGGTTCGCCCTCAGGCCTCGGTCCCCTCCCGCCCCGGTCTCTCCTCGGCAGGAAGCCGCCACCGGTGCCCTACAGGAATGGCCTTCGGGGCGGCGAAATCTCCCAGAACAGCTTGGGGATAGCCAGGAAATGGAGGAGTTCACATGAGGTCGCGACGTTTCTTCAGGGTCCTGACCCTGCTCGCCACCGCCAGCCTGCTGGTCGGCGTATTCGCCGCCGTGCCGGCCGACGCCAAGAAGAAGAAAAAGAATAAGGCGAAGGCATGCGCCACCTACCAGCCGGGCAGCAACGGCGAGGGGCAGCCGGTCAGCGTCGTCACCGACGCCGCCACCGCGGAAAAGCCCGTGTCGCTCGAGGTCGAGGTGGGTCCGGGCCTCGGGGCCGGACGCAACCCCGAAGGTGAGGGGGCGTTCGTCAGCCACGCGTACGCGAACCTGATGGTCGACTCGAAGGCGCCGAGCGTGGACCTCAACGCTCAGATCGTGTTCACACCGGTTTTCGACTACGACCTTTACCTGGACACCGCCGACGGGACGGAGCTTGCGAGCTCGGCCGGCTTCGGCCCCATCGCCTTCGGGAGCAGCGACTACGAGCAATCCGATGTTGGTTCCGAGACGATCGCCATGTTCCCGGCCAGCGACTGCGACGGCTTCACCATCGATGTCGTGGGAGCCACGACCCCCGGTGAAACCGTGACGGTCAACTACTGGCTCGGCGAAGCTCCGGAGTAAAGCAACCACCGCAACCCGAGAGGGAGACCGGGCTTCGGCCCAGTCTCTTCGCGTCCGGCGGACCTTCTCGGATGTGGCACTGGGCGGCCTCGAAATCCCATGTTCTTGCAGGAGGGGGGCCCGATGAGGAGAAGCCTGAAACCACGAAAGAGGGGAACCCAGCTCTAGAACTGGAGGCATACATGAGATCTCCCCGTGCTTTGCGCACCATCTCGGTGCTCGCCTGTGCCGGCCTGCTCGTCGGCGCGTTCGTGGCCGCTCCGGCCGAGGCCAGGAAGAAGAAAAAGAAGAAGAAGCCTGCCGTGTGCCAGCCGTTCCAGCCCGGCGAGAACGGCGCGGAGAAGCCGACCCTCAAGGTGACCGACAAGGCGACCGAGGAGGCCCCGGCGGTCCAAGCGGTTTCGCTCGACATGTCCGCGTCCGATGTCGTCATCGTCCAGGAGCCCGCGAGCGATGCGTTCAACATCCAGGTGGACTCGAAGGCGAAGGAAGCCGGTGTCCACATCCTGTTTGAGTTCCCGGAACGTCGTGACTACGACCTGAACGTGTGGCATACCGATGGCAGCTATGCCGCGCGCGCACACGGGTTCCAGCCGGTTCTGGGAACTCCGGCCGAGGAACAGCTGGGGAACACCACCGGCCACGCCGGTGAAAGCACGACGACCTCGGAGCACATCGTCGGTATCCGCACCGCGGACTGCGGTGGATGGACCGTCTCGGCCGAGAACTGGCTCGGTGAAGGTGGCGACTTCGAGATCAAGGTGTGGCTGGGTGCCATCGAGAACGACCCCCAGGCGCCGGGTGAGGAGATGCCTTAGTCGCGAATGATTCAAGACATCACGGAAGGGGCCTTCGGGCCCCTTCTTCGTGTCTAGCGTCTGCGGCGCACAACGATCCAGCCCGCGCCGATAACCACGATGAGCGCGGCTCCGCCGAGGAGCAGGTAGAGGTTCGCGTTCGCGTTCTCCGGTGGCCGGAGCGGCGGTCCCACTAGTGGAGCTCGTGCGGTCTCCGCTGCATCGTTCGACGACGCGCTCGCCAGCGGGATGAGCTTCACGGCATCCGTCGTCGAGTAATAGAGGCCGTGTGGACCCCACGCCACCGCGACGATGCCCGAGTCCTCGCGCGCAATCACGTTGTCGGAGACGGCTTGGCTCCGGTCGTCGTTGAGTTCGAGGCGGTGTACGGCTCCGTCGAGATAACCGCCGAAGAACACGTCCCCCGCGACGTCGTCGGGCGCGTTCGCAGGATCGGCGATCGCGATGCCGGTCGGCACGATCACCTCGGGGTAGTCGAGCAGCGGGTCAACGTAGTCCCCCGGCCCCGACGGGCGTGCTCCATCGGACGATCCCTCGATCTCGGGCCACCCGTAGTTGCCTCCGACGACGACGCGGTTGATCTCGTCGTGTGACGACACGCCGTTCTCGGTGACGAACGCGTCGCCGGTGACCGGATCGACGGTGAGACCGAACGGGTTTCGCAGGCCGAGCGCGATCGACTCGCCGAACGGATTCCCGGGAGCCGGTGCGCCCTCGGGCGTGAAGCGGTAAACCTTGCCACCTCGTTCGTCGGGATCCTGCGCGCGCGACTCGTTGTGGTTCTCGCCGTTGGAAACGAGCAACATCCCGTCGGCATCGAAGGCGACGCCACCGCCATTGTGGTACACCGATGCCGGCAGGTCGTCGACCACGACCTCGACGTCCCCGCCGTCGATCGGGACGCGCACGACACGGTTGCTGGTGCCCGACGGGTCGGTGACGAACGCGTACACGAAGCGGTCGTTCGGCGACACCGCGAGGTCGAGCAACCCCGTCTCGCCCGCCGTCGTGGTTTCGACGCGTGCGACCTCACGCACATCGCGCCGTCGTTCGTCCACGACGAGCATCCGCCCGGGCCTCTCGTTGACGAACATCCGCGCACCGTCGCTCGTGAACGCGATGCCGGTAGGGAACGCCAGTCCCTCGACGATGACGCGTGGCTGCGGGTCGGGCTGCGCCGCCGCCGGCATCGTGACGGCCACCGTCAGGGCGACGACGACGGCGGTAGCGAGGCGCCGGATCAGCTCCGGGTGGGCTCCGGTGACGGCTCCGGCGACGGTGTCCCCGTCGGCGTCGCGTCGGGGTCGAACGGGTCGTCCTGCGTCAGCGGACAGTCGGCTTCCTCGGGCGCGTCGCCGCCTTCACGGAAGACGTCGGTGAACTCACGTATCGCTTCCCCATCGACCCCGTCGAGTCGCATCAGGTGCGCCCACGCGGTCACGACCACGGGATCCTCCTCGAGCTGCGGGTACGGCATCGAGAACATGTGCGATTCGTAATCCTGCACGATCGCTTCGAGCTGCTCGATCTGCTCGGGGTCCAGGGTTGGCTGGTAGAGGAGCCCGACCGCACCGTGCTCGAGGGTGTGGACGTAGTCCTCCTCGGGCAGCGGCTGCGAGTAGACGCCACACGCGGCGGGCATCGCGTGGTGCTCGCCGGAGACCGGTGGGTTCGACTCGTAGTTGGTGATCTCCCCTTCAACGTGGAGCTGCTGCGAGCGGCTCTCCTGCGCGAAGGTCTGGTAGTGCTCGATCTCGTGGCCGGCGATCGAGTCCGGTATCGCCCCTCGCAGGAAGAAGAACCACACGAGCGCGGCGGTGACGGTGGCGATCACGATCCAGCGCACGACGCGCTCGCGGGCGTGTCGTCTCCGGGCCGCGAGCGCGGCCCGCTCTCGCTCGCGACGCTTCTGTTCGATGCGTTCGCGCCTCTTCTCGTTCGGGTCTACCCGTTCGACGTTGGGACCCGCCGCGGCGCGCGCACCCTGTCCGCGGCCGCGCCCCTTCGCTCGTTTCTTCTTCTTCGGGGGCATGGCGTAGGAGGCTAGCCCATCCGGGCACTATCTTGACTGCCGCTATGGACACCGACTTCTGGCGCCTCACCCTCGTGAGCGGGCTCGCGCTCAATGCCACGCTGGGCCTCGGTTACCGGGTGTACAGGCTGACCAAAGGGGGTCCCATCGCGGACGCGTGGGGGCAGGCCGTCCTGGCCGCCTTCCTGGGGCTGATCGCCGCCGCGATCGGGCTGGGATCGACGTGGCCCCGGTGGATCGCGCTCGTCTACGCGGTGCTCTTCGCTCTCGTCGCGATGCCGGTCTGGGTGCTGGGCGTGCTTCTTCCGCTACCGCCGCGCGCGATCGACTATTCGTTCACCGCGGTGTACTGGATGGTGTTGATCGTGATCGCGGTTGCCGCGATCGCGCTGTAGCTAGGCCGAGCCGTTCTGCGAGAGCAAGCCCCATTCGCTGAGACGACGCGACAGCTCGTCGGCCGTCGTCTGGTACAGCAAAGCGAGGGCCATCAGATCGTCCTCACGGATCGTGAGCACGCGGCCGTTGTAGTCGCCGCGCTGTATCTGGATAGCGTGCGTGAACCGTGCGAGCGGATCGCGCTCGGACTCCGGAACCTTGCTCAACCCTTCGAGGTCGAGCACGACGCGGCGCCGGCCCGGGACCTCACCGGGAGCGACGGGGTTGTCGTCGCCGGGCAGGATCTCGGAGACCGGAACGGCATAGAAGTCGGCGAGCTCGGAGAGACGCGCGACGGTCACATTGCGATCGCCGCGCTCGTAGGCGCCGACCACCGCGGCCTTCCACTTGCCCTTGGAGGCTTGCTGCACGTCCTGCAGGGACATGCCCTTCTGCACCCTGATGTTGCGCAACCGTTCCCCGAGTGCTTGTGCGTAGTCCACGTTGCTCACAGTTGTCGCTCCTTCACGCTCTGTCACCGACGCCCGCGCGGCCGTCGAGGAGCCCGCCCCTGGATCGTCTGAGTAGTCTACTGGTTCGACGCGGAGCGTCATCTTCCCTGCCAAGAATTACTACTTTCCGCGTTCGCCAGGCGGCGCGGTCCGGAAAGCAGGCGGGCAGCCTAGAATCTCAAACATGAAAGCACTCTGGAAAGGCGCCATCACCTTCGGGCTGATCTCGATCCCGGTCCGGCTCTACTCCGCGGTCTCGGAGAAGGGCATCAAGTTCCACCTCCTCCACGAGGAGGACGGCGGCCGGATCAAGTACCAGCGGACCTGCTCGAAGTGTGGCAAAGAGGTCTCGTGGGATGACATAACCAAGGGATACGAGTACTCCAAGGACCACTACGTGCAGTTCACGGCCGACGAGCTCGAGGCGCTCGACGTCGAGTCGGTCCGCGCGATCGACGTCGTCGCGTTCGTCCCGCTCGAGCAGATCGACCCGATCTACTTCAACAAGACCTACTACGTGGCCCCCGAGCCGTCGGGACTCAAGGCCTACCGGCTCCTGTCCGAAGCGCTCGAAGCCGAGGGCCAGGTCGGGGTCGCGAAGGTCGCGCTGCGCGAGAAGGAGCACCTCGCGACCGTTCGTCTGAAAGACGACGTCTTCGTGCTCGAGACGATGCACTGGCCCGACGAGATCCGCGAGCCGGCGTTCGAAGAGCTGGACAAGCGCATCGACGTGCGCGACGCCGAGGTCAAGATGGCGCGCCAGCTCGTGCAACAGCTCTCCGACGATTTCCGGCCCGAGGAGTTCCAGGACGAGTACCGCAAGGCGCTCGAAGAACTCGTCGAGAAGAAGGTCGCCGGCCAGGAGATCACCGTCGCCGAGGCGCCCGAGGAAGAGCCGACCAAGGTCGTCGACCTGATGGAGGCGCTCAAGGCGTCGGTCGAGCAAGCGAAGAAGCGCAAGGACGCTGCATCCAGCACCACGAAGAAGAAGAGCACCACGAAGCGCAAAGCTTCCGCAGGCTGATCGAGCGACTGGATCGCTGATGGACAAGGTCTCGATCAAGATTCCCGCGTCTCCTGCTTACCTTTCGGTGATCCGTCTCGTGGCTGCCGGACTCGCGTCGCGTCTGAAGTTCACGATCGACGAGATCGAAGACCTCAAGATCGCGGTCGATGAGCTCTCCGCGTACCTGACCGGCGCGCAGGGCCGGGACGGCACGATGGAGGTCGTCTTCGTCGTCACCGACGAGCAGATCCAGATCACAGGCTCGGGAGAGTTCGCGCCGGGCCAGAAGATCCGGACGGATCTCACCGATTTCTCGCGCATGATCCTCCAGACTGTGGTGGACGAGGCAACGCTGGAGCAGGCGGACGGGCACCCCGTCTTCAATCTGACGAAGAGCAGGGGATAGTGAGCGAGCGGGCAACGCTGAGCAAAGACGAAGTTAGATCTCTCTTCCGGGAGTACCGAGCTGCCGAGAGCGAGGAGGAGCAGCTCCGCTACCGCGAGAAGCTCGTAGATCAACACATCGGTCTGGTCGAGTTCCTCGCGCGGCGCTTCCGTAACCGCGGCGAACCACTCGAGGATCTCGTGCAGGTTGGGACGATCGGCCTGCTCAAGGCGATCGAGCGCTTCGATCTCGATCGTGAGGTCGAGTTCTCCACCTATGCGACCCCCACGATCGTGGGCGAGCTCAAGCGTCACTTCCGCGACAAGGGGTGGGCCGTGCGTGTGCCGCGCCGGCTGCAGGAGCTGCACCTCGAGTTATCGAAGACCGTGAGCAACCTCGGGCACGACCTCGGGCGCTCCCCCACGGTCGCCGAGATCGCCGAAGCGGCGAGTATCACCGAGGAGGAAGTGCTCGAAGGTCTCGAGATCGCACAGGCCTACAACTTCACGTCCCTCGACGCGCCGATCGACTCCGACGACGGGGGCTCTACGTCGTTCGCCGACCAGCTGGGGGCCGAGGACGAACATCTCGAGAACCTCGAGTACCGCGCGTCGCTCGCGCCCGAGATGGCGAAGCTTCCCGAGCGCGAGCAGCGGATCGTCTACTTGCGCTTCTTCAAGGGTCTAACGCAGTCGGAGATCGCCGACCGGCTCGGCATCTCGCAGATGCATGTGTCGCGCCTTCTGAATCGCACGCTGGCACAGCTGCGCGAGGCACTGGAAGACACATGAGCCGGAGGAGGGCGTCGATCCTCGTCCTCACGGGCCTGCTCGTGACGTCCTCCTGTTCCTTGGAGCCGATCGATCTCGCGTCCGAACGCGCCCTGGCTCTGCGCACGACGATCAGCGCATCCGACGGAACGTTCCTCGCGCGCCTCTACCGAGCGCGCGGTAACCGTGCGCTGGTGCGTCTCAAACGCGTTCCCCGACACACCCGTGATGCCGTCCTCGCGGCGGAGGACGCGCGCTTCTTCCGTCATCCCGGCTACGACATCCGTTCGATCGCGAGAGCCGCGCTGATCAACCTGGACAAGGGGGAGATCGTCCAGGGTGGAAGCACGATCACCCAGCAGTACGTGAAGAACACGTTTTTCAAGAATCCCGGTGAGCGGACCTTCGAACGCAAGGCGCGCGAGCTGCGGCTCGCGATCGAACTCGAACGTCGCTACTCGAAAAGAGAGATCCTCGAGAAGTACCTGAACACGGTGTACCTAGGCCAGGGCGCGTACGGACTCAAGACCGCGGCCGAGGGTTACTTCCACAAGCGCGTGCCCGAGCTGACGCTGCGCGAGTCGGCGTTGCTCGCGGCCGTGATCAAGGCGCCGTCGTACTACGACCCGCGCGACTACCAGGAGCGCGCGCGCGACCGGCGCAACTACGTGCTTCGCCGGATGAACGAGCTGGGGATGATCACGCCCGCGGTGGCGCGTCGAGCGTCGCGCCGGGCCCTCGGCGTCACGCCGAACCCACCTCAGCTATCCGTGCGACAGCCGTACTTCGTCGAGGCCGTCAAGCGAGAGGTACTGAACGACCCTCGCCTCGGTGAGAACGGCGGTCAGCGCGCGGCCGCGCTCTACAAGGGTGGGCTCAGGATCACGACCACGCTCGTCCCGCACATGCAGCGCGCCGCGGAGGATGCGGCCGCACGCATCCTCGGTGAGCCCGGGGACCCCGAGGTGGCACTCGTCGCGATCGATCCCAAGAGCGGTCACGTCGTCGCGATGCTCGGGGGCCGGAACTGGGACGTGTCGCAAGTGAACCTCGCACTCGGGAGGGAAGGGGGCGGGTCGGGACGTCAGCCCGGCTCTTCGTTCAAACCGATCGCCCTGGCCGCCGCGCTCGAGGCGGGCATCCCCATCGAAACGCGTTACGAGGCGTCCCCGGCCTCATTCCCGCTCGCCGACGGATCAACATGGACCGTGCATAACTCGGAAGGCACGACGTCGGGACAGCTACCGCTGGACGAGGCCCTCGTTCGGTCGGTGAACGGCGTCTACGCACGTCTCGCGCTGCAGATCGGCGCCGACCGGATCGCGAGCCAGGCCGAACTGATGGGCGTGCGCACGGAGCTGCCGCGCGTTCCTTCGATCGCACTCGGTTCGACCGAGGTGAGCGTCCTGGACATGGCCGCTGCATACGCAACGCTCGCCAACGGCGGGAGCGCGATCGAACCGACGACGATAGAGAAGATCGAGCTTCCCGGCGGCAGCGCGCTCACCCAGGAACGCGAGGAGCTCCCGTCGGTGGTGTCGCCGGGCAACGTCTTCCTGCTTACCGAAGCGCTCCAAGACGTCATCGAGCGCGGCACCGGACGCGCCGCGGCGATCGGACGGCCCGCGGCGGGCAAGACCGGGACGACCGACGATTACGCCGACGCGTGGTTCGTCGGCTACACACCCGATCTGGTCGCGGCGGTCTGGGTTGGATACCCGAAGGGCCGCATCCCGATGACGAACGTCCACGGGATCACCGTTTTCGGCGGGACCTATCCCGCGGCGATCTGGCGGGAGTTCATGCTCGCCGCGCTGCGCGACGTGCCGTTCCATCCGTTCCGTTTCCCGGAGGACGAGCTCGTCACCGTCGAGATAGACCCGGCGACCGGTCTGCTCGCGGCCCCGTGGTGCCCGGGGGTGAAACGGACGATGCTCCTCCGCTTCGTACCCACCCAGACCTGCCCGCTGCCGTCCGCCGGCGACGGCTCGGCCCCCGTCACCGAAGACCGGCGCGGGGACGATAAGAAGACACCGGCCCCCACGACGAGCCCCGGCCCGAACGAGAGCCCGAGCCCGAGCGAGACTGGAAGCCCCGAACCGAAACCCACCAAGACCTAACCGTTTTGTGAGCACATAGCCGCGTTTTCACGCCTGTGCTTGCAGAAGAGATGGACCGTCCGCAGACCTCATGGCTCCAATCGGTATGGACGTTGCTCGTTGCGGTCGCCTCGATCATTGCGATCGCTCCGTCCGGGCACGCGTTGGTCGCACTTGAGTTCGATCCGCCCGTTGCAACACCGGGGACCGTTGTGACCGCCACTACCTTGGGTGCTGCGCTTGCTCAGGACCCTCAGGGTTACCGGCTCTACCTCGCGCGGTCGCAGCGACTCGCCGACAAGCTCGCCGGGCGCGAGGGACCTCCGAGCGATCCGCGCCTCACTCCGATCGGTCGTTTACTTCCCGACGACGAAGGCGTCGGCACGATCACGTTCACGGTGCCGGATCTCAAGCCGGGACGGTATGCCGCGGTCGCATACTGCCCGACCTGCGACAACGACGGCTCTACTTTCTCGGCGGTAGGCGAACTGAAGATCGCATCAGTCGGCACCCTTCCGATGACGGGCGCATCGCTCATCGCGCTAGTGCCCGCGGTTACGGCACTCATGTGTGTCGCGATCGCTCTTCTCGTCGTGGCGCGTCACTGAGCGAAGCGTTTTCTTCTGCAAGCGCACGCCTGAAAACGCGTGTATGTGCTCACAAAAGGGTTAGGTGGGGAGGGGGAGGTGGAGCTCGACCCGGGTGCCGGCGTCGGAGCTGATCTCGAAGCGGCCCCCGAGTTCCTGCACGAGCGTTCGTACGATCTGAAGGCCGAGACGCGCACCTTCGAGTACGTCGCCGGCGATGCCGACGCCGTCGTCCCACACGACCACCGACACGTGATGGTCGTCGCGTTCGAGCTCGACCCCTATCGTGCCGCTGCGGCCGTCCGGGAACGCATGCTCGAGCGCGTTCTGCAGCAGCTCGGTGAGCGTTACGGCGAGTGGCGTTGCGACGTCGGCTCCGAGGGGGCCGGTCGCGCCGGTGACCTTGATCTCGATCCCCCGTTCGGGCAGCACGAGGCCCTCCGCAACCATGTTCGCGATCCGCCGTGCGACCTCGCCGAACTCCGCCACGTCGGACGGTTCCTCGGACAACGTCTCGTGCACGAGCGCGATCGAACCGATGCGCAGCACGCTCTCCTGCAGCGCGGCCTTCGCTTCCTCGGAGTGCAACCGACGCCCCTGCAGGCGTAGCAGGCTCGCGATCGTCTGCAGGTTGTTCTTCACCCGGTGATGGATCTCACGGATCATCGTGTCCTTGCCCGAGATCTCGCGTTCCTTGCGACGGATCTCGCTCACGTCGCGTCCGAGAGCGATCGTTCCGTCGGTCTCTCCGTTCTTCAGGAGAGGTAGGACGCGTATCAACACGTGGTTCTCGCCGCGCACGAACTCTCCGTCGACGGCGCGGCGGCTCTCGACGGCTTCGACCACCGGGGTCGCGCCGAGGCCGACCTCGTCGAGACGTCGGCCGAGGACGTTCTGTTTGACACCGAGCCGGCGCAACGACGACAGCGCGTTGGGCGAGGCCCACGTCAACCGTCCCGCCGCATCCATCACGAAGAGGCCATCGCCGACGCGAGGCCAGTCACCGCGCGGGATATCCGGGTACGGGAAGGAACCCTCGGCGATCATCTCCGACACGCGTTCGGCGGCGTCCAGGTAGACCTGTTCGAGACGCCCCGGCCTCCGCGACGTCGCCGGCGAACCCTCCTTGGTGACGACCGCGATGACGTTCCCCTCGAAGCGCACCGGCACCGCGTCCATCCGGATCGGGATCCCGTCGACGAGGACCGGTTCCTCCTGCGCCCAGATGCGCCCTTCCCGGTACGCGCGCTCGACGATCGGTTGCTCGGGCTGTGTGACGATGGTGCGAACCATGTCCTGCGGATACAGGGTCTGGGACGTGAACGGACGCAGCTGCGCGCAGATCTCGTAGACGTCGTGTGCCGGTGACGGCACGTAGAGGAGCAGATCCGAGAACGACAGGTCCGCGAGGACCTGCCACGAGGAGCAGAGGGAGCGTAGGTGCTCGGCCTCCCGTTCGGAGAGGTCCGATACCTCCCGGATGCGCTCGACGAGTGTGGACATAACCAGATGCTATTTCCCACGCCGAGCAACGGGTGGGCACCCATCCCGGCTATGACATCCTTCACGCATGCGGATAGCCGTCGTTGCCGACATCCACGGGAACCTCCTCGCGCTCGATGCGGTCATGACCGATATCGAGAAGCAGGCCCCCGACGAGATCTGGTGCGCCGGAGACATCGGATGGCTGGGTCCGTGGGCATCGGAGTGCATCGCCCGCGTTCGCGACGCGGGCTGGAGGTGCGTGAAGGGGAACACCGACTTGTGGATCGCCGGCGACCCTCAGACGATCGATTCGCCGGAGTCGCGCGAGAGGTACAAGGAGGTCGCCGCGCAGCACGCGATCTCCGACGACGACGCGACGTGGCTGCTCAACCTGCCGCTCGGGCATTCGGCCCCCGGTTCGATGCTGATGGTGCACGGGACGCCCAGCTCGCCGTTCGTCGGACCGCAGCCCGACGATCCGGCGTCGGAGTTCGCGCCTTACCAGGGTCAAGCCGGGCTTGTGATCGTGGGTCACATCCACAAAGCGTTCGTGCGACGCCTCGCCGATTCGACGATAGTCGTGAACGCCGGTTCGGTCGGACTCCCGCTCGACGCGGAGACCGCCGCGTACCTCTTGATCGACAGCTATGGTTCGAATTGGACGCTGACGCACCGTCGCGTTCCGTTCGACCGGCGCGGCGTCACCGCGCAGGCGAGGGTCATGGGTGGAACGGCGGGCGAGATGTTCCTCGAGTGGCTGGTAAAGGGTGAGAGTGCCTAAGCGCTACACGATCGACGAAGCCAACGCCTTGCTCGACCGTCTCGCGCCGCTCCTCGTCGAGCTGCGCGAGAAGATGGAAGAGGCCGCCACAATCAGGCAAACCGTGACGCAGATGGCCGCATCCAACGGCTGGTCGCACGAGCGCGAGGGATGGTCGAAGACCCTGGCCCGCGTGGGTGAGCTCGTCGATCGCCTCGGCGAGTGGGAGCTCATCCTGCGCGACATCTCCACCGGGCTGGTCGATTTCCCGGCCGTGATCGACGGCCGGGACGCCTACCTGTGCTGGCGCCTCGGGGAGCCCGAGGTCGCTTACTGGCACTCCCCCGACGACGGGTTCCAGGGCCGCCGCCCTCTCTAGGACGACTTTTCCGCCTGGATGCAGCGTTCGGGCGTCGCCCGGCGTCTAGGGAGCATGCAGGCACAGGACGCGCTGGGTGCTGGTGGCGGGGCTTCCCCATGGGTAGAACAGTGGGTAGTGGGAACGCGCCGGGCCGAACTCGATCGCGATCGCGAGGTCGCGGCCCTCTTCGACGAGCACTACGACGGCCTCTGCCGCCTTGCCTTCCTTATCGTCGGCGACGTCCACCTCGCCGAGGAGATCGTCATGGAGGCGCTGCTCAAGGTCTTCACCGGCTTCGGGCGCATCCGCGATCGCAGCCAGTCGGCCGCCTATCTCAGACGCGCCGTCGTCAACCTGTGCCGCTCGAAGATCCGGCGCAAGGTGATCGAGGCTCGCGTCAACGCGCAGCACCAACACGCCGAAGACATCCGCCCACCGCGCTGGGATCCGGATCGCCACGAGAGTGCGCGCGAGGTGTGGGACGCCGTGCGGGAGCTGCCGGCGCGACAACGTGCGTGCATCGTGCTCCACTACGAGGAGGACCTACCCGACGCCGAGATCGCGGTCATCCTCGACTGCTCGGTGAGCACCGTTAGATCGCAGTTGAGCCGCGCCAGAGAGAAACTTGCGCGCGTGTTGAAACCCGAAGCCTCGGAAGGAGCATTGCGATGAGCGACGATCTCGATCGCTTGCTCAAGGACTCCTTGTCTCGGGCCGGCGACGAGTACGAGGCGGGTCAACGCGAGCGGCGTCCCGAAGCGCGCGCCGAGTTCATCCGCCGCTACCACCGGCGCCGATGGGTCTTCCCGACCGTCGTCTCGGTGGGTGCCGCCGCTGCGGTCGCGGCCGTCGTCGTTATCGGCGCGTCCGTGATCGGCGGCTCCGGCTCCCCCGGCCTTCCCCGGCCGGACGACGACGTCGAGCCGATACGTCCGGCCGGACGACCGGCGTTCGAGTTGACGGTTCCTCTCGAAGGAACACCGGTTGACCTCGCGCCCAGCCATGGCTCCATGTGGGTCGCCAACGCGTCGGAGGGCAGCGTTGTGCGGCTCAACTCGAACACGGCGGAGCTCGAAGGCATTGTGGAGCTCGGAGGGACACCATCGGTGATCAGCCCCGGGCCGAACTACGTCTGGGTCGGCGAACCCGCGTCGGGAACGATCGCAGCGATCGATCCCGCCACGAACGAGTTGATCCGAGGGCCGTTCGAGGTCGGCGATCCCGATGCGCAGATGGTCGTGTCGGTCGGCGTCGAGCACGTCTGGGTCGTGTTGAACAACAGGCTCTTCTTCGTCGACGACGAGACCGGGGAAGCGACCGTCGTCGACGAGGTCGACAACGCGGTCGACGTGACCGCGCGGTCGGGTCCGGTGTGGGTGCTCGACCGTAGACAGGGACTCCTCCGCTTTGACGGCTCGACGGGTCAGTCGATCGCCGACCCGATCGATGTGGCGGTTCAAGACGGCGACGTGTTCGCGGTGGGAGACACCATCTGGTTGGGCGACCGCGAAGACGACGATCTTCTGGCGGTGGACGCAAACACGGGGACCTTCAAAGGCACGATCGAGGTTCCCGGGTCTTACGTCGACGCGGCATTCGGGCCGAACGCGGCCTGGGTGCTGTCGCGTTCGGGCGACGTGACCGAGGTAACCACTTTCAACATCCAGACCGGCCGATCTGTGGGGTCTCCGTTCCGGCTCGCGGGCGATGCGACCGAGCTGGCGATCTCCCGCGGCGCGGTGTGGGCC
>JBOGWY010000291.1:0-9638 GCA_050694015.1 Actinomycetota bacterium | reverse complement strand
TCGGCGGGGGCGCGCCTGGCGTTCCGTACAGCGCGGGGGGCAGCGGCGGGGGCAGCAATGCCGCACGCGCACCATCGGGCGTCTCGGTGCCCATCCGTTGCGCGAGGAGTTGCAGATCGAAGCCCTCCTTGCGCACGCGCAGATCGAAGTAAAGGACGGCCACCACCGCGGCCTGGAACGGCGTGGCGATGATGCTCGCGAGCGCGGTGGCGACCGCGTTCAGGCTCTGCACCAACACGAAGTTCTGTCCGACATCGATGAACGTGAGCGCCGAGATGAGCCCGCCGAGGATCGAACTCAGGATGAACGCGAGCGCGAACGCGACGAGGAGCACCGCGAACGTGTTCCACCACCGTTTTTGTACGAGGTTCACCGAGCGTCCGATCGCCTTGGTGCCCTTGATCCCTTCGGTCAACAGCACCGGCGTAGCGACCGCGAACGCGGCCCACATCCACACGCCCGGCGCTATGCAAAGGATCAGCCCGAGACCGGAGGACAGGGCGACGAGAAAGGTGATCCACAACAACGATCGGAGATGTCTCAGCGCGAAACGCATCGACGTCCGCCAGTCCGACCTCGCGCCGAGGTACGCGTCGGTTACCGCTTTGAAGCACGCACCGGTCGCGAGCGTCACGCCGATGAAGTTCAGGATATTGACCAGCATCGCGGCGGTGAAGAAGATCCCGATCTCCCGGAAGTCGATCTCCGGCACAGGTGCGTTCGGATCCGGGATGAACGGGTTCGCGGAGGCATCGGCGAGCGAGTCGGGGAAGGTGGACAGGATGATGAAGACTCCGACGATCTGGACCGGGATGATGATGATGGCGACGATGCGGAAGAGGGTCCCCGCATTGCGCGTGTAGACCTTGATCGCTACGTCGAGGATCTCACCGATCCTCAGGGGCCGGAGGTCTGGGGTCTCGGCAGCGACCGTAGCCATGAGGTCGCGACCTTAGCCCAGGGACAAGAAAGTGAGAGGGGCTAGCATCTGAGGATGGCTCGGACTCGATGGGGTACCCGAGCGTGGCTCGGCGGCCTAGCTTTCTCCGGCGTTATCGCGGCACACGTGCTCGCGTACGCCGTCGCCGCCCCCCACTCCCACCACCGGACCGAGCTCCTTGCCGCCACCGGTCACGGTTCGTGGACCTATGTCGTGGCTCTCGCGCTCGGCTGTCTCGTCGCGGGCCTCGGCGGGATCGCGTGGAGCACCGCGACGACCGGAGAACATCGTCTCGTGTGGAGCCGTTGCGCTCTCCGCTTGGTTCTGCTGCAGACCCTCGGGTTCACGGCGCTCGAGGTCGGTGAGCGTCTGCTCCACGGGGTCATGGGGGCAGAGCTGATCGCAGAGCCCGTCTTCGTGATCGGTCTCATCGCGCAGGTCGTCGTCGCGCTGTTCGCCGCGGTCTTGCTGCGGCTGCTCATCAAGGTCGTCGCCCGACTCACGCGACGTGCCGAGCTCGACCGGGCCGAACCGTCTCTCGATTTCGTCGCAACCGATGTCATCACCCGCCGCGTTCTCGTCGCGGTCGGGGCCGGCACCCTCCGAGGACCTCCGGCCGCCGGTTAGACCTCCTTAATCCGATCCAGCTGCAACGCGACTTAGTCGTCGCGTCGCTTGCGTCTTTCAAATGAAGTCGGAGTCCTTATGCATGTAAGAACGATCATGTCGTGGAAAGCGCCCGCCGTGGCTCTCGCGGCGGCGGGTGCGATCTTGGTCTGCGCGCCGTCTGCCTTCGCGCACGCGATCGTGTCCGAGACGGAGCCTCGCATCGACCAGGTCGTGGACGGCTCGCCCGAGAGCGTGGTGATGCGCTTCAACGAACCGGTCGAGCTCGCGTTCGGCGCGATCCGTGTCTTCGACACCAACGGTGACCGCGTCGATGCGGGCGAAGCCGACCACGTCGGCGACGACCTCACATCTGTCGCCGTTCCGCTCGAAGGCGACCTCCCGAACGGGACCTACACCGTGACCTGGCGCGTCGTCTCGGCCGACGGTCACCCGATCGCGGAGGCGTTCGTGTTCCACGTCGGTGCTCCGGGCAGCCGGCCGGGGGGCATCGCAGACGAGATCCTGCGCGGGCAGTCCGGCGCGGGACCCATCGAGGGCGCGGTCTACGGAGCGGCCCGGTGGTTGAACTTCGCCGGGCTGGTGTTGCTCGCCGGAGCCGTGTTCTTCCGTGTCGTCATATGGCGCCGGGAAGCTTCGGAGAAGGCGGAGGAGCGTTTCGGCGCGCTCTGGAAGCGCATCGTCACCTGGGCCTGGGTCGCGGTATGCGTCGCGACCCTCGCGTCGTTCGTGCTTCAGGGCGCGGTCGCCGGCGATCTTTCGTTCGTCGACGCACTCGCACCGAGCGTCCTCTCGGAGGTGGCGGAGACCCGCTTCGGCGTCGTCTCGCTGATCAAGATCGGTGCCCTCGTGGTGCTCGGCGTGTTCTGGACGTTCCGTGACGAGCGGTGGTTCGGTCCCCTCGCACTCGTTCTTCTACTCCCGGTACTTGCGAGCCCCGGCCTGGCCGGGCACGCAGGGTCGACCGATCCGGTGACGCTGAACGTCGCCGCCGATCTCCTGCACATCGGTGCGGTGGCGGCGTGGATCGGAGGCCTGGTGGTGCTGCTCACCGCGGTGTTCCCGGCGGTGCGTCTCGACGGCGGTGCGATCGCGCTGTCTCCGGTCGTCGGCCGTTTCTCACGGATGGCCATGATCGCCGTCGCGGTGATCCTCGTGACCGGGACGTACGCATCGTGGGTGCAGGTGCAGGCGCTACGTGCGTTGACCGGAGCGACGTACGGCGTCGTTCTGCTGAGCAAGATCGCGGTCTTCATACCGATCGTGTTGCTGGGAGCGTTCAACCAGCGAGTGATGAAGCCGCGCATCGAACGCGCGGCGGATGCCGACGACGACGACGGCCGCGGCGCGCTGTCTAGGTTCCGCAAGCTGTTGCTGGGCGAAGTGGGCCTCGCGGCGGTGGTCCTGGCGCTCACCGCGCTCCTCGTGAACCTGCCGCCGGCGAAGGTCGAGGCAGGGGTGGAGGGTCCGTTCATCACCGACGTCCGTCTCGGCGACGACAACCTCAACGTTCTCATCGACCCCAACGAGGTCGGCGCCAACGAGATGCACTTCACTGTTTCCGAGGCATCGGGCGCACCCGCCCCCATCAAGGCGATGCGCATCCTGTTCCGCATGCCGGACGAGGACATCGGCCCGTTGGTCGCGCAAGGCAAGCGCCTCGCGCCGGGCCACTACATCGTGCAAGGCAGTCAGCTTTCGGTTGCGGGCGAATGGCATCTCGAGGTGGTCGCCCGCACCAACCGTTTCGACGAAGAGCGGACGGAAGTCGTCGTCCGCGTGAACCCTTAAGGAGAAGTGATGTTCAAGAAGATCTATATCGCGGCCGTCGCCGCAGCGACGGTCGCGCTGAGTGCAACGAGCGCGTTCGCGCATGTGACCGTGAAGCCGAGCGAGGCGATCGCCGGCGGGTTCGAGACATTCGTGATCCAGGTACCCAACGAGCGCGACGACGCCGCGACCACGAGGATCGAGGTCCAGTTCCCGCCCGCCTTCGCGTCGGTGAGCTTCCAGCCGAAGCCCGGATGGAACGTCGACGTGGAGACGGTGCGGTTCGACGAGCCGATCGAGGCGTTCGGCGAGGAGGTCACCGAGGGGGTCGGCTCGGTGACGATCTCCGGCGGCCGGATCGAGCCGGGTGAGTTCGAGACGTTCCCGTTCTCGGTCGGCCCGCTGCCCGAGGGCGACCTCGAGTTCAAGGCGATCCAGACCTACGACTCCGGCGAGGTCGTCCGGTGGGTCGGTCCCCCCGACTCCGAGACTCCGGCACCGCACGTCGTCGGGATCTCGCTCGATCTCGAAGAGGGCGAAGGTCAGCTCGCGGCTCTGGCCGAGCTACAGCAGCAGGCCGGTGGGGGAGGCGACGACGCCGGTGAGGCCGATGACGAAGATGATGGGGGGAGCCCGTTGCTCGACTACGTAGCGCTCGGCGTCGCCATCCTGGCCCTGATCGTCGCGTTGTTGTCGCGGTCCCGTTCTAAGGCAAGCTAGGGCGCATGCAGCCAACGCTTCTGATCATCGCGGGAGTCGCGTTCGTCGCGGCGTTTGCGTTGCGCAGCGTGAAGCCGGATAAGCAGTCCCTCGCATGGAGCGCCTTCGGCGCGGGCATAGTGCTCGCGGCGGTGGCGTTCATCGTTCCCGCGGTGACGGAAGGCGGAGGCATCTCGTCCTCCGACATCGAGCTGTCGATCGTGGCCCCCGAAGAGGGGGCCACGGTTGCCGCCGGAACGCCCATAACGGTCGTGGTGGAGGTCTCCGGCGCCGAGCTCGCGACGTCGCCGCAGGATCAGGGCGGGCACATCCACGTCTACGTCGACGGGACGCTGGAGCAGATGCCGATGGGATCGACGACGACGATCGCGCTGAAGCCGGGGGAGCGCGAGATAACGGTCGAGTACGTGGATGCGCAGCACGCGAAGCTCGACCCGCCCGTGGAAACGGCCGTGACGGTGACGGCCGAGCGAGCTAGGCGAGCGTGATGTGGCGTACGGCTTGCTTCGCCTGTTGCTCGAGGGTGCGTACCGTGCCTTCGACCCGGGACAGAAGCGCCCGGCGGCCCTGGCCGTCGAGCGAGTCCCAGTGGAGGAGCACGGTTCCGACGCAACCCGCGAGAGCCATCAGGGGATCGTTCTGATCCGAGAGCTCGGCCTCGAGCTCGTCGATGACGGTCTCGAGGATCGTTTCCAGCGACTCCACTGCACCTCCAAGGAGCTTGTTGCGGCGACTAACTAGTCCTAAAGAACTAGTTAGGTCATCTATCGGCAGGCGGCGCGGCGGCCTTGAGGGGGGCCCCGGCTCAAGTACGTCGGTCCTCGGGTCGATAGCCCAAGAGAGGGATTGCGCCTGCAGAAGAAGGATCATTTGAGCGCCTCGCTGTTGCCGACCACAGAGGCGTCCGGCGCGCGAAACGCGCTCGGAACGCTCGTAACCGAACAGCTGCGCGTACTGCTCGAAAGGCGCGCGGTGCGCATCGCGGTCGTGGGCAGCCTGCTGGCCCTCGCATCGATCTTCGCCCTCCTGCCGAGCTCCGCCAGCGGCGACGTGAACCGCGACTGGATGTTCATCCTGCCGGTGGCCGTGGCCGCGATCGCGGCCGGTCTCAAGGAAGGTCTGTTCACCGCGTTGGTCTCCGCCGCGTTCGTGGCTCTGTTCTCGCTCGACCGGCAGCCTGAGTTCAGCGGGGTCTTCCTCCTGGAAGCCTTCGCGACGCCGTTCGCGCTCTACGGGCTCGTCGCCGCCGTCCTCGGGGCCTTCGCCGAGGCCCACTACTCGGTCCAGGATCACCTCCGCCAGCTCGCCACGTTGGACCCCCTCACCAAGGTCTCCAACATCGAGCGCTTCCATCACGAGGTCCGTCTCCTCGATGCCGCGGGTGTCTCCTATGCCGTTCTGATCACCGATCTCGACAACCTGAAAGCGCTCAACGATCGCTACGGCCACCAGACCGGATCCGCTGCGATCCAGACGATGGCCAACGTGCTGCGCCGGGTCGTGCGCACAAGCGACCTCGTAGCGCGCTACGGCGGCGACGAGTTCGTGGTCGTGCTCCGCGAAGCAGATCGGGTCGGCGCGCAGATCGTGATGAACCGCGTGACGAGCATGCTCGAGGAGGAGCGGTTGCCGACGGCCACCGACGTGCAGATCTCGGTGAGCATGGGGGTCGCTCTGGCCGGCGAGGACGGAACCACACCGGAGGAACTGATCAAGGCCGCGGACGAGGCGATGTACGAACAGAAGAGGGCCCGCAAAGCCGCCGTCTAGCGCCCAGCACCCGGTTAGCATCGCCGCACGATGTCAGACGTCGCGGCGAACCTCCCCATCGAAGGCACGATCCATGAGGTCCTGGGCGTACGTTCGATCGAAGCCACGCCCGACCGCGTCGTTCTCGAGATGGACGTCACTCCGACGGTGCACCAGCCATTCGGTCTCCTGCACGGTGGTGCCTCGGCCGTCATCGCCGAGAGCGCGGCCTCGATCGGTGCCTTCCTCAACTGTCAGGCCGGGGAGAGCTCGGTGGGCACCGACCTCAACATCAGCCATCTCCGTGCCAAGCGGGACGGAACCGTTACCGCCACGGCGGTGCCGGTGCGCAAGGGGCGGTCGATGCACGTGTGGACGATCGACATCACCGGTGAGGACGGCAAGCTGATCGCGGTGGCGCGGTGCACGCTCGCGATCCGCAAGACCGAAGAGATGAAGGGCTAGGGGGAGCGTCATGTACCGGAGGATCGTTGCGGGGACGGATCTCTCGAGCACCGCGAAGGTGGCTACCGACCGCGCCGCCAACCTCGCGGGGCGTCTCGATGCCGAGCTCACGCTCGTACATGCCGGGAGCGACCCCGGAGAAGAGCTCGAGCGCCAGGGCGAGGAGTACGGCGCCGAGGTGGTCGTCACCGCGGGATCCCCGGCGGACGTGCTCATCTCGGAGACCGACCGGCTGAACGCGGACCTCCTCGTCGTCGGCAGCGTCGGGATGCGCGGCGCGCGCCGCTTCCTGCTCGGGAGCGTGCCGAACAAGGTGTCGCATCACGCCGGGACCGACCTCCTGATCGTCAAGACCGACCCTCCGCCGAAGGCCGTCGCCGATTACGCCGGCATCGTCGTCGGCACCGACGGTTCTCCGACCGCGGCGAAGGCCGTGAAGGCCGCGTGCGGACTCGCGACGCGGCTCGGCATCAAACCGGTCGTCGTGTGTGCGTACGAGCCGCTCACCGAACAGGAGCTGAAACGTCTGCGCGCCGACCCGAACGATCCGGTCGATCAGTGGAACGCGCCGAAGGTCGCGAAGACGACGCCGGAGGAGTTCCGCTGGCGCATCGTGGACGCCGCGCGGGCCCAGGACGTCCTGGAGCGGGCCGAGAAGCTCGCGAGCGACGAAGGCGTCGACGTCGACGTGCGCGCGATCGAGGGCAACCCGGCCGAGGTATTGATCTCGCTCGCGGAGAACGACGACAGCATCGACGTGATCGCCGTGGGCAGCGTGGGGATGACCGGCACCAAACGATTCATGCTCGGCAACGTGCCGCATCGCGTCTCGCATCACGCATCGACCGACGTGCTCATCCTGCATACCGCGTGAGCAAGGTCCCCTTCCGAGTCCTGGTCGTCACGGCTCACCCCGACGACATGGAGTTCGCCTGTGGCGGGACGCTCGCCCTGTGGGCCGAGCGCGGCGCCGACATCACGCTGTGCATCGCGACGGACGGCTCTACCGGCACCCAGGACCGGGACCTGATGGGGGAGCGACTCTCGGAGGTCCGTAAGAAGGAGTCGCGCGCCGCGGCGGACGCGATCGGGATCGGCGAGCTGACCTGGCTCGACTACCGCGACGGTTACGTCGAATACACGCTCGACGTGCGGCGGGATGTCGCCCGGGTCTTCCGCCGCTATCGCCCGCATCGTTTCCTGGTCCTCGATCCGACCCCGACGATCGACGATCGCTTCATCAACCATCCGGACCACCGGGCGATCGGGCAGGCCTCGCTCGACGTCTCGATGACCGCCGGCACGACCCCGGGGCACTTCCCGGAGCTCCTCGACGAGGACCTCCCGCCGTGGCGGGGGCTGCGCGAGCTCTGGATCTGCGGGCCCGGCAACAAGCCGCGCCCGGTCGACATCACGACCACGATCGACCGGAAGATCGAGGCCCTGAAGTGCCACCACAGCCAGGTCGGGGCCGACATCGACGAGATCGAAGCGTTCGTGCGCGCCTTCGGGGCCGAGGCCGGCGCCCAGTACGGGTTCGAGTACGCGGAATCGTTCCAGGTGATCAGCCGGGGGCCGGGGTTCCACGCGGGGGAGCAGGTCGAGGACGTCGACTTCGGCGATCTGGAGAGTGCCGGGGAGGGCGGGGGGATAAGGGACCTCAGAGCGTAGGAAGGGACGTAGAACAACTCGCGCCGCGTTCTTCCGTCTGTCCGAAATGTCCCACGCGACTGCGTAGATTACGTATCCCGACGTAGATTTCCTACGCTCTCACGCCCCAGACGCATCAGGGATTTCCGTACAAGTACGGAGTGCGCGCTACGCGTTAGTCGTGATTACTTACGTAGAAAGCCGCATCGAGACTCAGGGAACCTCGAGGGGCTTAAGGCCGGGAGGGGCTCGTGCTACTGCGTAAGCGAAACGACATCGGCAGCGAACGGGGTTTCACCCTGCTCGAGTTGCTGGTCACGATCGTCATTCTGACGATCCTCGCGGGCATCGCCGTGCCGGTCTTCTACCACCAGCGCAAGAAGGGCTGGGTCGCGCACGTTCACGCGGCCCTCACCCACATGGCCCGGGCCGAGAACCACCACGTCTACACGGCCGGCGTCGGCGGCTTCACGCTGAGCGTTGCCGAGCTGGTCGAGACGGGGTTCAGGTTCAACGACGAGTACGTCGAGCCCCTCGTTCTGGCGGCCGATTCCGGAACCTTCTGCATCCAGATGACGTCCACGAAGGACCCGTCGATCGTGTGGCACTTCAACTCTCAGACCGGCCACACCCAAGAGGGCCCCGGCACCGATGAGTCGTGCGGCGTCGCGCCCGGAACCCTGGTCGCGAACTTGTCCGACCCGAACGACGACGGCCGTGACGACCCTGAGACAGCCGGGCGCACCGACACCGACGGCGACGGCATCCCCGACGATGAGGATCCCACCCCCGACGGTGACCCAAGCGGTGACCCGAGTAGCGACCCGAGTGGCGACCCGAACGGTGGGGACCCGAACGGTGACCCCGACGGTGGCGACCCGACGCCCGAGACGAGTGCGTCGCCGACGCCCTCGAACAGCCCGCCCCCCCAGACCACCAACCCCTGCTGGGACGACCCTGGTGGCTGCCCCGGCGGCAACAACGGGGGTGGCAACTCCAACACGCCCGGCGATGGCGGCGGGGGTAACGGCCCCGGCGACGGTGGGTGCCGTGACGATCGCAACGACCCCGACGACGACAACAACGGGGGCCGTGACGAGATCGGCGGCGTCGGCGGTAACGACCCGGACCGGGACTGCAACAACGGCTCCGGCAACGACGACGACGGCGAGGACGACAACAACGCCGGCGGCAACGGCAAATAACCCCGTTTCAGCAGCCCAGACCCCGGGATTAGGTTGGCCTAACCTGCGGTTGTATCCTCTGTAGGGAGAAAACCATCAAGCAGAGGAAGGGGCTCGCCCGCTGTGGCAACCGAGGCCGAGAACCTGAAGGTCCAGGAAGAGAACGAGCAGGTTCGCTCGATCAAGGGCGACTACAAGTACGGCTGGCACGACGACGTCGCCTACGACGAGATCCCCCAGAAGGGGCTGTCCCACGACGTCATCGACATGATGAGCGATCGCAAGGGCGAGCCGGATTGGATGCGGAAGTTCCGGCACAAGTCGCTGGACGTCTTCTACCGCAAGCCGATGCCCACGTGGGGCGCCGATCTGTCGGGCATCAACTTCGACGACATCTACTACTACATCAAGCCCATGAACAGCGTGAAGTCGTGGGACGACATGCCCGAGGACATCAAGGCGACGTGGGACAAGCTCGGGATCCCCGAGGCCGAGAAGAACTACCTCGGCGGGGTCACGGCCCAGTACGAGTC
>JBOGWY010000290.1:0-9154 GCA_050694015.1 Actinomycetota bacterium | reverse complement strand
CGGCACCTACACCGACGGAAGCCCTCCGGCGGGCGCCGTCGGGTGTAGCCCTCTCTGGTTCGACGACCATCCGAGGTTCCGCAACGGGGGCCTCGTCGCGTCTGCGTGGGCCGAGCACGGCACGCGCATCCTCGAGGTGTCGCGCACCGGCAGGATCGCCGAGAAGGGGTACTTCGTGCCCTTCGCCGGCGAGACCGCCGCGGCGTACTGGATTACAGACGAGATCGTCTACGCGATCGACCTAACGAGAGGCATCGACATCCTGAGGGTGGTGAAATGATGGCCGGATTCAGCCTCTTCGAACTCATCGCTCCGCTCTCGATCCTCTTCTACATCGGCACGTTCATCTACATACTCGTGCTGCTGACGCGTCTGACGAGGGCCGTCGAGCGGATCGCCGAGAAACTCGATCAGCGCTGACCACCTTCTAGTCGGAGAAAAGGGGCGTATAACGCCGAAAAGTCTGACTAGAAGGGGCCTATTCGGGGGGCTGGGCGGCCCCCGTTTTCTCTAGCATCACTTGCACTACCCGCCGGCGGTGCATCGTCATCACTCTGATCAGCCATCCGTCGTACTGCACGACGTCGCGGCGTTGCGGGATGCGGCCCAGTCGATCCATCACGAAGCCGGCCACCGTCTCGTACTCGCCTTCGGGCAGGTCGAGGCCCAAGCGCGACTCGGCCTCGTCGACGTGCATCGTCCCGGGGATCAGCCACCGGCCTTCGCCGACCTTCTCGATCCCGAGCTCGAGCATGTCGTACTCGTCCCGGATCTCGCCGACGAGCTCTTCCAGGACGTCTTCGAGCGTCACGATCCCGGCGGTCCCGCCGTGCTCGTCGAGCACGAGTGCGAAATGCTGGCGCTGGCGCTTCATGTCGAACAGCAACGGATGCAGGTCGCGCGACTCCGGCACCACCAGCATCTTGCGGATGAACTCGCGCTTCAGCGGCTTGTCGCGGTCGGCCTCGGAGATCTTCAGCAGATCCTTCGCATGGAAGAACCCGATCACGGTGTCGATGTCCTTCACGTACACGGGGAACCGGGAATGTCCCGTCTCGAGGACGAGGCGCTCGATGTCGCCGGGCGGCACCTCGACGGGGACGGCGACGAGGTCGGTGCGGGGCACCATCACCGATGCCGCGTCACGCTCGGAGAGCGCGATAGCTCCGGAGAGCAGGCGGTGCTCGAAGAGGTCGATCGTCCCGCCCTTGGCCGCTTCCGAGATCATCAGGCCCAGCTCTTCCGAGGTGTGCACGTTGTGAAGCTCGTCGACCGGCTCGACGCGGAGCAGTCGCAGCGTTCCGTTCGCCAGCGCGTTCAACAGCAGGATGAACGGACGGAAGATGTTCGTGAACAGCCGGAACGGCGCGGCGAGCCACAGCGCGCTCTTCTCCGGCTCGGCGATCGCGATGTTCTTCGGCGCCATCTCGCCGACGACCATGTGCAGGAACACCACGATCGCAAGGGCGATGACGAACGCGACCGAATGAAGGGCGGCTTCCGGGAGCCCGGCGGCGTCCAGCGGGGCTTCGAGCAAACGGGCAACGGCAGGCTCCGCGATCGCACCGAGACCGAGCGACGCCATCGTGATGCCGAGCTGGGCCCCCGCGAGCATGAACGACAGCTCCCGCAACGAGCGGAGCGCGGCCCGGGCCCTCGCATTGCCGCCGTCGGCCATCTCTTCGATCTTCGAACGCCGTGCGGCGATCAACGCGAACTCGGCCCCCACGAAGAACCCGTTGAGGAGCAACAGCAGAACCGCGATCGCGAGGTACCAGAGCGTCATCGCTCGTCCTCCTCGGACGGCAGTCGCGGTGCAGGCGCGACGAGCAGCACCTTGGCGATCCGGTTCTTCTCCATCTCGATGACCTTGAACTCCCACCCGTCGTACGAGATGTGTTCGCCCTGCTCGGGGATGCGGTCGAACAGCGTCAACAGGAACCCCGCCAGGGTGTCGTAATCGCCGTCCGGCAGGACGAAGCGCGTGAGCTCGGCCACCTCGTCCCGGTGCAACATCCCGGACACCACGAAAGAGCCTTGCGGAACCGTGATCCCGGCCTCGGCGGAGTCGTACTCGTCCTCGATCTCACCGACGAGTTCCTCGAGCACGTCCTCGACCGTCACGATCCCGGCCGTGCCCCCGTACTCGTCGATCGCGATAGCCATGTGCTTGCGCTCGCGCCTCAGGTCGAGCAACAGCGATGCGAGATCGCGTGTCTCGGGCACGATCAATGTGTCGCGCATGATCTCTTCGACCTTGATCTTCGAGCGGTCCTCAGGTGGGGTCGCGTAGACGTCTTTCACGTTGGCGATGCCGACGATGTCGTCGACGTTGTCGCCGGCGACGGGGAAGCGGGAGTGCCCGCTCTCGAGGGCGAGTTGCGTCAGTTCCGTGAGCGTCTGATCCCGCGTTACGTGATCGATCGAGACCCTCGGCACGAGTGCTTCGGCCGCCGTCTTCTCGCCGAAGTTGATCGAGCGAACGAGTAGCGACGCCTCTTCCTCCTCGAGCGTGCCGCCCTCCCGGGACGACCGGATCATGACGCGCAGCTCGCCGAGCGAGTACACCGACGTGAGCTCCTCGCGCGGTTCGATGCCCAAGAGGCGCACCGTTGCGTTGGCCGATGCGTTGAGGAACACGATCAGCGGCTTCATCAAGAGGTTGGTGAATCGCAGAGGCCCCGCGATCGCGAACGCGGTCGGCAACGGGCGCGCGATCGCGAGGTTCTTCGGGACGAGCTCGGCCATCACCATCTCGAAGGACGTCGCGAGGATCAGAGCGACCGTGACCGAGACCGCGATCGCACTTCGGTCGCCGAGCCCGATCAGCTCGGCTACCGGTTCCAGCAGTGGAGCGATCGCGGGCTCGATCAGGAACCCGACCAGTAGTGACGTGATCGTGATGCCGAGCTGCGCGCCGGAGAGTTGGAACGACAGCGTCTTCAGTGCCTTGAGGACGCTGCGCGCGCGGCGATGGCCCTCATCCTCGGCCAGCTGCTCGATCTTGCTGCGGTCCACCGCGACGACGCCGAACTCGCCGGCGACGAACAGACCGTGGATCGTGATGAGGAGGAGAACGAGGCCCAGGCCCAGCGCGCCGTCCACCTAAGCCGGGGTCTCCACGGTGTCGTGGGCGGCGCCATGGCCCCGCGCCACACCGATCGCAGCCGCGATGACGGCCGTGACCGGAACGGCGACGAACGCGCCGGGGATGCCGCCGAGGATCGCACCCGCCGTCAACGACAAGAGCACGGCGAGGGGATGGAGGTTCACCGACCGTCCCATCACGACCGGTTGCAGGACGTCACCTTCGACCTGCTGGATGACCGTCACGATCGCGACGACGATCAACGCGTCGAGGGGGCCGGTCGTCACCAGCGCCACGAGCGCGGCCACGGCACCGGCGAGCACCGCGCCGACCAGCGGGAAGAACGCACCGAGGAACGTCAGCACCATCAGCGGCACCACGAGCGGTACGCCGACGATGAACAAGCCGATCCCGATCAGGATGGCGTCGACCAGGGCGATGATCGCAGTGCCGCGCACGTAGCCGGTCAGCGCTTCCCATCCGCGCGCTCCCATCTTCCGCACGAGAGCGCGACGTGAGGGCGCGACCAACGACAGCGCCCACGTGGCGATCTTGTCGCCGTCCTTGATGAAGAAGAACAGGAGCACGAGAGTCAGCAGGAGTCCCGCGATCGCCTCACCGATGACCACAGCCCCGGCGACGACACCACTCGTTATCTGCGAGCTGTTGGCGCGGAGACGCTCGGCGGCGGTGTCGACGAAGTTGTCGATCTGCGCCGCCTCGAGCCCGAGGGGGCCCTCGGTCAGCCACGCGATCACGCGCTCGGTACCCGCTTTCAGGCTCTGACCGACCTCGTCGAGCTCGTCGGCGACCTGCGGAGCGAGGAGGGCGACCACCCCCGAGACGACCACGATCGCCGCGGCCAGCACCGCGAAGCTCGCAAGCGCGGCCGGCCACCGCTTGGCTTTGAGGCGGTTCGCGAGTGGCACCAGGAGCGTGGACGCGAGCAGCGCGACGAAGATCGGAAGGAACAGGAGGCGGAGCCGTACCAGCGCGATCACCACGAGCGAGATGGCGGTCACGATCACGATCACGCGCCAGCTGATGGCGGCGGCTTGAGCGAGCCACCGCGGAACGTGGACGTCCGTTTCGGTAGGTATGTGCCTCGTCTCCCTTAGAGAACCGCCGTCTATCATGCCTGTACAGAAGGAGAGGAAGGGGAGTTTTGACCGAGGTTTCCATCGACACCGTCGTCAACCTGTGCAAGCGACGGGGCATCGTGTTCCCGTCGAGCGAGATCTACGGCGGCCTGCGCTCCGCCTGGGACTGGGGCCCCCTCGGCATCGAGCTCAAGCGCAACGTCAAGAACGAGTGGTGGCGCTCGATGGTCCATCTGCGCGACGACGTCGTCGGCCTCGAGAGCTCGATCCTCATGTCCCCGAAGGTGTGGGAGGCGTCGGGGCACGTCGAGACGTTCACCGACCCGCTGGTGGAATGCACGAATTGTCACCACCGCTTCCGCGCCGACCACATCGACCTCTCCAAGGCATGCCCGGACTGCGGCACCAAGGACGCGTGGACCGAGCCGCGTCAGTTCCACCTGATGTTCAAGAGCCACATGGGCCCGGTCGAGGACTCGGCGCACATCGTCTACCTGCGACCGGAGACGGCCCAGGGCATGTTCGTCGACTTCATGACCGTGCAGCAGTCGAGCCGCAAGCGGATCCCCTTCGGTATCGCACAGCAAGGCAAGAGCTTCCGCAACGAGATCACTCCCGGGAACTTCGTGTTCCGCACGCGCGAGTTCGAGCAGATGGAGATGGAGTTCTTCGTCAAACCGGGCACCGACGACGAGTGGCACGACTACTGGCTCAACGAACGCATGAACTGGTACCTCGACCTCGGGGTGACGAAAGACAAGATCAGGCTCCGCGAGCACGAAGCCGACGAGCTCTCGCACTACGCGAAGCGCACCTACGACATCGAGTACGACTTCCCCGGCATGGGCTGGTCCGAGCTCGAGGGCATCGCGAACCGCACCGACTACGACCTCAAGGCGCACACCAAGCACTCGGGTCAGGACCTCAGCTATTTCGATCCCGATACCGAAGAGCGCTACGTCCCCTACGTGATCGAGCCTGCGGTCGGCGTCGAGCGACCGACGCTCGCGTTCCTGATCGACGCGTACTCCGAGGAAGAGGCGATGAGCGCGCAGGGCAAGATGGAGAAGCGCACCGTCCTGAAGCTCGACAAACGTCTCGCTCCGATCAAGGTCGCGGTGTTGCCGCTGTCCAAGCACGCCGATCTGGTGCCGGTGGCCGAGAAGGTGGCGGCGGAGATCCGCCCACACTTCGTCAGTGACATCGACGTCACCCAGGCGATCGGCCGCCGTTATCGGCGCCAGGACGAGGTCGGCACCCCCTTCTGTGTGACGATCGACTTCGACACGCTCGAAGACCAACAGGTCACCGTCCGCGACCGCGACTCGATGGAGCAGGAGCGGATCCCGATCAACGGCCTCGTCGAGTACCTGACCAAACGCTTCTGATGAGCCTGGAGACCAAGGGGGAGTAATGCCGAAGCTTTCGGGAAACATCACGGTTCACGGCGACAAGCCCGCCGCGACCGCCGTCGTCGAGCTCCACAACTCGCAGGGCGACACGCTCGACCAGGTACAGGTCGACGATCGAGGGGCCTACACCTACCACCTGGTCCCGGGGTCGTGGGAGCTGAACGTCTGGGACGCGCACGGTCATCGAGGAACCGCAAAGGTCGAGCTGGGAGACGAGGATCGGGAAGTGAACATCGACCTGGAGGAGCCTGAGGGAGGCCACTGAGTCATGGCAACTAAATGGGTTTACGACTTCGAAGAGGGCGACGGCTCCAAGAAGGATCTGCTCGGAGGCAAGGGCGCCAACCTCGCCGAGATGACGCGCCTCGAGCTTCCGGTGCCCCCCGGCTTCACGATCACTACCGAGGCCTGTAACGCGTACCGCGAGAGCAACCGGCACTTCCCGAACGGACTGCTCGACGAGGTCGCCGACCACCGCAAGAAACTCGAAGAGAAGATGGGCCGTGAGATCGGCAATCACCAGGACCCGTTGCTGGTGTCGGTGCGTTCCGGTGCGAAGTTCTCGATGCCCGGGATGATGGACACCGTCCTCAACGTCGGCCTCAACGACGAGAGTGTCGTCGGTCTCGCCAAGCAGACCGGCTCCGATCGCTTCGCCTGGGACTCCTACCGCCGCCTCGTGCAGATGTTCGGAAAGACCGTCATGGACGTCGACGGTGACCTGTTCGAAGAGGCGATCGAGGCTGCCAAGGAGAAGAAGAGGGTAAAGAACGATGTCGATCTGGACTCCGACGACCTCGCCAAACTCGTCGAGACCTTCAAGGACATCATCCAGGACAAGGCGGGCCGGGAGTTCCCGCAGGATCCGACCGAGCAGATCCACCTCGCGATCGAAGCCGTGTTCGGGTCGTGGGACAACAAACGCGCGCAAGACTATCGGCGCCGCAACAAGATCGCCGATTCGCTCGGCACCGCCGTGAACATCCAGACGATGGTGTTCGGCAACAAGGGCAACGACTCCGGTACCGGCGTCGCGTTCACGCGCGACCCCGCGAGCGGCGAGGACCGCCCCTACGGCGACTATCTCGTCAACGCGCAGGGCGAAGACGTCGTCGCAGGCATCCGCAACACGATCCCATTGGAGGACATGGGCAACGACCAGCCGGACGCGTGGGTGGAGCTGCAGGACTACATGAAGCGGCTCGAGCAGCATTTCAAGGACATGTGCGACATCGAGTTCACCGTCGAGCACGGCAAGCTGTGGTTGCTACAGGTCCGCGTCGGTAAGCGGACGTCGCTCGCGGAGTGGGTGATCGCGTACGACATGGTCAACGACGGCCTGATCGACGAGGCCACCGCGGTCCGCGACCGTCTCACGGCCGGCAAGCTCGACGAGCTCTTCAAGCCGATCATCGATCCCGCGCAGCGCGACAAGGCAGAGCCTGTGGCGAAGGGTCTGAACGCATCGCCGGGGGCCGCCGTCGGCAGGGTCGTGTTCACCGCGGACGACGCGTTCGAATGGGCCGAGCGCGGCGAGAAGGTCATCCTCGTGCGCCGCGAGACCACCCCCGACGACTACCACGGCATGGTCGCCGCGCAAGGCATCCTCACTTCGGCGGGCGGCACGAACTCGCATGCGGCCGTGGTCGCGCGCGGCGAAGGCATCCCGGCGGTCTGCGGTGCCGACGCGATCCGCATCGACCGCGCTAGCAAGCAGTTCAAGGTCGGTGACAAGACCGTCAAGGAAGGTGACTGGATCACGATCGACGGCACCGACGGGACCGTCTATGCGGACCAGCTCGAGACGTCGGCTTCGGTGCTCGAGGCCGCGATCGGCGGCGACGCCCACGCCCAGGCGACGCGCGTGTGGCAGGCGTACGACCGCTTCATGAGCTACGCCGATTCCGCGCGCCGCCTGAAGGTGCGTGCCAACGCCGACACCGAGGGACAGTCCGAGAACGCACGCCAGCGGGGGGCCGAAGGCATCGGCCTGTGCCGCACCGAGCACATGTTCCTCGGCGAGGAACGCGTCGCCGCGGTGCGCAAGATGATCTTCGCCGACACCGACGCTGAGGAGCAGGAGGCGTACGACGCACTCCTCCCGCTGCAGCGCGGCGACTTCGTCGGCATCTTCCGTGCGATGAGCGGTCTGCCCGTCACGGTGCGCCTGCTCGACCCGCCGCTGCACGAGTTCCTTCCCAACCAGGTGGACCTCGCCGTGGAGGTCGCGCTCGCGGAAGCAGCACACAAGGCGGAGAAGCGTGCCGCCGGGGTGGCCCAGGAGCACGTGGAGGACCGGTCGTCGCTCGATGCCGCGATCGCGACACTCACGAAACTCGCCGAGAAGACCCCGATCCTAGGAACCGTCGTGCAGCAGATCGTCTCGGCGGTGCAGCAGCCGCCCGCGGGGGACGAGGTACCGGTCGAGGACCTGGAGGGCGAAGCAGGCGAGCGCCACCGTAAGAAGGTTGAGCTCGGCAAGGTCAACGAGCTGCACGAGGCGAACCCGATGCTCGGCCTCCGCGGCGTGCGCCTGGGCATCCTGAAGCCCGGCCTCTACGCGATGCAGGTACAGGCGATCGTGGAGGCCGCGGTCGAGGTGAAGAAAGAGGGCGGCGATCCGATCGTCGAGATCATGATCCCGCTCGTCGCGACCGCGGAAGAGCTCCAGCAGATGCGCGAGGAACTCGAGCCGGTCGCGCAACGGATCATCCGCGAGTCCGGGACAGACCTCCACATCGAGTTCGGCACGATGATCGAGCTGCCGCGCGCGTGCCTGGCGGCAGCGGACATCGCCGAGCACGCCGACTTCTTCAGCTTCGGCACAAACGACCTGTCGCAGACGGCGTTCGGTTTCTCGCGCGACGACATCGGCAAGTTCCTCGGCATGTACGAGGAGCGCAAGCTGGTGCCGGCGAACCCGTTCGTCACGATCGACCGGCGCGGCGTCGGCCGTCTGATGGAGATCGCCGCGTGGGAGGGCCGGGAGGCGAACGCGAACATGCACCTAGGCATCTGCGGGGAGCACGGTGGAGACCCGGACTCGGTCTTCTTCTGCGACCAGATCGGCCTCGACTACGTGTCGTGCTCGCCGTACCGGATCCCCGTGGCCCGGCTCGCCGCAGCCCAGTCGCAACTAGGAGAAGCAACCACGAGTTCCAAGTAACCGAACTAATCTGCGCCGGGCTTGCGTCCCGGTTGTAACTGCAGAAGATTTCGTCGAGAGGGAGCGATTGGCGTACCGCCGGGAGGCCCCGTCCACCGCAACGGTCTTCCGAGTCGTCTTCACCGCGGCCGCCGCCCTGCTGATCATCTACGCGCTCTGGCGCGTGCGGTCGGTGCTCCTCCTGGTGTTCGTGGCGGCCTTCTTCGCCGTCGGGCTCGATCCGGCGGTGCGCTGGCTCGAACACAAAGGTATGCGTCGTGGGTTCGCGGTCGCGATCATCCTCTTCGCCGTTCTACTGCTGTTGGGAGGATTCATCGCTGCGGTGATCCCGCCACTGGTTGATCAGATCACCAACTTCGCTGAGAACCTGCCCAACTACGCGGAGGAT
>JBOGWY010000289.1:0-2011 GCA_050694015.1 Actinomycetota bacterium | reverse complement strand
GTTGCACGCCGGTCGATCATCAGGGAATGTGGACAATCGAAGCGTCCCGCGCCTTCCTCACCCGTCAACGTGAGCAGCAGCTCGCCCTCCGGAGAGAACCGGTGCACGAGGCTCTGTCCGTACCCGTCCGCGACCCAGACGCTGCCGTCTCCCCCCGGGCCGTCGTCGATCGCGATCGCGGTGGGGCTGTAGCGCCCGGCTCCGTAGGCGTCGATGCCCGGGGTCGGTAGCGCGCCTATCCGACGTCCGGTCAGATCGAAGGAAACGACGGCACCATGGGAGCCGGGCGAACGTTCCTGGTAGAAGCCGCCCTCGTCACGCACCATCTTGGTGCCGGAATCGGCGATCCACAGATGCCCATCGCTCCCGACGCCGGTGACCGTCATGCCGTGCCCCTCGAGGAGACCCGTCGGCCACGAATCCACGACGCGCCCTCGCTCGTCGAAGATCGCCACGGCGTCGCCTCCGGACTGGAACGCGACCACCCTGCGGTCGGCGGTCACGACGACGTCGTGATGCGCCCATCCCAACCCGCCGAACGCGTCCGGCGGCGGCTCGGCCCAGTTCTCGAGCCATTCGTACGAAACATCTCCGCAGGAAACCTTCACCGTCGCGGCGACCTCATCCCGCGCCCGTCCGAGAGGTCTCGATCCTGCGATCGGGGATGAGCCACATCAATGCGACGAAGACATAGAAACCCAGCGCCACATAGCGGGCCGGCGTCGCGAACACGATGCCGGCGAGGTAGAGCACAGGGGACATCTTGCCCTTGAGATCCTTGCCTACCGCGGCCGCCAACGGCGAGTCTTCACCCTGATCCCGGATGATCGTCTGTTGCAAGATGAAGTACGCGATCGCAGCCATCAGCGAAACGATCCCGTAAGCCGCGACCGGGAACGACGCGAAATCGCTCTCGCCCATCCATCCCGTCATGAACGGGAACAGCGACAGCCACAACAACAGATGCAGGTTCGCCCACAACATCGCGCCGTTCACGCGTGTCACGGTGGTGAGCATGTGGTGGTGGTTGTTCCAGTAGATGCCGAGGTTCACGAAACTCAGCACGTACGCAAGGAACACCGGGATGAGCGGACGGAGAGCCCCGGCGTCGGTCCCGTGCGGGATCCCCAACTCCAGGACCATGATCGTGATGATGATGGCGAGGACGCCGTCGGTGAACGTCTCCAGCCGAGCGCTCGTCACGCGACCGACTGTATCGGGCTACATCGCCATCTCTTCTTGGCTAACCGTTCGTCTCCGCCTCCGAGCCCGAATACTCGCCGTCGCCGGCGAAGATCGCCTCGAACGTGTGGCTCCTACCCCGGTACTTCGGAGGCACGGTCAACGTCGCGATCCCCTCGCCGTCGGTCGTCGCCGATCCGATCGCGATGCCGTCTACGGAGAAGTCGATCGTGCGGCCCGCGATACCCGACGACGGATCGTCCGCGACCGACAAGCCGGCCACCAGTGTGCGGTTGCCCCCGCGGCCTTCGATCTCGAGGGTCAGCGCGCTCCCGGTCACCGACTTCGCCGAGCGGCACCCGGTGAAGCGGATGTCGCCGTCGGCTCCGCTATCGGCCGCTGCCGCGACCGGCGAGCCCGGGCCCCCGTCGCTGCCGCCGACGTAGTCGGGAACCGAGACGGAGCAGAACGATCGGTACTCCTGTGCGAGGCGGTCCGTGACCCACAGTCCCTCGATCGAGTACGGGACGTTCCCGCCGTAGAGGGGGTCCCCCGACGTCGCGTGTTGTACGGGGTCGTAGAAGCCCATGCTGATGTTGTGGATGTCGACCGAGTCGTCGAAGACCATCGCCGTCAGCCGATCGAATGCATCTTGCGCTTGAGCCTGCCGGTAGGCGCGCTCCTCGGCCTCCGTGCGACCGTCGGACGTCACGACGTTGCCGGCATCGTCGAACACGAGCCGGCCCTGCAGGTGGCGGTCGAGCCACGCCAGGCTGTAGTAGTTGATGAGGAGCTCCGCGAGCCTGTTCCCCGCGAGGCTGCCAACGCC
>JBOGWY010000288.1:0-12267 GCA_050694015.1 Actinomycetota bacterium | reverse complement strand
CCGACGACCCGTAGCCCGCGTAAGTGATCGTCCCGCTCGTGATGGCGACCACCGGTGTTCCCTCGGCCGCCATGATGTCGGTTCCTTCGTGCGTGCGTCCGCCCGAGCGCGGATACCCCCAGCTGTCGATGAACGAGTTCGGTCCCGCGACCGGACAAGTCATGTTGCCGCTCGGAACGACGATGGGAGCCGACGGCGCGGACACCGATGGAGCTTGTGCCGCGGCCTCGGCTGCTGCCTCCCTACGTGCTTCGCGCGCGGCCTGCGCGGCGAGCTTCTTCTTCAGCGCGTCGTAGTCGTCTTGAGCTGCAACGAGACGATCCTGCAAAGCCTCGGTTTCCTCATCGAGGGTTTCCTCCACCTGCGCGAGGTCGCGGGCATGCTCCTCCGCCTTGCCACGAGCGACGTTCAGCTCGTCGGCGACGCGAGAGTACCGCACGAAGAGAGACGTGTCGTTATCGCTGATGCGCGCCGCGTACTCGAACTCGGCGGAAAGCTCACCGATGTCCTGCGCGCTCAGAAGGATCTCGAGCATGCGCGTGCTCCCGCCCATGTAGAGCTCCCGCGCTCTATCGATCGCCCTGTTCTGGAGCTCGGAGTTGTCGGCCTCGATCGCCTCGATCTTCTTCTCGAGCACGTTGATCCGCTGGGCCAGGCGGTACTGCTCCGAGCGCAGCTCCTCGATGCGAGCGGTGTTGGCATCGAGATCCTCCTGGATCCGCGCCATGCGCTCTTTGAGCGACGCGATCGTCTCGCTGTGCGCGCTGGGGGCCGCGAACATGAGGGCCGGCCCTGCGGCAGCGATGATCGCGACGAACGCCCGCGTCCAACGTCGTCGGTTACCCACGCCTCCGAACCGTACAACGATGTGACCGGCGCCATCGGGACCCGCCCCCAGGCGGGAGGGGGGTGCCCGCTGCGCCCCCGCCTAGCTCTTCGCCCAGATCGAGGCGTGTCTGCGGCTCTCGCTAGTGAAGGGGGCGCGGTCCCAGTCGGTCCATCGGTCTCGTAGTCGCATCCCGGCCATCTCCACGTCGAAGTAGCCGTCGTCAGACATCCATCTATCTCTCGGTCACCGCGAGCTTCACACCGAGGGCAACGAACGACGCCCCGAAGGTACGGCGCATCCATGTCATGACCCGGGGTCGCGACACGAGTTGGGTACGCACGGTCGCCGCGAAGATCCCATACGCCGCGAAGATCACAAACGTCACGACCATGAAGACGCCGCTCAAACCGGCCATCTGAAGAAGACCGTTCGACGCATCCGGGCTCACGAACTGCGGCAGGAAGGCGAAGAAGAAGATCGTCAGCTTGGGATTGAGGAGGTTGATGAGGATCCCCGACGCGATCACGCTCGAGGCCGATCGAGGAGCGCTATCTTCATCGACGACGAGCGCTCCTTTCTCCCTCACGGTCGTCCAGGCCATGTAGAGCAGGTAGACCACGCCGGCGTACTTCAAGGTCTGGAACGCGACCGCGCTCGTGTGCAGCAACGCGGCGAGCCCGGTAAGGGCCGCAACCATGTGCGGGACGATTCCGAGCGTGCATGCGAATGCCGCCACAACACTGGCGCGCCGTCCGCGAGAGAGGCCTGCCGCGAGTGTGTAGATCACCCCGGTGCCCGGCGTCACGACGACTACGAGCGTGGTGACGAGGAATTCGATACTCACGCGCTTTCCACTCCCATCAATCCGGGGCGATGGAGATCACGACCTTTCCCTGAGGGTGACCGGTCTCCAGCAGGCTCACCGCGCGGGCAGTCTCTCGCAGAGGATGTGTGCTGTCGATAACGGGCTTCAGCTTGCCGGCCTCGACGAGATCCTTGATCGTGACGAGGTCCTCGACGGACTCCTTCGATATCAATGCGACGAGCGGCTGCCTGAACACCTTCCCGCCGACGGTTGCAAAGACGAGGCGTCCCACCGGACCGCCGAAGCCGCTCCCCGCTCCGACGTAGATCAGCTTCCCGGAAGGGGTCAGCGCGTCTCTCACGTCGGACAGCTTCAGGTCTCTGCCGACCTCGAAGATCGCGTCGTAACGGGCGTCTTGGGCGGTGAAGTCCTCGTATGTGTGATCGATGACGTGATCCGCACCGAGGGAACCAATCAGGTCCACGTTCTCAGTCGTTGTCGTCGCGGTGACGTGCGCTCCGAATGCCTTGGCGATCTGGACCGTGAAGGTGCCGACCCCGCCGCCGGCGCCGTTGACCAGTACCTTGCGCCCCGGCTCGACGTGGGCTAGGTCGCGAACGCTCTGGAGCGCGGTGATCCCGGCCACGGGAAGCGCGGCCGCCTCGTCGAATGTCAGGTTCGCCGGCTTGGGCGCGAAATGTGAGCCAACCGTGTACTCGGCGAACGATCCCTTCCCGATGCCGAACACCTCGTCGCCGGGTGAGAGGTGTGTAACGTCTTGGCCTACCTCTTCGACAACACCGGCAGCGTCCACGCCGGGTACGGGCTGTTTCGGACGACGCAAGCCTCCCGTCCTAACGATGAAGGGATCCGCTTTGATCACACGCCAGTCGAGGGCGTTCACCGACGCGGCACGGACGCGCACGAGGACCTCTTCGTCCTTCACGGTGGGCTTCTCGATGTCCGCGAGGGACAGGACCTCGGCCGGCGGTCCGTAGCGCGCCTGCACGATCGCTTTCATCGGAGCCTCCCGCCACCTCTATGCGCTTGTACTACGGGCCAACAGGTCGGGGAAGGGGGTTCCTCTATCCCTAGCCGGCCCCCACCTCGGAGCGTGATTCCCGGGGGCCGAACCAGGCGCGCAGCTGCGCCGATCCGGTTTCGTGGTCCGCCGTGGCATCCACTCGGATCACGTCGGATTCCTCCAGGTGCCAGTCGATCCACGCACAGCAGGAGCTCTCCAGAAGCTATCAAGCGTTCTAGCTCGGGCCGCACCCCGCTTGCCCGACGCAGCACGAGCCGGACACCTCCCGGGATGAGCGAGTTCTCCACAAGGTTCGGGACGAGGAGGTCCCTCCACTCTTCCCTGCGCGACTTCTGGAGTTCCCCATCAAGCGCACACACGATCGGGTTCTCGTTCACCGCTTGTCTCCTTCCTTAGCCCGACTTTCGCACTCTGTCATGCGACGTGTTCGGGCACTTCCGGGAACCGCTCCGCCCACGGCTCCAGTGGCAGACGTGCCGCGTTGATGACGAAGGACAGCGCGTGGTACCAGCCGCTCGTCAGACATAGCTCGATGATCTGGGGAGCGTCGAAGTGTCGCGTCAACTCGTTGAACAGCTCGTCGGACACCGAGCTGGTGTTGTGCAACTCGTCGGCGAGCCGAAAGACGGCACGGTCCGCGTCCGACCAGTCCGGGTCGTCGGCGCCGCCGTGGACGGTGGACGACAATTGCTGATCGGTGAGGCCGACCGACTTGCCATAGCCCATCACGTGAACGCCCCACTCGTACTCCGCCCCGGTCAACGCGCAGGTTCGGTGGATCATGACTTCACGGAGCCGGGGGTCGACGAGCCCCTTGGCGAGGATGCCGGCCCCGAGCGGCCGGGCTCTCGAAAAAAGTTCGGAGTTGAGAGCGAGCGTGCGGAAGAGGGTGAGGGGCTCGACGTCCACTCCCGGCGGCATCCATTTCCTTAGAAGCGCCTCCAACTCGGGGTCGTACGGCGGCTCGAGGGGGGCTATGCGGGGCTGGGGTTCGGTCATGAGATAACCTCCTGCTTCGGAATCCAAAGCGCACGGTAGCGCTTCGGAAAACAAAGCGCAAACGAGGGAGGACTCACCGATCGCCGACATCCCGCTGCCAGGCCGGCCCGTTAGGGGCTCGAAGCGAGGATCACCGATCATGGCACTACTCGACCTGCTGGGTCGGCGGTGGGCGCTGCGCGTGATCTGGGAACTGCGCGAGGACACTTTGACTTTCCGCGAGCTGCAGGCGTCCTGCGGACAGATCAGTTCCTCCGTTCTTAACGAGCGCCTGAGTGAACTCCGCGTCGCGGGGATCGTCGACGCCGGCGCTGAGGGCTACGCGCTCACCGATGAGGGAGCCCGTCTGCTCGAGCTCTATCCGGGACTACAGAACTGGGCCGAGAGGTGGGCCAAGCGATCGGCTCGCGAGGAGCGACGGTCCGGCGCCAAACGCGAGGCCCTCTAGACCGCGGCCCCCACCCCGGCAGCGGCGGGCTGCCGCTCCGGGGTCTCGTCCTGGACGACGAGCGTGTGGGCGAGTTTCTCGACCGCGCGCTGCCTGCGGGGATCGAAGAGCGCGAACACCCAGTCGATGATCTGCAGCGGGCCCGAGAAGACGAGCGTCAGTCGGCGGATGATCACCTGCCCGAAGGTCGGCGCGATCCCGTCTTCGGTCACGACGCGCAGCCCCATCATCGCTTTGCCGGGTCCGCGGCCGTAGCGCCACTCCATGATCGTCAGTCCGAGCACCCACCACATTCCGCCCAGCCCGACGATGACGGCGGCGAGCGCCTGAAGCGCGCCCCAGACCGGAGTGCGCTCCGCCGCGAGGTCCTCGAAGAACATGTACACCTCGCGCCCCTCTTGTTCCGAGCCGATCGCCGTGGCGATCGCGAGGGCCACCATGACGATCACGGCAGGGATCGCCGCGTCCATCAGGAATGCCGTGATGCGGCGAGCGAGAGGAGCCTTACGCAACTCATGCCCGGCGGCGAACGCCTTGGCGGCATCGCGTGGGGGGCCGAGTCGCGTGAGCGTCGAGCCCAACTCCCCCGCGGCTTCCGCCTCGCGCAGGTGCTCGGCGAACTCCGCGCTCAGCATCTCGCGACGCGCCTTCGGCCCCGCGGTCCAGCGCTGGAACTCCTTCAGGTAGTTCTGGTTCATGACTGTGCTCCTCCTCCGTTCAACAACCGCTCCATGCCTGCGGAGAGCCGGTGCCATTCGGCGCGGAGCGCCTCCAAGCGGACTCGTCCGTCCTTGGTGATCGAGTAGTACTTGCGCGGGGCGGCCCGGCCCTCGGCCTCCCACGACGCGGTGATGTAGCCGGCGTCCTCCATGCGATGCAGGGCCGGGTAGAGCGTCCCTTCCTTGATCGCCATCGCCCCGTCCGATGCGTTGGTGAGCGAGGACAACAGGTCGTAGCCGTAGCGCTTGCGGGCCGCGATGAGGGTCAAGACGGCGAGCTCCATCGTTCCGCGCGAGAGCTCCCGCTGGATCCCCTCGTCGCCGATCGTGGTCATGCCTCTCCCTAGGGTCGTCGTGTACCTTGTCACATAAGGTACTAGCCGACACCAGGTGATGTCAAGCCTGAGCGGAGGGCGCGACGAGCTGAAGGCGCGACCAGCTAAAGCAGAATGTGGAGTGGTGCCCGGAACCGTCGAACTGTCAGATGGTGATGGCGATCTTCCCTCGGACCTCGCCGGCCATGAGATGGCGCATCGCATCGGGAACCTCAGCGAGCGGATAGACCCGGTCGATGGAGGGCGTGACCCGGCCCGCCTCGATGAACTCGCCCATGATCTCCACATCGCTGCCGCGCTCGACGGACGCCAGCATCGTTAGTCGCTGACTCACGAAAGGAGACAGCGCGGTCGCGCGCAGTTGTCTGCCAAAGCCTCCCGTGATTTTCCCCTTCTCCTCACCGCCGACGATCACGAGCGTCCCCTTCCGCGTGAGGGCCCGTCGCAGCCGCGGCAGGCTGCTGTTCCCACCGACGTCGAGGATCAGGTCGTAGCGGTGGACACCGTCGGCGAAGTCTTCCTTCGTGTAATCGATGACGTGGTCGGCACCTAGAAATCGGACGTGTTCGATCTTCGCGGTGCTGCAGACACCGGTTACTTCCGTGTCGAATGCCTTGGCCAGTTGCACGGCATAGGACCCCACGCCTCCCGATGCACCGATGATGAGGACCTTCTGTCCCGCCTCGATTCGCCCCGCATCCCGCAGACCCTGCAGAGCGGTGCTACCCGAGATCGGGACGACCGCGGCCTCCTCGAAGCTCAGCGTCCCCGGTTTGAGCGCGAGCTTGTCCTCGCGCGCCGCGGCGTACTCGGCGAACGAGCCCCGGCTGATCCCAAATACCTCATCGCCCGGCTTGAACTTCGTCACCTCGGCACCGACCGCTTCGACCGTGCCCGCGACGTCCAGCCCCGCGATGAAGTTCTTGGGCGCACGCAAACCGAAGCCGATGACGCGCAGCAGATAGGGCAACCCCGCCATCATGTGCCACGTGCCGCGGTCCATCCCTGCGGCACGCACTTTCACGAGGACCTCGTGCGCGGCGATGGCCGGGCGCTCGATCCGATCGGGAGTCAGAACATCGACCGAACCGTAGGCGCGCTGGACGATCGCGCGCATCGTCGGTGCGCCCTCATCGAGCGAGATCACCCGGTCGTCGGTTACGGGCGTCGAGTTGCTCTTCAGCTTCGTCGTTTCCGTCATCTTCATTCCTCTCACGTCGATCGGTATACGCACCTCAGGCCAGGAGACCGATTCCCATCGCGAGCAGCCACAGGGACCACCCGATATACGCGATGGGCACCAGCGCCCCGGAGAACTTCCAACCCTCTGATTCGTTCGGTCCCACGAACTCCGCCGAACCGAGCAGGAACAACGGGGCCAGGATCAGTCCGATGATCCCGAACGCGGGGTGCAACACATCCGATTGCAACACCGCGGCCCCCACGAGGCCCGTCCACACACCGGTGAAGACATAACCGAGGTGTTCACCCACGGCGACGCCGAGATAGCGGTTGAGCGTCTGAAACGTGATGTCGACCGCTTCCTTCCTACCGGCATTAGATGCCGGGTCGGCCATCGCACGCGCGAGATTGGGAACGGCGAACGGCCATCGGATGAGTCCGAGGAACTGCACGATCGCCGCCAGTAGTCCGATCGCCGTGGCCGTCACCAACAGGGTCGGATCCGCGTCCGTCAGTGTCGCCGAGAACAGGACCGCCGTCGGGGCGAGCAGCACCGCGCTCATCGCGAATGCCCACCAGGTCAGAACGAGCTTGCTCCCGCCGGCGGTGAAACGCGCCAGAACCTCTTCCGTGGGTCGTCTGAGGATGTCGGGATAATCGAACGAGCGCGCGAGTGACACGTAGAGCACGTTGTACGCGATCGGTAAGAGGATCAGGAGGACACCGGTCGCGACATCGACGGTCATGCAGCGTGGTCCTGCGTGCGCTTACCAGCCATCAGCAGCAGACCCGAAACCACCCCGAACGCGGCAGCACCGTAGGCTCCGAAGACCGTGAACTGATTCTCTACGGCGATCCCACCGGCCGCGGTAACGAACCAACCCAGCGCCCACATGGCGGGCATCGCGACGATCCACGCGCTCCACAACGAGTACCTGCCGCGGAGTACCAAGCCTTGCGCGATCCCCACAGCTCCACCGGAGATCGCCCCCTGGATCACGAGCGACCCAGTGTCGGTCTCGTAGCCCACGACCGCCGCGCCGATGGCCAACCCGGCGGCCAACGCGATCGCGGTCGCCACGATCCATGCCGGGCTCACAGCCAGGTCGCGCCGGAGCAGGATCCATTGCGCTAGCCCGATCGACGCACCCGTTAGGGCGCCCCCTATCAGTGCAGGGGTAACGGAGTCGACGTGCCCGCCGATCGCCCAGCCGAGCAGCCCACCGAGGGGGAACGCTAGCAGCGTGAGCCCGGTCCAGACGAGAACGATCCTGATGCCGCTCATGCGCGGTGTCGTCAGGGATCGCGGTGCCGCAGGTGCGGCTACGGTCGCGCTCATCGGCGCTCCTTTGCTGCGGTGACCTCCCAGCGAGGGGACGTGTTCTCGGCAAGGTCGACGTGCATGCCCATCTGTAGATGGGTCCTCACGTCAAAGAGCCAGATAGCGTGCCGACGTCGGCTTCCACACGGAAGTGAATCACCCGGTGCCGTAGACAGCGCGGTCTGCGAGTAGAAGTACGGACGACTACGTATACGTATCTTTCGATCTGCGACGCAGCAGCCTAGGCTGGTTCGATGCGGACGCGACCCATCGACCCGCGCGACACCGAGATCCAGATCGACTTTCCGACGTACCGCGTCTACTTCTGGGAACGTCAGAACCCGCACCCGGATTCGGGCTACATCTCCTACGAATACGAGATCGACGAGGTCGCGGACGTGCACGAAGTGGTGCGCTGGGCCGAAGCGAACTCCGGGGTGCGCACCTTCACCCTCTACATCGTTGTCGACAAGACCCTCATCAGGCTGGCAGGTGATGATCCGACCGTGCCTGCGTGATCGTCAGAGACCGGCGACGGTGTCCCCGAGCCGGTCGCCGATGGCCTCGTCGGTCTCGGGATCGTCCGCGCACTCGGCGGAGAGCGCAGCGACACAATTCTTCAAGGCGACCTTCAAAGCATCCGGCTCGTAGGCGAGCACCAGCGTTGACGCGAAGCGGTGGCGAACATCAGACGGAAGCCGATCGATTCCCCTCCCGTAACCCGCGGGAAGCTCGCGCCGACGACAGGCGAAGCTGAGCGCGTGTTGGCGCATGCTGGTGATGGAGTGCTCGGCCTGCCACCACAGCTCACGTTCGATGCAGCGGCGCGCGTGTGTCGCCCACATGACCGCCCACCCAAGCAGCCCGCCGGGATCGGGAGGTTCGGGCAGTTGCATCTCGTCCGCCTCCCCGAAGACGAGGCGGAATCTGGGGCTGGTCGGTTTGAAGTCACGAGCGGACGAGAACGAAACGTCTAGTTGCAAGCATTCCGGAAACATGAACACCCGGTAGATGCTTGGTCCCGAGGTGAGGTCGAACAATCGCATGCCCCCGAGTTCGTCGACGAAGGTCGAGGTCCAGTCATCGAGGACCTCGACGGTGTCGACTTGGTCATCGATCGCGAAGGTCAGATCGACGTCGGACCACCGGTCGCCTTCGCCAACCGAGAGCGATCCCACCTCGGCAGCGGCGACCACGCGTCGGTCTTCTCGCGCAATCTCGAGGACCCGGTCACGTAATCCGTCTCGCGCTGCGATGGTGAACATGGTTGGCTCACCAGCGTACGCGGGATCGGGCTCGGCAGGGATGATTGATCGTCGTAGCGAACGAGGAGGTACGGGATGACCGATGCGCAACCGATCAAGGGTGTCACGCATGTGTCTCTGTCCGTGACCGACCTCGACCGGAGCTTCGACTTCTATCACCGCGTCCTTGGGCTTCAGGTCCTGGCGCCTCCGTTCGACGGTGAGGTCTTCGAAGGCCGCCAGGTGCTGCTGCTCGCCGGTCGTCTGGCCATCGGACTCCAAGCTCATTCCGCGACCGACGGGAGCCGGTTCGAGCCCACACGGACGGGACTCGACCATCTCGCGTTGATGGTGTCGTCGGTGGCCGACCTCGAAGCGTGGGCCGCGCGTCTCGATGGCGAAGGCGTAACGCATTCGGAGATCAAACCCGCCGGCGCCTTCGGCCAGATGATCGAGTTAAGGGACCCGGATGGGATACAGATCGAACTCCACACTCTCGAGCAATGAGCCGACACTCACCGAGAGACGCATCGTAGGCGTTCGACACGCTCCGCGTTGATACGTCTGCCGCGGGTAGTGATGAACACCGTCTCTACATACGGGTGGTTGCGCAGGTCGCCCGGTCGCCAGAGCGGCTCGATCCGTCCACGTCCCTCATAGACGACGTCACCATCCGCGTCGACGAATTCGGCCCGACAGACGGCTGCGGTCGTGAATCCTGTCGGGCCGCCCCAGCGCAGTTCTGCAGTCGCACCCACGACGCGCCCGTCTGATTCGATCACCAGCTCAGGCTCGCTGATGACGCGCCATCCGGAGCCGACGTATTGCTTGCACGTCACGTTGCCCGACACCGCGTCGACGTCACCGGCATCGGTGCCCGAAACCCATGCGCCAACCTCGAAGGCGCGGTTGGGCGGCTCCTGATAGATGAGCCTTCTCTTCTCCACCAGAGATCCATCGGAGTCGTACGTCCGGAGCTCGCAAGCGCTACCTGGAGCCTCCGTAGGAAATGGCCCCACCCAGAGAGCCCACATCGCAACGTGAGTGCCGTCGAGTCCCGGCGCTATCCCGACCGCGGGAAACTCCCAATGCGATGCCTCACGGTGTTGTCTCAAGGAGTAACCCACAACCGCGTCGCGATGCTCGGGCAATACGTTGCCCTCTAGGCCCACGACGGTCCACGTCTTGTCTTCACGGGCCACCACTGCATAGACATCGGTCCCAGGATTCCCGCGGGGGTCGTCACCCGAGAGACCGCGACATGTCTGGGAACTACCACGTGGGGCGCAATCGGCAGCCGCGAAACCGACGCGCCATACGCCGTCCTCGTGAATGGCGTCATCTCTATAGGTGAACGTGTAGGTGTGCTCTCCGTACGGTTGCATGACGCCGGTCTCGGCGAGCGCGCGGAATGCGAAAATCTCAGCTTGCGTCTCGTCATCGATCGATTCGACGATCGCGCGGCGTGGTTGGGGGTCGGGACCCGGGCGAGGAGGAGGTGCAACATCGATAGAGCCATCGCGCTCAAGTGGGAGGATCGCCGCTGAGCCAACGCCGAGAACGCTGACGAGTACAACTGCGGCTGTCGCAAACGCGAGCCGACGACGGAGCCGCAACGAGCGCCCCCGTGACACGACCCACGCCAGATCGATGGCGTCATTGGTGGGGTGAATGGAATCCTTCAGGTGACGAGCGATGTCGTCATGCATGACGCACCTCCAGTGATCTACGGAGCGCATCGCGCGCCTTGGACAGGTGTGCTTTGACCGCGCCGTCAGAGATGCCCATGGCATCTGCCACCGCGGCGACCGGATAGTCGGCGATGTAATGAAGCACGGCTGCTTGTCGCTGTCGCTCGGGCAGGGACCGGAGTGCCGACAGCATGTCGAGGCGATCAGCAGAAGCTTCTGGAGCGGTGAGATCTCCTCGCGGCAAGGATCCACGTCGCCGGAAATGACGCCGGCACAGGTTCAATGCCGTCGTGACGACCCACGCCTCCGGCGACGAAGCGGCCGAGACCCGCCGCCACCGCGCGAAAGCGCGAGCGAATGCCTCTTGTGTCGACTCATATGCAACGTCGCGATCTGACGTGAACGCCTGAGCCGCGGCAAGCACCTGATGGAACGACGATTCGTAGAACAAGGCGAAGTCAGAGCGGCTCATAACCACTCCCCAAACGGATATCCACTACCGATAGAGCCATGAGGACCCCGAAAGGTTTACCTTGTAGTGCGACCTTCCACGGGGGCTATGCGCCGACCTGCCGTGTGACCGAGTAACTCGCCGGACGAGCTTGTCGGACGATCTCGCCCATCACTCGTTCGGCTCTATCGAAGTCTCCCGACGCGACTGCCCGCGCGAACGCCTTCAGCTTCCGGTTGAGCATCCAGCGGATCGCCGGAACGGTCTCGTCCCACCCTGACTCCTTAAGGGCTAGGTAGACGAGAACGGGCACGACCCCGAGAAAGAAGACGGCGCCGATCGCGAGAAGTTCCATCAGCTCGACGGTAGAGAGGCGCCGCTGAGGGAGCAATAGCCCGAATGGTCCATCTCGGTGACCGAAGTACCGCCTCTGCCCCCTGCACCTCCGTCGATCTAGAGGTTTTCCCGCGCCTCCGACGGGGAAGGGGTCCTAACGCTTGACTCGTTTGGACCGAGGCGAGGGAGGACGCGAATGGCCACGACGGCGCGGTTGGAGGGTCATCAGGTCTACGACTACAAGCTGAACCGGGTGATCGCGGCATCTTCTGCGGGCACCACGATCGAGTGGTACGACTTCTACATCTTCGCCAGTTTGTTCGCCATCCTCGGCGAGAAGTTCTTCCCACCGGGCAACGAAGTGTTGGCCATCCTCGGGGTTTTCGCTCTCGTCTACGTCGGTTTCCTCGTGCGGCCGTTCGGGGCGTTCTTCTTCGGCCGCATCGGTGACCTCATCGGACGCAAGTACACATTCTTGGTGACGATCAGCGTGATGGGAGCCGCGACCTTCGCGATCGGATTCCTGCCCACGTACCAACAGATCGGGATAGCTGCTCCTCTCATCCTCGTCGTGTTGCGGATGCTGCAGGGACTAGCGCTTGGAGGAGAGTACGGAGGCGCGGCGATCTACGTCGCCGAACACGCTCCCGATCATCAGCGCGGCCGCTACACCTCCTACATCCAGATGACTGCAACGGTCGGGCTCGTGCTGGCACTGCTCGTCGTCGTCGGAACTCAATCGTTGATGGGAGAGGCTGCGTTCGCCGACTACGGGTGGCGGATCCCGTTCTTCCTGTCCGGCGCGCTCGTCGCTCTGGCTCTCTACATCCGCATGAGCCTCCGCGAGACGCCTCTGTACACC